>JAHEMW010000023.1 GCA_024643505.1 Demequinaceae bacterium
GTCGCACCAGTAATTCAATGATCCCCTTCGGCGTACACGGCAGGGGCGACGTCACCTCTTCGGAGACTCGAAGGACGAGCCGTCCGAGGTTCGTCGGGTGAAGCCCGTCCGCGTCCTTGTCTGGATCAACGAGTTCGAGGACTCGGTTCGTGTCGATACCCGCAGGCAGGGGAAGTTGAACGATGAATCCCGTGCAGTTGTCGTTCGCATTCAGTCGTGCGACCGCCGCCTCGATCTGGGCCTGGCTCGCCGACTCCGGGAGATCCTCACGAATGGACGCGATTCCGACCTCGGCGCAGTCGGCGTGCTTGCCGTTGACGTACCACGTGGAGCCGGGGTCGCTCCCGACGAGCAGGGTCCCAAGCCCGGGGTGGACACCCCGCTCGGCGAGTGCCGCAACGCGGCCAGCTAGCTCGGCTTTGATCGCCGATGCTGCGGCCTTGCCGTCGAGGATGCGAGCCGTCACGGGCGGACCCTTACTGCTGGAGTCCGTCGTAGAGGGGGAACCGATCCGTGAGCGCCGCGACGCGCCCACGCAGCGCCACGAGGTCCTCGCCCTTCAGCGCTCCGGCGATGACGTCGGCCACTTCGGTGAACTCCTCCGCCCCGAACCCACGCGACGCGAGCGCGGCTGTTCCGATCCTTACGCCCGAGGTCACCATCGGCGGACGTGGGTCGAAGGGGACCGCGTTGCGGTTCACCGTGATGCCAACCTCGTGCAGGCGGTCCTCCGCTTGCTGTCCATCGAGCGGGCTGTTGCGGAGGTCGACGAGGACGAGGTGCACATCGGTGCCACCCGTCACCACATTGATCCCAGCGTCGATCGCGTCCGGGGCCGTCAGGCGTTCCGCGAGGATCGCGGCGCCCTCAAGAACTCGTTCCTGCCGCTGCCGGAACTCGGAACCAGCGGCCGCCTTCAGCGCGACCGCCTTGGCGGCGATCACGTGCATCAGCGGTCCGCCCTGTTGCCCCGGGAACACCGCAGAGTTGAGCTTCTTCGCCCAGGTCTCGTCGCGGCTGAGGATGAGGCCGGAACGCGGGCCGCCGAGGGTCTTGTGAATCGTGGTCGAGACGACATCGGAATGCGGAACGGGCGACGGGTGGAGGCCAGCGGCCACGAGCCCGGCGAAGTGAGCCATGTCAGTCCACAGCAGCGCGCCGACCTCGTCGGCGATCGCGCGGAAGGCGGCGAAGTCGAGGTGGCGCGGGTATGCGGACCAGCCCGCGATGATGACGTTGGGGCGCTCTGCGAGCGCCTGTTCCCGGACCTGCTCCATCTCGATCCGGTGAGTCACCTCGTCGAGCCCGTAGGCGGCGACCTGGTAGAGCTTGCCTGAGAAGTTGAGTTTCATGCCGTGCGTGAGGTGGCCGCCGTGCGCAAGCGACAGGCCCATGATCTTGTCGCCGGGATTGATGAGCGCGTGGAGCACAGCGGCGTTAGCAGTGGCACCTGAGTGCGGCTGAACGTTCGCGTAGCCGGCGCCGAAGAGGCTCTTCGCACGGTCGATCGCGATCGTCTCCGCGACGTCAACCTCTTCGCAACCGCCGTAGTAGCGACGGCCCGGGTAGCCCTCCGCGTACTTGTTGGTGAGCACGGAGCCCTGCGCCTGCAGCACCGATCGCGGCACGAAGTTCTCGGATGCGATCATCTCGAGATACGTGCGCTGGCGGCCGAGTTCGGCCTCAAGGACGTCGGCGATGTCGGGGTCGAAATCGCGGAGCGTGGCATTCATGACGGCTGCGGTGGCGCTCGTGTCGCTCATCGTCTTCCTCACATGGGGACCAGGGGGTCGCCGGGTTGAACCAGTGACGATGGCCCAGGCGGACGACCACGAGTCGAGAAGTCGCTCCCTTGTGGTGACCCACTGCGCCAGTCGCGACGGGCGTCAGTCTAGCAAGCCAGATGCGGCCGACGCCATGGCCGCAGGTCGTCCCGCAGCGCCTAGTTCTCGCCTCGTATCGCGACGTCGTCGGCTTCGTCATCGACAATCGCGCCAGCCTCGAGGACCTTGCGAAGGTACGCGTACGTGAGATCGCCGGCCACCTGATCAAACTGGTGCTCGTATCCGGCCTTGTTGTACAGCGCGATGTTGTGCTTGGAGTTCTGTCCCGTGAACACCCACACCTCGGTCGTGTCCTCCGGCAGGTAACTGAGCACGGCGAAGAGTAGTTGCGTGCCAATGCCCTTGCCTTGCAGGTCCGGGGCCACCGCAAGGCGCCCGATCGTCGCCTTGCCGCCCTCGAGTCCGACGCGAATCGAACCGATGAGTCGGTGCCCTTGCCACGCGCCCAGGGTGACGACGTCCTCGGACTCCAGATCGACGATGAGTTCGTCAAGCGTCTGCGTCAGTGCGGGAATGTGGGGATCGTTGAAGATCTGCGCCTCGGCAACAAAGGCGGCGCGGCGCACTGTCAGCAGTTCACCCGCGTCGGCCGTCGTCACCACATCAATGCGCACCTGGCTGTCGTCGCTCATGTGCCTATCGTGGCAGAGCACGGCGCGACGCGCCCGGGACCAAGGCCGTGTCTGCACAATCGCCGCAGAATCGATGCTTCGTCGTCGTGACGGGGCGCCGCCGGTACCCTGGTCCGGTGACCACAGCCGCGTCGTCTTGGGTGCTCAGCCTGTCGTGCCCGGACCGGCCGGGTATCGTGCACGCCGTCTCGGGCACCCTCGCCGAGAACGGCGGCAACATCACGGAGTCGCAGCAATTCGGCGACGCAGACACGGGCCTGTTCTTTATGCGCGTCGAATTCGTGTCACATGCCGACGCCGACGTGCTCGAAGCGGAGGTCGCAGCGCTCGCGGCCCGCTTCGACATGACCTGGAACATGGACGCCGCTGGCCGCACGATGCGCACCATCGTGATGGTGTCAAAAGCCGCGCACTGCGTGAACGACCTGCTGGTCCGCGAACGCGCCGGAACCTTGCCCGTCGACATCGTCGCCGTCGTCGGGAACCACGACGCGCTTGCCGACCTCGCACAGTTCTACGGGAAGCCCTTCCACCACATCCCCGTCACTTCCGAGACGAAGCTTGCCGCAGAAGGCGAGCTACTGAAGCTCGTGGCGGACCTCGACGTGGAACTCGTGGTCCTTGCCCGCTACATGCAGATCCTCTCCCCCGGGCTCTCAGAGGCGCTCAGGGGTCGCGCGATCAACATTCACCACTCGTTCCTGCCGTCATTCAAGGGCGCGCGCCCGTATTTTCAGGCGCATGACCGCGGCGTGAAGCTCATCGGAGCAACGGCGCATTACGTGACGAGCGACCTCGACGAGGGGCCGATCATCGAGCAGGACGTTGAAAGAGTCGACCACTCCTCGACTCCGGATTCACTCGCCGCGATTGGCGCGGACGTCGAGCGCCGCGCGCTCGCGCGCGCGGTGCGATGGCACGCCGAGCACCGCGTACTACTCGACGGCCACCGGACGATCGTCTTCCGCTAGAACGGCGAGACGGCGACAACAGCCGACGTGCCGCCCTTGAACGTGGCCTTGAACTGCCGGTACCCGCTTGGTTTGAGCGTGAGGCTCCCCGACCCTGCGGAGACAGCGACCGTGGTGAGCGTGGACCATGAGCCGCTGCTCGACGTACGGTAGTAGACCGTCGCCGTGCCGCTGACCGCGGGAGTCGAACCGAGAGTCAGCGTTATTGCGCTTGCCTTCGGGAACGTCGCTGGGGCTTCCAACGTCACCTTCGGAGCCGTCGGCGTGAGGGTGACAGCGTTGGAGTACTGCCCCCCTACCGACGTGCGAATCTGTCGATACCCACCGGGTGTGAGTGCGAAGCGGGCGACGCCGTCGATGACGGGTAAGGAAGCAAACGCCTTCCACACGCCCGTCGACGAGGTCCGGTAATACGCGGTCGCCGACCCGGATCCGCCGCTCGAGACCCGCAGTGCCAACGAAACACGCTCGCCGACGACGAACGACTGAGACGAGTACAGGGAGAGGTACCTGACTTTGATCGTGGTCTGCGCATCCGCGTTGAGGTAGTACGGCTCGCCTGCCAGCAGGTCCTCGGAATACACGGGCACGAAGTAACGGCCATTCTTGGGCGTGACCGTGACGGTCGATTTGCCCGAGCTCGCGTCGTAAGTACCGAGGTAGTGCAAGGGAGCTGACGCATTCGGCGAATCCCGGTAGTACAGCGAGTAATTGCCGTGCGAGCGAGCCCAACCTTTGGCCTGCAAGCTGAGCGTCGCCTTCGAGCCAGCCGCCACCACAGACGGCGCGGTGATCGCCGTTTCGATTCGGCGCACCAGGGGGAAGGGATCGAAGTACGAGACCTCACCTCCGTCGTGGACGACCTTGAATCGGTAGTTGTGGCCAACGTTCGGGGTCCACGTGAACGCCACGTGACCGTCCGCGGACGTCTTGGTGGCCAGAGAATGCCAGACGGGTCCACCGGCTTCGTCCATTCGAAATTCTTCGTATTGGAGCGTCACCGTGTCGCTTGTCCCGAATCCGCCCCAGTCGAAGAACGCGGACACAGGTTGACCGCGCAGAAAAGTCCCGTAGGGACCGGCGCCAGTGCCCGGCGCCTCGACTCGCGGGTACTCGAACCAGACGTCGACAGCGAAGTCCTCGGTGTCGTAGAAGGGCCAGTCGCCCTCCTCGTCGTAGAAGGTGAAGTGATACTCCGCGGCTCGGTCGGGTACAACGTCGACCTCGCCGTGGCCGTCAACGACCTGGATATCGGCCGCAATTTGCGCCCACGACCCGCCCGCGTACCGGCGATACAGGTCAGCTCTGCCCTCGTGCCACGGCGCGTTCGTGTCGAGCGCGAGGGTGGTCGTGTCGCCCGGGTTGAGGTCGAACGAGGTCGCGCTCACATCCAACGTAATTTCGTGGATCTCGACGAGTGTGTCGGGACCAGTGCCCGCGCTCGTGGCGACACGCAGCGTGACGATCTGGGACGGTCCGTCCGTGTACCCGAGGTAAAGGACGCTGTGCCCGACGCCGTCGACGATCGCGACGAGGTCGATCGTCTCGAATGACGAAGTGTCCGCGTCATACGCCTCGATCGTGGCGATTCCGGCGAAGGCGGGATCGGCGGTGGTGACCGTGTAATCGACGGCCTCGCCCTCGTAGAACGGAGCGGGGTGCTCGAACGTCAGCGTCGCGACGTCAACCGTCGCGGACGCGGCGGGCACGATCAGGGTCGCCGCGAGGGCGGCCAACACGGCCGCGACAATGACGCGTACCCGTGCGCGGCCGGTGATCACGAGCACATGTTAGCGGTCAACCGAAGTCGGCCATCGCACCGTCCGTGGCGCAGGAGGGGCCTACGCGAGGAGGCCGAGTTCCGTCACCGCGTCGCGCTCCTCGACGAGCTCGCCCACGGAAACATCGATGCCCGCCCGAGCGGTCGCGTCGAGGTCCAGTCCCGCAACGATGCGCCAAGCACCGTCGCGTGCCACGCACGGGAATCCCGAGATCAGCCCCTCGGGCACGCCGTATGCCCCGTCAGACGCAAGCCCAACCGACACCCACGTGCCGTCGGGGGTGCCGAGCACCCAGTCGCGGACATGGTCGATCGCGGCGTTCGCGGCCGACGCCGCAGACGACGCTCCACGCGCGTCAATGATCGCGGCTCCCCGCTTCGCGACAGTGGGAATGAAGGTATCGCGCACCCAGCCGGAATCATCAATGACCTCTGGCGCGGGCCGACCCGAGATCGTCGCGTGAGCGATATCGGGGTATTGCTTCGCGGAGTGGTTGCCCCAAATCGTGACGTTGTTGACGTCGCCGACGCTGACGCCTGCCTTGGCGGCGAGTTGCGCGAGCGCGCGGTTGTGGTCGAGTCGCATCATCGCCGTGAAGCGGTCGGCAGGAACGTCTGGCGCGTGAGCCGACGCGATAAGGGCGTTTGTATTGGCAGGGTTGCCGACAACAAGGACGCGAACGTCATCCGCGGCGCCCGCGTTGATGGCGCGGCCCTGTGGACCGAAAATTCCGCCGTTCGCCGCAAGCAAGTCGCCGCGTTCCATGCCAGGCCCGCGCGGGCGCGCGCCGACAAGCAGGCCGACGTTAGCGCCGTCAAACGCCGCAGTCGCATCGTCGAAAATGTCGATGCCCGCGAGCGTGGGGAACGCACAGTCGTCGAGTTCCATCGCGGTTCCTTCTGCGGCCTTCACCGCCTGCGGAATCTCGAGGAGGCGAAGCCGGACGGGCGTGTCCGGACCGAGCATGGCGCCTGAGGCGATCCGAAACAGCAGCGCGTAGCCGATCTGTCCGGCCGCGCCGGTGACGGTGACGTTGACGGGGGTAGACACGATTACTCCTTGGTTGGCTACGCGAGGCGCGCAGCGAGATTGTCGTCGAGAGCCGCGAGGAACGCCTCAGTGGTGAGCCAGTCCTGCTCGGGCCCCACGAGCGCCGCGAGGTCCTTTGTCATCTTTCCGGACTCAACGGTGGTGATGATGACGTCCTCGAGCGCCGCCGCGAAGCCCGCAACCTCTGGCGTGGCGTCGAGCTTGCCCCGGTGCTTGAGCCCTCCGGTCCAGGCGAAGATCGAGGCAATGGGGTTCGTCGACGTCGGGTTTCCCTGCTGGTGCTGACGGTAGTGACGGGTCACGGTGCCGTGGGCGGCCTCCGCCTCGACGGTCTTGCCGTCTGGCGTCATGAGCACGGAGGTCATCAGCCCGAGCGAGCCGAACCCCTGCGCCACTGTGTCTGACTGCACGTCACCGTCGTAGTTCTTGCACGCCCACACGTAGCCGCCCTCCCACTTCATGGCGGCCGCCACCATATCGTCGATGAGGCGGTGCTCGTAGGTCAGGCCGGCGGCGTCGAACGTCGCCTTAAACTCGCGCTCGAAGACGTCCGCGAAGATGTCCTTGAACGCACCGTCGTACGCCTTGAGGATGGTGTTCTTCGTCGACAAGTACACGGGGTAGCCGCGATCGAGTCCATACGCGAACGAGGCGCGCGCGAAGTCGGCGATTGACTCGTTGAAGTTGTACATGCCCATGGCCACGCCGCCGCCTTCGGGCATCTTCACCACCTGGTGCTCGATCGGCGCCGAGCCGTCGTCGGGAGTGAACGTGATGGTGACTGTTCCCGCTCCCGGCACCTTGAAGTTGGTGGCCTTGTACTGGTCGCCGTGGGCGTGTCGGCCGATGATGATTGGCTTCGTCCACCCGGGCACGAGGCGCGGGATGTTGGAGATGATGATCGGCTCGCGGAACACGACGCCACCAAGAATGTTGCGGATCGTCCCGTTGGGGCTCACCCACATCTTCTTGAGACCAAACTCCGTGACGCGTGCCTCGTCTGGCGTGATGGTCGCGCACTTGACTCCGACGCCGTGGCGCTGGATCGCATGCGCGGCGTCCACGGTGATCTGGTCGTCTGTCGCATCGCGGGACTCGATCGAGAGGTCGTAGTATTCGAGATCGATATCGAGGTACGGGTGGATGAGGCGGTCCTTGATGAACTGCCAGATGATGCGAGTCATCTCGTCGCCGTCGAGTTCGACGACCGTGCCCTCGACCTTGATCTTCGCCATGCGGAGTGCTCCTCGTGGGGTGGGAATGGCTGTGACTAGGCTAGTCCACGCGCAACCGCGCCCTAGCCGAATGTTCACCGATCAGACACGCGAAGACCGTGTCGTAGGCGCGGCGCCGCGTGGAAGAATGACGTCTCGTGCGGGGAAACACGTCCCCAGCAAAACGAGGAGGCACCATGGCGGACGAATCGCCAACCCCCGCTAATACAGAACTATCCGAGGACATGGCTTCCGGACCAGTAGCCATTGAGGCCGCAGGCCCGTCACTGCTCGCGCGTATGACCGCGGAAGTCGTCGGCACCTTCATCCTCGTGCTGCTTGGCGTCGGCGCCGCGCTTCTCAGCGGCACCGGGAACAACGGAACGCTCACCGTCGGCCTGGCGTTTGGCGTCGCCGTGATCATCGCCGCCATCGCCTTCGGCGGCGTGTCCGGGGCACACCTCAACCCGGCCGTCACTGTGGGAGTGTGGCTGTCAGGCCGGTTGCCCGGACGCGACGTTGCTCCGTACATCGTCGCCCAGGTCATTGGCGGGACCGCCGCAGCTGCGTCACTCCTGCTCGGCATCACGTCCCTCAGCGCGTTCGACAACACGCAGGGCCGCACGATCATGAGCGCGGCGGCGATCGGCTACGGCGACCATGCCCCGCTCGCGACATCTCAGGGACTCAACTTCGGGGTTGGTGTCGCGCTGTTCGCCGAGGTCATCGCGACCGGACTCCTGGTGCTCGTCATCCTGAGCGCCACGTCCGCGCGTGCGCCGAAGGGAATCGCACCCTTTGCGATCGGGCTGAGCCTCGCGCTGCTCGTGGTGTGGACCATCCCGTTCACCAACGGCGCGCTCAACCCCGCCCGCGCGACGGCGACCGCACTGTTTGCCGACACCTGGGCGCTTCAGCAACTGTGGCTCTTCTGGCTCGCGCCCGTACTCGGCGCGGCCATCGTTGGCCTGCTGTACCGCGCATTCGGCCCGGCGGAAGACACGGCGTCAGCCGACGCCTAGTTCGGCACCACGAAGGGGCCCGGCCACACGGCCGGGCCCCTTCGTGCGTCTAGCCCAACGGGGTCGTCAGTCCCAGATAGCCGAGCACCGCGGCGAACGTCACGAGCACCGCGATATCGTAGGACCGACGTCGGATCGCGAGTGCTTTGGCCTGCGGCGAGACGAAACGATGCACCGCTGCGGCGAGGGCGAGTGCCGCCAACCCGATCACCGCGACGCGGGCGACCGTCAACGATCCGGCGGCGACGATCAGCAGCGTGGCCGCGGCAACCGTGTACGCGATGCGTGGACCTGCAAGTCTCGGCGTCGGCATGGTCTAGTGAAAGAAGTGCCGCGTGCCGGTGTGATAGAGCGTGATGCCTGCGTCGCGCGCCGCCGCGATGACATCGCCGTCACGGATCGAACCACCTGGCGAGACAACCGCTCGGACTCCCGCCTCCGCGAGCACGAGGAGGCCGTCGGGGAACGGAAAGAAAGCATCTGATGCGGCGACGGCACCCGCAGCGCGTGATTCGCCGGCGCGAGACACCGCAAGTCGGCACGAGTCCACTCGGTTCACCTGACCCATGCCGATACCCACCGCCGCGCCACCCTTGGCGAGCAGGATCGCGTTGGACTTCACCGCGCGACACGCCCTCCACGCGAACACGAGATCGCGGAGCGTCTCGGCGTCCGCAACCGGGCCCGCCTCATGGACCCAGTCAGCGGGGTCGTCGCCCGGAGCGTTGATCGCGTCGGTCGCTTGCACCAGCAAACCGCCGGTCACCCTTCGCCACTCAGCGACGAGCGGCATCGGATCGATCTCGAGGATGCGCAGGTTCTTCTTGGCGGTGAGGATCTCGAGCGCCCGAGGTTCGAATCCTGGCGCGACGACGACCTCGGTGAAGACAGGCGCGATGCGCTCAGCTGCCTCAGCCGTGAGGGTCGAGTTCGCCGCGATGACGCCGCCGAACGCGGACACCGGGTCCGTCTCGTGCGCGCGGACATACGCGTCCGCGATCGATTCGCCGATCGCGATTCCACACGGGTTGGCGTGCTTGATGATCGCCACGGCTGGCAAGGCGTGATCGTAAGCCGCCCGAATCGCGGCGTCAGCATCGATGAAGTTGTTGAATGACATCTCTTTGCCGCCGAGCTGACGCGCCGCCGCGATACCACCCGAACGGCCGTGGCTCCGGTACAACGCAGCCTCCTGGTGTGGATTTTCGCCATAGCGCAGCGTCGACGAGCGCTCGAATGACGCCCCCAGCCAGCGCGGCAACGTGCCGTCGTCGTCGCGTGACGTCATCCATGACGCGACCGCGATGTCGTAGTCGGCGGTGTGACGGAAAGCGGCTGCGGCGAGCTGCCTGCGCTCGTCGAATGTGAAGCCGTCGCCCTGAACGGCGCGCACGATGTCGCCGTACCCCGCTGGATTGACGACCACGGCGACGCTTGGATGATTCTTGGCGGCGGCGCGCACCATCGTGGGGCCGCCGATGTCGATTTGCTCGACCGCCTCGTCGTCACTCGCGCCCGCCGCGACCGTGGCCTCGAACGGGTAAAGGTTCACCACGACGAGGTCGAACGCAGCGATGCCGAGCTCGTCCAGTTGGTTCACGTGCTCTGCGAGTCGCCGATCCGCGAGGATCCCCGCATGGATGGCTGGATGTAGCGTCTTCACTCGCCCGTCAAGGCACTCGGGAAAGCCCGTGACGGCGTCGACCGTCGTCACCGCGACGCCCGACGCCGCGATTCTGGCTGCGGTGGATCCTGTCGAGACGATCTCAACGCCCGCATCCGCGAGCGCGCGCGCGAGCTCTTCGAGACCGGTCTTGTCATACACCGAGACCAGCGCACGCCGAATGGGTAGTGAGTGGGTCATGCGCCTGCCTCCTCGTTCGAACCCAGTCGCGCAATGCGCCCCGCAACCGAGAAGCCGTCGCGCGCCATGCGGCCGACCGTGTCAACGACAAGCGCGCGTTCCACGACCTTAATGCGTTCGTGGAGGCTTTCTTCCGAGTCATTGTCGCGCACCTCAACGGCAGCCTGGGCGAGGATCGGGCCGGTGTCGATACCCTCGTCGACGAGCATCACGGTGCAACCGGTTACTCTGGCGCCGCCAGCGAGCGCATCGCGAACGCCGTGGGCGCCTGGGTACGCGGGCAACAGCGCCGGATGGGTGTTGACGATCCTGCCCCCGAACCGCTCGAGCACGGGTGCGCCGAGCAACTTCATGAATCCCGCGCACACGATGAGATCCGGCTCGAACGACGCAATCGTCCGCGCAAGCGCTTCATCCCACATCGTGCGATGAGTGAAGTCACCGAGCGCAACGGTGACCGTCGCCACGCCAGCGGCGCGCGCAGTGTGGAGTCCCGTGGCGTCGGCACGGTCGGAGATCACCGCCACAATGCGGCAGCCGTAGTGGTCGTCCCTTGTCGCCGCGAGCAGCGCCGCCATGGTCGTTCCCGCACCAGATATCAACACGACGAGTCGGGCCGGTGCGGATCGGTTTGTCACACGGGCGAGCCTATCGGCATGCTTAGCAGCACACCTATCGAGGATCCCGCCGTGACACCTGACCCACCGCCGACTGTGCCCAACGCTGCGCGACGCGCGTCGAGGTGGAGCACGCTGTTTCTCGGCACCACCCTCGTAGCGTGGTTCTTTGGGTTGCCCTTCGCCTACATCGTGCTCGTGACGGGACCCGCCACGGTCGTCGTCGGCGTCGTGGGGCTGGTGGCGCTCAAACGAATGACTTCCGTCGCCGCGGTCCGCGTGCTGTTGTGGCTGTCGATCAGCGTTGGATTGATGTCGACCGCCATGGGGGTCGGCCTCGTCGCGCTGCGCGACGAGTTCGCCGCGTTCGCCGCGTGCAACGAACGAGCGATCACCGAATCGGCCAAGCAGGCCTGCTTCGACGCCTTAAACGAGGCGCTGCTTGAGCGCCTCGGGGTGGCGTCCGCCGGCTAGGACCTCAGGCGAACCTTGTCGCGCATCGGGACTGCCCCGAACGCGTGCGTTCGGCCCGCGACCATGACAGTGGCGGTGGCCAACGCGAATCCGAGCGCAACGAGCGACGATGCGATCAGCGCGGAGGGAAATACCTCGACTCCTGCGGCCGCCAGGCGTCCAGGCCCCATCGCTCCTGAACTTGCGGCGCCCAGGACGGCGAAAGTCGCTCCGAATGTCAGCGTCGCGACGGCGAGGGGTCGGAGACCATTCCAGGTGAGCGGAATGACGCCGCGCAAGGCGATCCTGACGGCGAACGCGAGCGCCACGACGAGCGCAGGCGCCCACACGAGAAACCCGACGTCTGAGCCCGGCAGCCCCGCGAGGATGGGGAAGTCCGGAACGGCTCCCGGGCTGACGTGCGACGGGGAGTAGAGACTTCCCTCGCCGACGTGGAACCCGCGTCCGCTCATCCACGCAGCTGTCCAGACGACGAGGTTCGGCGCCCACATTGCCTCACCGAAGGCGAGTGCCACTCCTCCGATCGGATCAATCCCGATGCGCCCGACGCTCGCGGCGATCTCGTCTCTCGCAACCACGGCGAACCCTGCGGCGACGATTGCCGCCATCGCGAGCAGCGCGGCGAGGGTTGCCATGCCAAGCCGGAGGCCGCTTCGCAACGCCTCCGGCACGCGTTCGAGCCATCCGAAGGTTGCTCCGTGAGCGCGCCAGATCCCATACGCGACCGCTGGACCTGATATCAGCACAGCCACGAAAGTCGCTCCCGCGGCCTGGCCGATGACGCTAGGGCCGGGCGCGCCCAGAACCGCCGCGACGAAGACGAGTCCCGCGTAGGACGCGGTGGCAGCCGCCCACGCTGACCATGACGGCGCGCAGAACTTGCGCGCAAGCGCGGCCAGTATCGCGACGGTGACGAGCAACAGGCCGAGCGGCGCGAGGGAGAAACTCACTCCATTGACGACGAGCGGGACGCCGTGAGCAAGCAGCCAGAGCCTCACCGAGGCCACCATCGTCGAACCCCAGTCGATGGCCGCAGAGCCGTCCGACGTTGGGGCGGATGCCGTGGCTGCGAGTGCGGGAGCGAGCACGACGAGGATCGACAACATCACACCCTGCACGCCCGTGAGGAGTCCCCCGAGCGCGAGCGGCGCGTCGCGAACAGCTACCGAGACGCGTGCGCGAACCTTCGCCCCGATCACCACCATGTCGCCATACTCGCGCGCGCCGTCACGAATGCCCGGCATCGGCTCGCGGCCGACCTTAAGGTGCGAGCAACTCGCGCATCAACGCGGCCGTCTCGGACGGAGTCTTTCCCACCCGTACGCCCGCGGCCTCAAGCGCATCCTTCTTGGCCTGCGCTGTGCCGGCGGACCCGGACACGATCGCACCGGCATGGCCCATCGTCTTGCCCTCGGGTGCCTCAAAGCCCGCGACGTATCCGACGACGGGCTTGGTGACGTGATCGCGGATATAGGCCGCCGCGCGCTCTTCCGCGTCGCCACCGATCTCGCCGATCATGACGATCGCGGTGGTGTCGGGGTCCGCTTCGAACGCTGCGAGGCAGTCGATGTGTGTGGTGCCAACGATGGGGTCGCCGCCGATGCCGACGCAGGTCGAGAATCCGAGGTCACGTAGTTCGAACATCATTTGATACGTGAGCGTCCCCGACTTCGACACGAGTCCGATGTGACCGGGTCCGGTGATGTTGGCGGGCGTGATGCCAACGTTGGATTGTCCAGGAGAAATGAGACCTGGGCAGTTAGGGCCAACCAGGCGCGTCCCCTTGAGTTGCGCGTATGCGAAGAACTCTGCGGTGTCTGAAACGGGCACACCTTCAGTGATGATGACGGCGAGCGGCATGCCCGCATCGACAGCCTCGATGACCGCAGCCTTGGTGAATGCGGGCGGCACGAACAGCACCGACACGTCCGCGCCCGTGGCCTCCATCGCGCGGGAAACGGACCCGAACACCGGAACGGACACCGTGGTGCCTGCGACATCAAAATCGACGACGTCTCCCGCCTTCCGGGGGTTTACTCCGCCAACGATCTTGGTGCCAGACGCGAGCATGCGAGCCGTGTGCTTCATGCCTTCCGACCCGGTCATCCCCTGGACGATGACGGTCGATTCTGAGGTGAGGAAGATTGCCATGGGGATCTCCTTACGCGGCCGCGAGCTCGGCGGCCTTGGCCGCTGCTCCGTCCATCGTGTCGACAATGGTGACAAGCGGGTGGTTGGCGGCCGCGAGGATTGCGCGGCCCTCGTCGACTGCGTTGCCATCCAGTCGCACCACGAGGGGCTTCGACGCTTCGCTGCCAAGCGTCTCGAGCGCGCCGACGATGCCATTGGCAACCTCGATGCAGCTCGTGATGCCGCCAAAGACGTTGACGAAGACGCTCTTGACCTGCGGGTCGTGCAGGATCACGTCGAGCCCGTTTGCCATGACAGTCGCCGATGCCCCGCCGCCAATGTCAAGGAAGTTCGCGGGCTTCACACCCCCGAAGGACTCGCCCGCGTACGCCACCACGTCCAGCGTGGACATGACGAGTCCCGCGCCGTTGCCAATGATTCCGACAGCGCCATCAAGCTTTACATAGTTGAGCCCGAGGCCCTTCGCCTTCGCCTCGAGCGGGTCTGCAGCGGCGCTGTCGACCAGGTGGGCGTGATCCGGGTGACGGAAGGCGGCGTTCTCGTCAAGCGTGACTTTTCCGTCTAACGCGACGATCGACCCGTCCGCTACCTGCACGAGGGGATTGACCTCGACGAGCGTCGCATCTTCGTCGCGGTAGACGAGCCACAACTTCTCGATCGCTTCCGCCACATCGCCCGCAATGTCGGGGTCGAATCCCGCGGCCGCGACGATTTCGGCGGCCTTCGCGCCATCGATCCCGACGAGCGGGTCAATCGCGACCTTGGCGAGCGCATGGGGACGTTCCACCGCGAGCTGCTCGATCTCCATGCCGCCTTCGACCGAACACATCGCCAGATAGCGTCGCTCGGCGCGATCGAGCAGCACCGAGAAGTAGAACTCGCGCTCGATCGCGGCGCCCGCGGCGATCATGACACGGTGCACGGTGTGCCCCTTGATGTCCATGCCGAGGATTGACTGGGCAGCCTCGGCCGTCGCGTCCGGTCCCTTCACTACCTTGACTCCGCCAGCCTTGCCGCGGCCACCGACCTTCACCTGAGCCTTGACAACCACGGTCCCGCCGCCGAGCGCGATGGCGGCGGCTCTCGCTTCATCAGCGGTCGTCGCGACGATGCCGGGCAGCACGGGCACGCCATGCTTCTCGAACAAGTCGCGCGCCTGATACTCAAACAGATCCATCGGAATCCTTCGGTGCACGGCGCGACGAGCGCGCGAATGGGGTGGTGTGCCCCAGCCTAACCGCGCCGTGACGCGGCTGGGCAATCGAGCGTTGCGCCAGGGTCGGCATGGCACACGGTCTCGCGGTGACGACGCCCGTAGCCTGTCCGCGTGACTGCAGTCAAGCCTCCGGTGACCCAGGACCTCGCTCGAATCGCCCACGTGTGGGGACGCTGGGCTGTGCTCGCGGCCCTCGCCGTCGGGCACCTCGCGATCGCGGCGCAGTCGGTCGGACCCGCGTACCTCTTCGACGAGGTCGGCTACCTCGCCGGCGCACAAGTTTTCGCGGACCCGTCCGCAACCTGGGCGCTGTGCGGTGACGGCTACGCCGTCGGATACTCGGCGATCCTCGCGCCGCTGTGGTGGATCTTCGGTGATCCCGCCACGGTTTACCAAGCAGCGGCGTACCTGAGCGCGCTCATTGGCGCGCTCGTCATGCTTCCGGCGTCGGCGCTCGCGCGCCGTTTCGGGGCGAGCGGTGGGCTCGCGCTTGCGATCGGCGCGATCGTCACGATTGCCCCGACGCGTGCCCTCATGGACAACTACGTCCTGGCAGAAAACCCGCTGACCCTGCTCGTTGTCACCTCGGCTGTCCTCGCGTGGGACGTGGCGCGCCGGGGTGGACGATGGCGCACCGTGCTCCTTGGAGCCGCCGTGGGCGCGAGCGTCCTCGTGCACTCGCGCGCGTTGCCGCTGGCCGCGATTACCCTCGCGTGGCTCATCGTCCGGGCCGTCTCGAGCGACGGCGCGAGGCGCCGTGTCGCACTCGTGGGCACCATCCCGATCGTTGCGCTTGCGATCGCTGGCATCGCCCTGCAGGGCTGGATGACGGATCGCGTGTTCGCTGATGGCTCTCAAGCGGACAAACTTGCTAGCAGCCTCGGCTCGACCTCGCCGGGAGCCCTCGCGCACGTTGTGCTCGGGCAGTGGTTCTACCAAGGGGTCGCGTGGTCCGTGTTGACGACGCTCGGCGTCGGGGTCCTGATCGTCGCGGTCTCCAAGGGAAAGCGCACAGCGGGACTCGCGCGGGTTGCCGTCGGGGCTCGTGCGTGGCTGCTCGCGGTCGTCGTGGGTCAGGCAGCGTTCTTCGTGTGGATCCTCGCAGCGTCGGCGGACGTCGGAACCCGCCTCGACATCCCGATCTACGGCCGATACCTCGACCCGTTCGTCGTACCCCTCGCCGTGCTTGGTGCGTGCGCAATCGCCCGGCGTCGCGGAGGGCGACTCGTGACCGTCGCGTCACTATCGGTCGTGTTGGCCTCGCTCACGTACGCGGTGCTCGTCGTGCCGACGCTTGCTCCGCGAGCCCCGTGGATCCCGTTCGCGATTCCCGGCCTCGCGCCGTACCTCGACATCGCCGCGGGCGATCCAAGGCCCGGCCTTTATCTGGCGGGGGTACTCACGATTGCTGGCGCGTTCGCCGTCTGGGCGCTGCGACGGTGGCCAAGGGCGGTGCTTGCGGCGCTCATCGTCGGATTCGCAGGAGCGACGACCTTTGCGGACTTCGCGCGCATCGACCCGTTCGAATCCGGCACCCGCGCGACGACCCGATATCCAGGCATCTACGAGGCGATAGGCAACGAACCTGTCTCGCTCGCGCGGAGCGAACTCCCGTGCTTCGAGAACAACAAGATTCAGTTCGACCTCGCAGACCGACCGCTCCTCATTCTCAATACTCCCGGTGCGATCGAGACCCGCTACGTGATCGGCGCGGCGAAATGGCCGACGCTTGAGTCCGCCGGCGGCGTCCGCGTTCCGTTCACGGTGTGGGAGAACTCCGCGCTTTGGCTCATCGCCGCGAACGAAGGATGACTTAGGCGACGCCGAATTTCTCTGCCACTTCCCGCACGGAACGCGCGGAAGCCTCGAGCGCAGCGGCCTCGTTGGGATCGAGGGGAACGTCAACGCGGTGTTTCACCCCGGGGCGGCCGACGACCGCCGGCAGAGACATGCACACCTCGCCCACACCGGGATAGTCGATGAGCGTCGACACCGGGAGGACACGGTTCTGGTCACCCAACACGGCCTCGACGATGCGCGCACCCGTCACGCCGATCGCGTAGTTCGTGGCGCCCTTGCCTTCAATGATCTTGTAAGCAGACCGCGCCACATCGAGGTGGATCTGGTGGCACAGCTCGGGCGTCAGGACCTTCTCGCCCGCAGCATCACGCCAGTCAAGCAGCGGCACGCCGCCGATCGAGGCGCTCGACCACAGCGGGACCTCAGAGTCGCCGTGCTCCCCAGCGATGTACGCGTGGACGTTGCTCACCGCCACCTTGCACATGCGCGCGACCTCGTGGCGCAAACGGGACGAGTCGAGCACCGTTCCGGATCCAAACATCTGCCGGGGGCTCATCCCTGACTTCTTGATCGCGGCGTATGTCACGACGTCGACCGGGTTCGTCACGAGGATGTACACGGCGTTCGGGGACACCTCAAGCAGTGGCGGAAGGATCTTGTCCATGAGCGAGATCGTCGCGCCGGCGAGATCGAGCCGGCTCTGACCCGGCTGCTGCTTGGCGCCCGCCGTAATGACCACGACGTCAGAATCGGCGCACACATTGACGTCGTCTGAGCCAAGCACGGTCGCCTCGTGCATGAACTGGATGCCCTGCGCGAGGTCGAGAGCCTCGGCCTCCACCTTGGCGGTGTTGACGTCGTACAACGCCACGGTCCGCGCGAATCCGCGCATGAGTCCCGCGTAGGCGAGCGTCGCGCCCACGGCACCAGCGCCCACGATAGAAACCTTCGAGGTCTTCGTTTCCATGTCACCCTCCCGGATAGGCCCTCCCGCTTGCCAGCCTAGCCGCGAGGACGCGTCACAGTTTGGTGAGAGCTGCGAACCGCAACAGCAAGCGCTTGACGCCAATGTCCCCAAAGTCAACCTTCGCCACGGCGTTGCGGCCCGTGCCCTCAACCGCGACGACCTTGCCCATCCCGTACTGGTCGTGCGTCACGCGGTCGCCGAGTGCAAGAGGCACGTCCGAGCCGGCCGCCGCCCCCGGAGGGCTCGGCGGAACATTGCGGTGCGCGAGCGCACCCGCGCGTGCGTACGTATTGCCGTCGTCACGGTCCTGAGTGCCGCCGTATGCGATACCTGTCCACGCGCCCGACCGGCGCTCCGTGCGAGCACGCAGCGCGGCCATCGACGTCGCCGAACGCTCCCAGCGCACGAGGTCGGACGGGATCTCTTCGGCAAACCGCGAGGCGCCCAGGTATTGCGGCGCCCCCCAACTCGAGCGGACGTCGGCGCGGGTGAGGTAGAGCCGCTCGCGGGCGCGGGTGAGCCCCACGTAGGCGAGTCGTCGTTCCTCCTCCATGTCGGCGGGGTTCCCCGATTCAATCGATCGCTGATGCGGGAACGTGCCGTCCTCCAGCCCCACAAGGAACACGACGGGGAACTCGAGTCCCTTGGCGGTGTGAAGCGTCATGAGTGTCACAACCCCGCCCGTGCCGTCGGCGTCGGGGACCTGATCGGCGTCGGCCACGAGGGCCACCTTCTCGAGGAAATCCGGCAGCCCCCCCTCGGGATTGTCCTCACTGAACTCCCGCCCAACCGCTACCAGTTCCATCACGTTGTCGACGCGCGAGGCGTCCTTCGGGTCTTCCGAGGCGCGCATCGACGCGAGCAGGCCGGAACGGTCGGCGATAGCGTCGAGCACTGCGGCAGGACCGTTATCGCGCGCGAGGTCCTTGAGGTCGTCGATCAGTGACACGAAGTCCGCGATCGCGCGCAAGGCCCGCGGCGACATGCCGGTCTCGGGCGCACGCCGAAGCGCGCCGACGAAGCTCACCGCCGCACCCGTCGCCGTGAGGCGCCGGCGCAGTGAGTCGACTGCCTCAACCGAGGTGTCCCCGATGCCCCTGCGCGGGGTGTTGATAATCCGGCGTGCGGCAACGTCATCGGACTCGTTCACGACGACGGCAAGGTAGGCGAGCATGTCCTTGATCTCGGCCCGCTCGTAGAATCGCGTTCCGCCGACGACCTTGTACGGAAGCTCCGCTCGAATGAACCGCTCCTCGATCGCTCGCGACTGCGCATTGGCGCGATACATGATCGCGACATCCGCAGGTTGAATATCGTGCTCCCGTTTCAGGCGAAGGATCTCTTCGGCGATGAAGCGCGCCTCTTCCTGCTCGTTGTCTGCGGCGTAGCCGCGGATCTCTTCGCCAGCACCAGAGTCGGTCCAGAGGTTTTTGGGCCGACGCGCGGGATTGTGGGCGATAACCGCGTTCGCCGCGCTCAGAATGTTCTGCGTCGACCGATAGTTCTGCTCGAGCCGGATCACCTCGGCGTCGGGGTAGTCCTTCTCGAACTCGAGGATGTTGCGAATCGTGGCGCCGCGGAAGGCATAGATCGACTGGTCGGCGTCACCAACCACGGTGAGCGAGGCCGGGCTTGTGCTCGCCGCGCCGACAAGCTCGCGCACGAGCACGTACTGGGCGTGGTTGGTGTCTTGGTACTCGTCGACGAGCACATGCCGAAAGCGCTCGCGGTACCGGGCCGCCACGTCGGGATGGTCGCGCAGCAGCGCCACCGTCTTGACGATGATGTCGTCGAAGTCGACCGCGTTCGCAGCCTCAAGGCGACGCTGGTACGGGCCGTAGGCGAGGGCGGCGGCGTGCTCGATCGAGTACCGCGACGCGTGCTCACCAGCCGCCGCAGCGATCTCGGGGCCAACGAGTTCGTCCTTAAACGTCCCAATGCGCGACAGGAGCGCCTTCGCGGTGAACTTCTTTGGATCGAGGTCAAGCTCGCGCATCACGAGCTTCATCAAGTTGACGGAGTCTGCGGTGTCGTAGATCGAAAATGACGAGCCGAGCCCTGCCAGTTCGTGGTCGCGACGCAGGATGCGCACGCAAGCGCTGTGGAAGGTTGACACCCACATGAATCGTGCATCGGGGCCCACGAGCGCCTCGACACGGCCCCGCATCTCTCCGGCAGCCTTGTTCGTAAATGTGATCGCGAGGATTTCGTGAGGTCGTGCGCGGCCCGTATCGAGGAGGTAGGCGATGCGGTGCGCGAGGACGCGAGTCTTTCCGGACCCCGCTCCGGCCATGATGAGCAGCGCCGGTCCGGCGTGAGCCACGGCCTGCGCTTGCGGCGGGTTCAGGCCGTCGGTGAGCGGCGAATCTCCGGCGAAGTCAAACAGGACGTTCATGACCCACCGAGTCTAGGGCCCGTCCCCCGTCTGCCCCGCCGCGCCCTAGTTCAGCACGCGGAACCGGTTCATCACTGATCCGTTTGCGAAGATTCGCTGCGCGACGGGCTCGAGGCGGCTCGAGAAGCCGTCGGGCCACGCGCGGAGGCCCCCGCCG
>JAHEMW010000024.1 GCA_024643505.1 Demequinaceae bacterium
GTGGAATCGCGTCGATCGCGACTGTCCTTGGAGCGCGCTTCACGGTGTGGTTCTCGCTGGTGCTGTACCTCGCGTCGGCGGCGGCGCTGCTGTTCCTGCCGTGGCCCGGGACCCTCGCCACAGTATTGCCGCTGTTGTATGTCGTGTCGGTGGCACGCTTCGTCGGGGTTGATGACGAAACCTGCGAACGGGCAAACCGTGGGTGGAAGACGTTCCTGTGGCTCAACCAGCCCGTGGGGTTCTTGGTCACGTTGTTGCTCATCGTGAGCTGGAACGGGTGGCTGTCCGCCTAACGCGTGAGCAGGGGCCCGAGTCCGGCCGAGCGCGCTTCGGGATCGGGCATGCCGCACACCTCGAGCCAGTTCGCGAGCAGTCGGTGTCCGCCCTCCGTCAGCACGGATTCCGGATGGAACTGGACTCCGGTCAGCGGCAGCGTCTCGTGTTGGAGGCCCATGATGATTCCCGACGCCGTTGACGCCGTCACGTCGAGTACCGCCGGAACGGTGTCGTTCTCGACCGCCAGGGAGTGATACCGGGTCGCCGTAAACGGCGACGGAAGGCCGCGGAGAACGGATTCTCCCCGATGCTCAACGAGTGAGGTCTTGCCGTGCATGAGTTCGGGCGCGTGAGAGACGACCGCGCCGAACACCTCAGCAAGGGCTTGATGGCCAAGGCAGATGCCAAGCATGGGGGTTCCCGATGCCGCGCACGCGCGAATCACGTCCATCGACGCACCCGCGCCCTGCGGCGTTCCCGGCCCTGGCGACACGAGCACGCCATCGAAGGTGCTGACCGGCCCGGCGTCGCCGACTGCGTCGTTACGCACGACGGTGGTCTCCGCACCCATCTGTCGGAGGTAACCGACGATGGTGTAGACAAACGAGTCGTAATTGTCGATCACGAGGATTCGGGTCATGACGCGCTCACTCCTCCACGCTTTGGTCCTGGATGTCAAAGGTGACTGAGACCCACGGAAAAACAAACTCGAACAGCACCCACACCACGAGGGCCGACGCGACGAGGAGTACCACAAGGCGGGCCCACACCGGACCGGGCAGCGCGTGCCACAACGCGGGGAAAATCATCCTTGCTCCTCCACGATCTCCGCGGGAACGCCGAGGCCAACGGGAGCCCAGTAGTCGAGCACTCCGTGAACGACGTACCTCTGCGCTGCCGAGTACATCGGGTGACACGTGGTCATGGTGATGTAGTGGTTGTCCGGCGCCCCGCTCGCACTCCCGGGCAGCGGTGCGATGACTTCGACCTGGGTCGGCTGAACGATGTAGTGGTCGGTGACGTGGTAGACGTACCAGGCGTCCTTTGTCTGGACAACGAGGGAGTCCCCGAGCTTGAGTTCAACGATCCGGTTGAAAGGCTTCCCGTACGTGGTGCGGTGTGCGGAGATGGCGAAGTTGCCGAATGCCCCGGGCATGCCGGTTCTCGGGTAATGACCGATACCGAGTCGGTCAAGCACTTCACGGCGCGTCACGCCTTCCGAGATTGGCTTGACGTAGTTGGCACCCCAACGCGGGACGTAGAAGGTCGCAAAGGTCGTACCCGTCGCGGGCTCGTCCATGACCGGCGCGGTGTCGGGAGACTGCTTCTCGTCGTCCGAAATGAGGTCGATGACGCCCGGGCTCCCGGGGTCTCCGATCGAGCCGTTGCCTGCGGCGGTCACCGAGGGGACGTAGGCCCACGGGAGGCCTTCGACGACCTGCGTCTGTTCACGGTCCGCCGTCACGTCGGTGTAGAACAACTGCCACACGACATATAGCGCGATGAGCGAACCAGCGACGAGCATCAGCTCCCCGAGGAGGGCAAGTGCCGCGTTCGTCCGTCGCCGAGGCGCTGCGCGCGTTTGCGCTGCGGCGTCTGTGATCGTGGGGCTCGCCATGATGCCTCAAGGGTACGTGAGAGGCCCCTTGCGGCGATACGTCCGGGTGTGGTCGCGTCGGATAGGTACGCTAGTGCCACTGACCGCCACCTTGGAGGAGGATCCCGTGCCGGAGTCGAAGAAGCGCCCCACCGCACATAAGGTCCCGCGCACGGTAGCAAAGCCGCCGTCAACCAACCCCCGTTGGCTCGTCCCTACCGCCGTGTCACTGCTGATACTTGGGCCGCTGTGGATCGTCATCCACTACGTGTCGCGTGGCGACTTTCCCCTCCCGCTCGGTCCTTGGAACCTCGGGGTCGGCTTCGTATTCCTCGCCGCGGGAATGGTGCTCCTCACGCGCTGGAAGTAGCGAATGACACGACTGTAGTTATCCCCCGCTGTGGACAGCATTGGGGAAAACTACACCGTTGTCATTCAGTCGTGACGCGATCGACCCGGCGAAACATCGCGAGCATCGTGAGAGCGCCTGCGACAAGGCCGCCGAGGTGACCCTGCCAGGAGATGCCAGGGATCACGAAGCCAAGCACGAGCCACAGCCCCGCAGTGAACGCCACCTGCTGGAACGGCAATCGCAGCCGTTTCAGGACGACCGCGTACGCGGCGATCAGCCCGAAGATCGCCCCTGACGCGCCACCGTGCACCCCGGACGAGGCGAGTAGCAACACGCCGGCGCTGCCGCCGACCAGAGAAATCGCGTAAAGGACGGCGAAGCGAACCCGGCCAAGCGCGGACTCAAGTTGCGAACCGAACTGCCACAACACAAACATGTTCATGCCGAGGTGCAGAAGACCGAAGTGAAGGAACCCGCTTGTGACCCATCGGTACCATTCGTCTCCGCCGCCGCCCACAAAGTCGATGTACTGCGACGGATCGGGGATGAGCGCCCACTGCTGTCGCCACGTGCCGGTGCCGAGCACGTACGTCCCGTAGAGGTACGCGGCGGCATTCAGTGCGATGAGCGCGTAGGTCACAACGGGCGGTCCACCCGCGGGAACAAACCCAAGCCGTGACCGGACCGGGCGACGCGTCGCTGCCGCCTCGCGGACGCAGTCGACGCATTGGATGCCCACGGCCGCGGGCCGCTGGCATTCAGGACACGTCGGCCGACCACAGCGCTGGCATCGCACGTACGACACCCGGTCCGGATGCCGCGGGCACGTAGGCGCCGCGCCGGATTCTGTCGACACGCTAGGAGATCGTCACGCCAGTGATCATCACGTCTTCAGCGGGTCGATCGCGCCCGTCGACCGGGGTCGCGGCGATCGAGTCGACGACTGCGCGAGACGCCGCGTCAGCCACCTTGCCGAAGATGGTGTGCAAGCCGTTCAGGTGCGGCGTTGGCGTGACGGTGATGAAGAACTGCGACCCGTTTGTGCCGCCAGGGCGTCCCGTGAGCGGGTTGAGGCGCTTTCCCGCGTTTGCCATGGCGAGCAGATACGGCTCGTTGAAGCGCAACTCGGGGTGGATCTCGTCGTCAAAGGTGTACCCGGGGCCTCCGGTTCCCGTTCCGAGCGGACATCCGCCTTGGATCATGAAGCCGCTGATGACACGGTGGAAGACGAGCCCGTCGTAGAACGGATCTGTGCTCGGTTCGCCCGTCAGTGGGTCCTTCCATCCCTTCTCGCCAGAGGCAAGACCGGTGAAGTTCGCGACGGTCGCAGGAGCATGGTCTGGATACAGCTCGACGGCAATGTCGCCGGCTGTCGTTGAGATCGTTGCAATCATGCGCGCCATTCTTCCACGCGTCTCGCTATCGGGTGCCCACCGTGGCACGATGGGTGCTGAGGAATCAACCGGAAGGAGCCGTCATGGCATCGCGTGCCACCGACAAGTCGGAGATGTACCGCAAGCAGGCCGCCGAAGCGGCAGCCGTGGCTCGCGAGGCGGCGCGCGACGCGTCCGTCGCGGCACGACGCGCGGCAGTGAAGGCAAAGGAATGGGCCGAGCCCCAGGTCGTCAATGCGAAGAAGTGGGCGGCACCGCGCGCTGAACGCCTCTACCACGAGGGCGCACGCAAGGCGCAGCCCTACGTGCAGAGGGCCGGTGCCAAGGCCGAAGAGTGGACTGACGTGGCTCAGAGCGTCATCGTCGGCGCGGCCATACCCGCAGTGATCGCGGCGTTCGAGGCCGCCGCGCACGAGGACGAACCCCAGCGGAGAGGACGTAGCGGCGCCATGATTCTTGTTCCCCTTGTCATTGCGGCGGCGGCTGGCGCCGCACTCGTGATGTGGGCGCGGCGCGAACCCGCGCGCGACTCGTGGTCCGGCGAGGATGACGAGTGGGAGTTCACCGATGAGAGCGCGTTCAAGGAGCAGTTGCGTCAAAACGTGAATAAGGCCGCGGATGCCGCGGCTGACGCAGCACGCCGCGCTAGCGCTGCCGCCAACACGGCGGCTGCGGCCGCGGCCGAGGTCGTGGCCGCGCGCATGGGCCCCGCCGTGACCAAGGTGAAGGAGACCGCTGGCCCAGCCGCAGGTCGCGTCAAAGACGTCGCCGTGACCGAGGCGAAGAAGGTCGCCGATGTCGCGGTACCCGCGACCAAGAAGGTCGTCGACACCGCGGTGACCGAGGCGAAGAAGGTCAAGGAAGGCGTCGACGCGGCGCGCCAGCGCGCGGCCGAGGAGATGGCGAACACGTTCGACGACGCCGAGGACGTCTGGGAAGACGAGGGCGGCCCGGGCGAGGATGAGCACCCCCCGGCAGAGGTCACCAAGCCCGCCAAGTGAGCATGTAGCAAACGAGGGGCCCCGGCGATCGCCGGGGCCCCTCGGCTTTGCGCGCACCCCTCAGGCTTCGACAGACGCGACCTCGTGCTCGATCGTCGGAGCCGACGCCCTGCTGCGGGCAAACAGCCACACCGTGAACGCGAACTCACCGACCACCGACGGGATCGCGACGAGGGCGAGGAACACATCCGCGAACGACGCGTAGTCGGCCACCAACAGGTGTGCGAACGTGTCGATGATGTACGCGCTGCCGGCAATCGTGAGTGTGATGGGGATCCACCGGGGCCCGATGTGCGAGCGCAGCATGATCCGTCCGAGCAGGATCAAGTGGACGCCGAAGGCAACAAGGCCCACGAGCCACGTGATGTCAAAGGCGTGCATCGCCACCCCTACGGCAATGTCGCCGCCCGCACCGAGGTCCCGTGCCGCAACCTCAAGCGCGACGGCGCTGAACACGACGGCAACGCCGAGGAACACGGTGTAGATCAGACGAGACCACGCCGCGAGCAGCGAGCGTGTGGCGTCGGCCGGCTTGAAGACAACATAGAGCGCCCAGGCGATCACGATATCGACGACGAAGACGACGGTGAACGCAGCGAGCGCTACTCGGAATTGAGCCGCCGACTCGGCGATATTGCTGGCGGTCGCCGCCGGATTCGCGGGGTCGACAAGACGCGTCATTACCGCGAAGTTGGCGAAGATGGCGAGCAGGAAAACGGCGGCGTATCCGAGGCCCGCCACGCGGGCCGCGCTCCGGGTAGAGATTTCCGTGAGGGTCATGGCGGCTTCCTTTTCAGATGGTTGGGACGTAGGGGCGTCTTCAGGCGTCGGTTGAGATCGCGATGACGGACTTGCCGCTGGCCTTGCCCGACTGAAGATCGGCGAGTGCCGACCCCGCCTGTTCGAGCGCGTAGGTGGCTCCGACTCTCGCGCAGATATCGCCGGCACGGACGAGGGCGTCGAGCGCCTCGAGACGGGTGCGCGCGGGCATCGAGATGAACGTCGTGAGACGTTGGCGCAGCAGCGGTGAGATCGCTGACGCTCGGAACTGGCGGCCAGCGCCGCCCAAGAAGCGGCCGCCACCCTCTCCGCCCACGATCACCAGGGTGCCGCGGGGCGTCAGGATGCGGCGCAGGCGGGAGACCTTCGTGCGACCGCCAATGTCGATGATGAGGTCGTACTGCAGGCCCTGCGTAGTGACGTCAGTGGTCGCATAGTCCACCACGTGGCTCGCACCGAGTTCGCGGACCAGACCGTGCTTGCTCGCACTGCTCACGCCGGTCACCTCGGCGCCCGCGGCGCGCGCGAGCTGCACGGCAAAGGAGCCAACGCCACCCGACGCACCCATCACGAGCACACGCTGGCCGGCCTCGACACGGCCCACTTCCAGCAGAGCCTGAAGCGCAGTTGTACCTGACGTGGGCAGGGCCGCCGCCTCTACGAAGCTCAGGCTGGCGGGCTTGAGGGCGAGGTTGTCCTCAGCGGCCACCGCGTACTGCGCGAAAGCGCCGGTGCCGGTGCCATAGACCTCGTCGCCCACGCTCAGGCGAACGACACTCTCCCCGACGGCGACAACGCGTCCCGCAAGATCCGCGCCAGGGATTGGCTGCTTCGGGCGCAGGATGCCGAAGCCCGCGAGTCGCACCGCGAAAGGCAAACCCGTCACGAGGTGCCACACCCCGCGGTCAACGCCTGCCGCGTGGACGGCGACGAGTACTTCGCCAGCGCCAGGCCTCGGCACCGTCTTCTCGGTCACCGACAACGACTTGACGGTGCCGTAGTGACGTTGAGCGACCGCAAGCATGGTGGTCGGAAGGCCTTTGGTCGTGGTGTCGACGACGGCTGTGTTCAGGTCGGTGGTGGGCATGTCATTCCTCTCGGGTGTAGAATCGTACTTAGTACGTGTTCGGTTTCGAAGGTAGCAGTACTAAGTACGAATCGTCAACAGTTGGTGAAAGGACCGCCATGACTCAGATCGCGGCAAAGCGTCAGCCCCTCACTCGCGCCAAGGTGTTAGACGGGGCGCTCGCGCTCGCCGACAGGATCGGGATCGAATCGTTGACGATTCGTCGGCTAGCCGAAGAGCTCGGCGTGAAGCCGATGACGATCTACCACTACCTCCCTGGCAAGGACGCGATTATCGACGGAATTGTCGACATGGTCTTCGCCGAAGTGGCGCTGCCGCCTGCGGAGCTCGATTGGACTGCAGCTATTCGCGTACGCACCGCTTCGATGCGCGAAGTGCTCGCGCGACACCCGTGGGCAGCCGGGTTAATGGAGACACGGACATCGCCCGGCCCGGCGAGCCTGCGTCATCACGAGGCGGTACTCGAGAGTCTGCGCAGCGGTGGCCTGCCGCTCGACCTCACGGCACACGCCTACGCGATCATCGACAGTTTCGTCTACGGCTTCGCCCTCCAGGAAGCGACGCTCCCGTTCGGCGGCGACACTCCGATCGCCGACCTCGCCGAGGAGATCATCGTTCCGCTATCTATCGACGAGTTCCCGCGACTCACAGAGCTCACAGTGGAGTACGTGATGAAACCCGGTTACGCGTTCGGCAACTCCTTCGACGTCGGCCTTGACCTGATCCTCGAAGGACTTGCGAGGCGCGCCGCGTCAGCCCAGTAACTGAGGATGCCCCCCGCCTCAGGGCGGAGGGCATCAGTGGTGGAGCCTAGGGGACTCGAACCCCTAACCCCCTGCTTGCAAAGCAGGTGCGCTACCAATTGCGCCAAGGCCCCCTAGACCTCGTCGAGAACGTCGTCCCAGAGGTCGTCGTCATCGTGCTCAGTGAGCAGGACGTACGCCACCGCTCCGATCACGAGCCCAGCGGTGATGAGGAGAATCGTCTTCATGTCACCACCCTAGGGGAACGTGGTGGGCCCAGGAGGACTTGAACCTCCGACCTCTTCGTTATCAGCGAAGCGCTCTAACCGCCTGAGCTATGGGCCCGGTGCGGCATCGCCGCGGCGACCAACTGTACCCCACCGCGTCCGGGCCGCTCAAACTGTTCGCGACCGGGCTGAGCAGAGCGTTTCAGTCGTCTGTGAGTGTCACATACACGCCGCCGACAACACTCGAAACGGTGTTGTAGAGCAAGGCGCCGATCGTGGACAGTGCCGTGAGCAACACGACGTTCACGACCGCGATGAGCATCGCGGCGCTCATGACCTTGTTGCGGTCGAAGAACTGCAGGAGGTTGACCTCTTGGGTGCCATCGAACAACTTGGTGACCCAATCGTTGGCGAGCGCGAACACTCCAATCGTGTTCAGCACATTCCAGAGCACAAATGTCGCCACGACGAGCACGATGCCGGCAGCGATGGACAGCAGGAAGCCGATTTTGAGCGCCGACCACGGATCGACGCGCGACACGAGCACCCTGGCACGGCGCGGGCCGCCCTTGAGGTTGGCGGCGGCGAGGTCGTCTCCCTCCGTGAGGGTCTCTCTCGCCTTCGACGCGATGTCTTTCAACTTCCCGACGCCGACGCCGATCGCAGCGGAGGTTGATGCCGTTGCGCTCGCGGCGGCGGCCTTGGTGCTTGTCTTCGCAGCGGCAACCGCCGGCTTGGCAGGGGCGCGGCCCGCGTTGGATGGCGCAGTCCCCGTGCCGTAGGGAGACGTCTGTCGCACGGGGCCGTCCGACTCGTCGTTCACCGCACGGAAGGGCGTCCGTGCAGGAGCGCCCGCGGGGGCGGATGCGGTCGTCGACCCCTCGTCGGGAGTAAACGTCTCCGTTGGTTGTGCGCCGCGATCGTCCGCGCTCATCGAAACTCCTTCGGGTCGCCCGTGTGCGCGACTCAAGGTCACAGCGTACTTCAGTGGGTCGCGGCGGTCATGCGTTGGCGCCGGCGGGCACCGACCGTGACCTTGGGCCCGCGCACCAACACGCGCCGTGGCATACCTTCGGGGGTATGAGTCCCCAAGGAGGTTTGTCATGAAACTAGTCGTCGTCGGTGGCGTCGCCGCCGGAGCATCAGTCGCGGCGCGCGCGCGCCGCTTGGACGAGCAGGCACAGATCGTCGTGCTTGAGCGTGGTCACCACGTCTCGTTCGCGAACTGCGGTTTGCCGTACCACGTTGGCGAGGTGATCACGGATCGCTCGCGGCTGCTTCTCCAAACGCCCGAGACATTGCGAGAGACCCTCAACATCGATGTTCGAATCGGGGCGGAGGTCACGGCGATCGATCGCGCCGCGCGCACGATCCACGTGCGCGAAGTCGACAGCGGACGCGAATACACGGAGAGCTACGACAAACTCGCGCTCTGTATGGGTGCCGAGCCGGTGCGACCCCCTTTGCCGGGGATAGATCACCCGGCCGTCGAGGTGTTGCGCCGAATCGGCGACATGGACAAGATCAAGGCTCGTGTCGACGCCGCTGTGACGGACCAGAAGGCCGGCCGGCGCGGCGTGGTCCGCGCGGTCGTCGTTGGCGCGGGCTACATCGGACTCGAGATGGCGGAGAACCTCCACCACCGCGGGGTCAAGGTCGACGTGGTCGAACTGTCCGCGCAGATTCTGCCACCGGTCGACCAGGAGATGGCGGCACCCGTCGAGCAGCACCTCAGGGCACGCGGGATTGGGATCCACCTGTCGACAGCCGCGGCCGCCTTCCGACCACTCGCGGATGCCGACGGCCCCGAGCGCGTCGCCGTTGAACTCGACTCCGGTGTCACCATCGCCGCGGACCTCGTCATCCTCGCCGCAGGCGTACGGCCCGCCGTGTCGCTCGCACGCGACGCCGGCCTCACCATCGGCGAGCGTGGTGGGATCACGGTCGACACCCACATGCGTACATCCGACCCGCTTATCTGGGCTGCCGGGGACGCCGTCGAGACGCCGCACCCCGTGCTGCCAGGGTCGTACCTCGCGCCCCTGGCTGGGCCCGCCAACCGCGAGGCTCGTGTCGCCGCAGAGAACATCTGCGGGCGTGCGAGCGAATACAAGTCGACTCAGGGCACATCAATCGTCAAGGTGTTCGACATGGTCGCGGGTGGGACCGGCGCAACGGCCCGGCAACTCGACGCCGCCGACGTCGCGTACCGCGTGGTCCACATTCACCCGTCGGGTCACGCCGGGTACTACCCCGGCACGGCCATGATGCACATCAAGCTGCTGTTCTCGCCCGCCGACGGACGCGTGCTCGGCGCCCAGGCGTGCGGCTTCGACGGAGTCGACAAGCGCCTCGACCTCTTCGCGATGGCGATTCGCGCAGGCCTGACCGTCTACGACCTTGAGGAGCAGGAACTCGCGTATGCGCCCCCCTTTGGGTCCGCGAAGGACCCCGTCAACATGGCGGGTTTCGTCGCTGCGAACGTGCTGAGGGGCGACCTCACGCTGTGGTACGCACGCGACTTCCCCGCGGCGACCGCAGGAACGCGCCTTGTCGATGTGCGGACCCCGGAGGAATTTGGGATCTGGCACCTCCCCGGCGCGGAATCCGTTCCGCTGGCCACATTCCGCGACGAGATCGCGCAGTGGGACAGGAACGCGCCCGTGCGCCTGTACTGCGCCGTCGGCTTCCGCTCCTACCTCGCGTACCGAATCCTCGTGCAATCAGGCTTCACCGATGTCGCCACGTTGTCCGGCGGCTCGACGACTTTCAAAGCCGTCCACGACACCGACAAGGACGAGTACGAGGCCCTGCCGCCTATGGAGAACTATGCGGAGGTGCGCTCGATCGCGGACCTGCCGATGCCACCGACCGGCACGCTGATCGACCTCGACTGCACCGGTCTCGCGTGCCCCGGGCCGATCATGAAACTCTCGGGCGCCATGCACGACGCCGCGGTGGGGGACGAGATCCGCGTCACGGTGTCCGATCCCGGGTTTGCGCTCGACGCGCCCGCGTGGGCGGCGAAGAACGGTCACACGCTCGTGGACCTCGCCCCGCAGGGTCCGGGCTACGTGGCGACGATGCGCAAGGGCGGAATGGCCCCGGCAGCGACGGCTCTCGCCGGACCGCCGAAGACCTCGATGGTGGTGTTTTCCGGCGATCTCGACAAGCTCATCGCGGCGTTCATTATCGCCAACGGTGCCGTCGCGATGGGTGAGGAAGTGTCGATGTTCTTCACCTTCTGGGGCCTGAACGCGCTCCGCCGGACCGACCCGCCACGCCGCGACAAGAAAGCGATGGACAAGATGTTCGGGACGATGATGCCGCGCGGAGCCGAGAAGGCCACCCTGTCGCAGATGCACATGCTGGGCGCTGGCACCGCGATGATCAAGAAGGTCATGCGCGACCATTCTGTGCCCGACCTCGCCGAGCTCATCGCCTCTGCGCAGGCGTCCGGCGCGCGACTCTTGGGATGCACGATGACGATGGACTTGCTGGGCATCGCGCCGAGCGACCTCATCGACGGGGTGGAGCTTGCGGGTGTCGCGACCTTCCTCGGAGAGGCGAGGGAGTCGGGAACCACCCTGTTCATCTAGGTGGGGCGCGACGGGCCCGACGCTACGCGTCGGGCTCGTCGTCTCCCGCCATGTGGCGCTCAACATTTCGGGCGATGCCACTGACCCTGTCGCCAGGAGCGGGCTTCGCGAAGATCACGCCCATCGTGTCGCGGCCCTTTGCTGGCACCTCGTCGACGTTCGCGCGCATCACCTTGCCGGATTCCATAATCACGAGCACCTCGTCAATGTCGTCGACGAGCAGGGCCCCGACCAGGTCGCCGCGCTCCTCCTGGAGCTTGGCGACCTTGATGCCAAGGCCGCCGCGGCCTTGCACGCGGTACTCGTCAACGTGCGTGCGCTTGGCGAATCCGCCTTCTGTGACAACAAACGAGTAAGTCGACTCACCGAGTACGTCGAGCGCCAACAGTTCGTCGTCCGACCGGAATCGCATGCCCGTGACTCCAGACGTCGCGCGGCCCATCGGTCGGAGCGCCTCGTCTGTCGCGGTGAATCGAATCGACTGGCCCTTACGGCTCACGAGCATGAGGTCATCGGACTCGTGCACGAGTCGCGCGGCGACGAGCTCGTCCGGATGCGAGGCGCCGTCCTCGCCCTCGACCTCTCGCAGGTTAATCGCGATAAGCCCGCCCGAGCGGTTGGAGTCGTAGGCGGTGAGCTCTGTCTTCTTCACCAGCCCGCGCTTGGTCGCAAGCACAAGGTACGGCTTGTCGGCGTAGGTCTTGATGTCGAGCACCTGTGCGATTTCCTCGCCAGGCTGGAAGGCGAGCATGTTTGCCACGTGCTGGCCCTTGGAGTCGCGCCCACCCTCTGGCAACTCGTACGCCTTTGCGCGGTACACGCGCCCCAAGTTCGTGAAGAACAGCAGCCAATGGTGGGTCGTCGTGACAAAGAAGTGGTCGACGAGGTCGTCGCTTCGAAGCGTCGCGCCGCGCACCCCTTTGCCGCCGCGGCGCTGCGCGCGGTACTGATCGGACCGTGTCCGCTTCGCGTACCCGCCGCGGGTGATCGTCACGACGACCTCCTCCTCGGCAATGAGGTCTTCCATCGAGACTTCACCATCGAAGGGCGAGATCTCGGTTCGGCGCTCGTCGCCGTACTTGCGCACGACCTCGCCGAGCTCCTCGTCAATGATGCGCCGCTGACGATCGTCGTCAGCGAGGATGCCGTTGAGGTCGGCGATCTCCGCGACGAGCGCCTCGTAGTCGTTCATGATCTTCTGTCGTTCGAGCGCGGCAAGGCGCCGCAACTGGAGGTTGAGGATCGCGGTCGCCTGCACTTCGTCGACGTCGAGGAGCCCCATCAGTCCCGTGCGCGCCTCGTCGACCGTGGGTGAGCGGCGGATGAGCGCAATCACCTCGTCGAGTGCGTCGAGCGCCTTGAGATAGCCCTGGAGAATGTGGGCCTCGCGCTCAGCCTCGCGCAGACGGTAGCGCGTGCGCCGCTGAATGACCTCGAGCTGGTGGGACACCCAATGCCGAATGAAACCATCAAGCGTCAACGTGCGCGGTACTCCGTCGACGATCGCGAGCATGTTCGCGCCAAACGTCTCTTGGAGCTGCGTGTGTTTGTACAAGTTGTTGAGCACGACTTTCGCGACAGCGTCGCGCTTGAGCACGATTTCCAGCCGTTGGCCAGTGCGGCCGGACGACTGATCCCGGATGTCGGCGATGCCCGCGACCTTGCCGTCCTTCACGAGGTCGGCGATTTTGATCGCCAAGTTGTCCGGGTTGACCTGGTACGGAAGTTCGGTGATCACGAGGCACATGCGGCCCTGGACTTCTTCGATGGTCACCACCGCACGCATGGTGATTGATCCGCGACCCGTGCGATACGCGTCCTCAATACCCCGACGGCCGAGAATCGTCGCGCCGGTCGGAAAGTCGGGTCCAGGGATGCGTGCCATGAGCGCCTCGAGGAGCTCCTCCCGCGAAGCCCCCGGGTTCGCGAGGTGCCAACGCACGCCCTCGGCAACCTCCCGCAGGTTGTGGGGCGGGATGTTCGTCGCCATGCCGACGGCAATTCCCGCTGACCCGTTGGCGAGCAGGTTGGGGAATCGGGCGGGGAGGATCGTTGGTTCTTGCTCGCGCCCGTCGTAGTTGTCCTCGAAATCGACAGTTTCCTTGTCGATGTCGCGAACCATCTCCATGGCAAGCGGGGCCATCTTGCACTCGGTGTATCGGGACGCTGCCGCGCCGTCGTTGCCCGCCGAGCCGAAGTTGCCTTGACCCCAAATGAGGGGATAGCGCAACGACCATGGCTGCACCATTCGCACCATGGTGTCGTAGATCGCCGAGTCACCATGAGGGTGGTACTTGCCCATGACGTCGCCGACGACGCGCGAGCACTTGGAGAAGGCGCGGTCCGGTCGATACCCGCCATCGAACATCGCGTAGAGCACGCGCCGGTGGACCGGCTTGAGGCCGTCTCGGACGTCCGGAAGCGCGCGACCAACGATGACGGACATCGCATAGTCCATATACGAGCGCTGCATCTCGGTGTTGAGATCGACCGCCTCGATACGGCCGTGGTTCACGCCGGCAGGGATGTCAGATGTCAAGGAACCTCACGTCCTTCGCGTTGCGCTGAATGAAGCTGCGTCGGGACTCGACGTCCTCGCCCATGAGCACGGAGAACACCTCGTCCGCCTGCGCGGCATCGTCCATCGACACCTTCAAGAGGGTGCGGCTCTCCGGATCCATCGTGGTCACGCGAAGTTCCTCGTGATCCATCTCGCCAAGACCCTTGTAGCGCTGGATGCCGTTCTCTTTCGGAATCTTCTTGCCCGCCGCAAGCCCCGCCGCAAGCAAGACGTCGCGCTCCTTGTCCGAGTACACGTACTCGTGGTCTGCATTCGACCACTTGAGTTTGAACAACGGCGGCTGCGCGAGATACACGTAGCCAGCCTCGATGAGCGGCCTCATGTACCGGAAGAGGAGCGTCAGCAGGAGGGTGCGGATGTGCTGGCCGTCAACGTCAGCGTCGGCCATCAACACGATCTTGTGGTACCGGGCTTTGGTGATGTCGAAGTCCTCGCCGATTCCCGCGCCAAACGCGGTGATGAGCGCCTGAACTTCGTTGTTGGCCAGCGCGCGGTCGAGCCGGGCACGCTCGACGTTCAAGATCTTGCCGCGAATAGGCAGGATGGCCTGGTTGTACGGCTCGCGTCCCTGCTTCGCTGACCCACCCGCGGAGTCCCCCTCGACGATGAAGATCTCGCACTCGCCTGGGTTACGGCTCTGGCAATCGGACAACTTGCCGGGCATGCCTCCGGACTCAAGGAGTCCCTTGCGACGCGTGGCTTCGCGCGCCTTGCGCGCCGCGAGCCGCGCTTGCGACGCCTGGATCGCCTTACGGATGACGTCTTTGCCCTCGTTGGGGTGAGAGTCGAACCAGTCCGTGAGACGCTCATTCACCACCTTCTGCACGAAGGTCTTGGCGATGGTGTTGCCAAGCTTGGTCTTCGTTTGGCCCTCGAACTGCGGCTCACCGAGCTTGACGGAGATGACGGCAGTGAGGCCTTCGCGGACGTCGTCTCCCGTGAGGTTGTCGTCCTTCTCTTTGAGGATTGCCTTCTCGCGCGCGTATTTGTTCACGAGGGACGTCAGCGCAGCGCGGAAGCCCTCCTCGTGAGCGCCGCCCTCGGTCGTCGCGATCGTGTTCGCGTAGGTGTAGACGGACTCGGAGTACGCGTTTGTCCACTGCAGAGCAAGCTCTACTGAGATCTTCTGGTCGGTGTCCTCAGTTTCAATGCTGATGACCTCCGGGTGAACGAGTTCTGCCTTTTTGGCTGCGTTCAGGTGGGTCACGTAGTCCACCAGCCCGCCGTCGTACTTGTACGTGACCGTGCGGGTGGTTGGGGCCTCGTCCTCATCGGAGTCTCCGGCGATGTGCTCGGGTCGCTCGTCTGTGAGGCTGATCGACAAGCCTTTGTTGAGGAACGCCATTTGCTGGAAGCGCGCGCGTAGCGTCTCGAAGTCGAAATCGGTGGTCTCGAAGATCAGGGCGTCGGGCCAGAACGTCTGCTGCGTGCCGGTGTCGCTGGTCTTCTCACCCTTGATGAGAGTGCCCTGGGGCTTGCCGCCTTCGGCGAACGTTTGGCGCCACACGTGACCCTGTCGCTTCACGACGGTTTCGACTTTCGACGAGAGAGCGTTGACGACCGAAATGCCGACACCGTGGAGGCCACCGGACACCGCGTAGCCGCCGCCACCGAACTTCCCTCCGGCATGGAGAATCGTCATGACGACCTCGACCGTCGGTTTCTTCTCCGTCGGGTGCATGTCCACCGGAATGCCGCGACCGTTGTCGGTCGTGCGAACGCCGCCGTCCGCGAGGAGGGTCACGGTGATGGTGTCGCAATGTCCCGCGAGCGCCTCATCCACGGAGTTATCGACGACCTCATAGACGAGGTGGTGCAGGCCGCGCTCACCGGTAGAGCCGATGTACATGCCGGGCCGCTTGCGGACGGCCTCGAGACCTTCCAGGACGGTGATGTTGTCTGCGCCGTAGGCGGCGTTATTCGCCTTGTCGTCCCTCGTGGCCACAGATTCGCCTTTCAAGCGGTCGACACGGGCCGATCCGGCACGCGCGCTATCTCGCCCAATTCTAGCGCGCCAGAGGGGCCTTCCCGCGCCATTGAGAGGCGTTTGTGGAGGGCCGTGCCCCCTTCACAATAGCTATTCGCTCAGACGTGGCCTCCCGCCCGTGCACGCAACCACGTGGCCCCCGACGCGAGCGCCGCACCCACATCATCCGTACGTGTCCCGCGGCCCACGTCCGCGCACTGAACGCAGACCCTTGGACCAAGAGCGGGAAACCGGTCCGAGCACGGTGAGTTCACGCACCACTTCTCGACCAAACTCCTCGTTGATACGGTGCCGCAACTGGCCGCTCATGAGCGTCAACTGGGTGGCCCACGACGTCGACGATGCCTGCACGGTCAGTTGGCCCTGTTCGAACCCGATTGGCTCGCAGTGGTCCGCGATCTGGTCGCCAACCACTTCGCGCCACCGCGCGGTCACCGAAGACACTTCAATCTGCTCCGTCCAACCCATGCGGCGCAGGAGGGTCTCGACCGCGTCGGAGGCAGAGGACGGATCGCGACCACTGCCGAAAGGTCTGCTGTCTCGCCTGCGCTCGGATCGTTCGCTCTGCGCTCGCTTAGAGGACTTCCGCACCGCGCCTCGCTCGCGCGCCGACTGGCGAGCTCGTTCGAGCGCCGCACGCGCCATCGCGGCAGGGTCAGACTGTGGCTCGTCGTCACTCATGTGTTGTCACGTTACCGCCGACTATCGACACGGTCGCCCCCTCGAGCGCAGCCGGGACGTCTTCGGGCACTGCCGCGGTGATGAGCACCTGTGAGGCCTGTGTCAGTCGCGCCGCCAACGCCGTGCGGCGGCCGGCGTCGAGCTCGGCGAAGACATCATCGAGGATCAGCACGGGCTCGCCGTCGCGGTCGGCGTCGGGACCGTCGTCTGCGGTCAGCGCTGCGTACGTCGCCAGCCGAAGGGCGAGCGCGCAGGACCAACTCTCGCCATGGCTCGCGTAGCCTTTCGCCGGCAGATCTCCGAGGCGAATGTCGATGTCGTCTCGGTGCGGACCGACGAGACACACGCCTCGCTCGATTTCCTTTGGCCGGAGGGCTGCCAGCTGTGCGAGGATCGCGCGCTCGGCCTCGCCAGCGTCGCTGTCGTCCACGGTACTCACGTACGACAGGGTGCAGGGCGATGCCCCTGGCGCAAGGTCCGCGTAGGCCACTTCCACGTGCGGCGCAAGGAGTGCGAGCGCCCGACGGCGAGCGCTCATCATGCGCCCACCGAGGTGGGCGAGCTTCTCGTCCCAGATGTCCAGGGTCGCCAAATCGCCTCGCGCCAGGCGCGCCGTCTTGAGCATGGCCGTGCGCTGACGCAGAACCCTGTCGTAGTCGCTGAGATCACCCGCGAACGCGGGCGCGAGAGCAATGGCGAAGTCGTCGATGAAGGCCCGACGTCCGGCCGGGTCCCCTTTGACGAGTGACAGATCCTCGGGGGAAAAGACGACCGTCCGCAAGGTGCCGAGAATCTCGCGTGGTCGCACCGGGCTCCCGCCGAGCCGGGCTGCGCGCTGCTTACCCGGCTCAATGGTGACTTCAACGGTCAGGGCCCTGTCGCCCTTGAGGATCTTGGCTCGCGCCACCGCGCGGGCCGCACCCGAGCGGACCAGGGGGGCGTCGGTCGCAACGCGATGCGACGAAAGCGTCGACAAGTACCGGATCGCTTCGATCAGATTGGTCTTGCCTTGGCCGTTACGGCCGACGATCGTGGTGACGCCCGCGCCGATAGCCAAGTCGAGCATCTCGTATGAACGGAAGTCCGCGAGTTGCAAGTGGCTGACGCGCATGCGGCCTACGCGCTGATACGGATGGGGACCAAGAGGTAACGGAACTCTGCGGAGACCTTGCCGCCTGGCTTGTCAATGCCGACAAACTCGACTGGCTTGGTTTCCTGGAGGAAGCCGAGTTGGACGTACTCCGTACTCAACGCGTGCAGACCGTCGAGAAGAAAGGCGGGGTTAAAGGCCACGGTGATGTCCGCACCGTCCAGCGCGCACTCCAACGCCTCGGAAGCCTGGGCGTCATCGCTTTGACCCGCATCGAGTGTCACTTCCGTGGCCGAGAATGCGAGCCGAACCGAAGAATTGCGTTCGGCGACGAGCGACACCCGTCGCGTCGCGTCAATGAGGTCCGCCGTGCGAACGACCGCGGTCGTCGGGTTCTCGTCCCTGAAGAGTCTGCGGACCGGGGGGTAGTCACCGTCCATGAGTAGCGACGTGGTGGCAAGTCCCCCTGAGGCGAATCCGATCAAGTCGACTCCGGTACCCGATCCGAGTGAGAGCTCAACCTCGGCGCTACCCAAGGCTTTGGCGGTCTCAGACAAGGTTTTCGCGCGCACGAGCGCAACCGAGGAGGCGGACGGCGACGCTGGCCTCCATGCAAGTTCACGGAGCGCGAGCCGATAGCGATCGGTGGCGAGCAGCGAGATCGTCGAGCCCTCAATTTCCATGCGGACGGCAGTGAGGATCGGAAGGGTCTCGTCCCGCGAAGCGGCAGCAGTCACCTGACTGACGGCCTGCTGGAGCGTTCCGCCGTCAACAGACCCTGCGATGTCGGGCATGTCGGGCAGCGCGGGGTATTGGTCCACGGGCATCGTCGCCAGCGTGAACCGCGACGCGCCGCACGTCACCGAGACCTTCGTGCCATCCAACACAAACGAGACGAGCTTGTGCGGCAATGCGTTGGCAATCTCTCTCAGGAGCCGGCCGCTCACGAGAGCGACACCTGCGGCGTCGACGTCAGCTGCGAACTCGCTCCTGGCGGATACCTCGTAGTCGAAGCTCGACAAAGTCACGGTGCCGTCTGTCGCCGCGTCGATCCGGACGCCCGCCAAGACCGGCACCGGAGGGCGAGACGGAACGGCACGGGAGGTCCACGCTACGGCGTCCGCAAGGACGTCTCGCTCCACTGAAAACTTCATAGAGATCTCCTCGACTATCTCGGGCACACACTACGCCACCGCCCCGACGCTACCGTCGTGAGCCGCGCGAGGCACCAATCGACGCCATGAAGGTCTGATGAACTCGCTAAGGAACAGAGATACGTAGTAGTCATAGCGGTAAGGAAAACTGTGGATGGAGACCATCGTCACTGCTAAACCACTTAATTGTCCTGTGGATGGAAGATTTGTCTCTGCCCCCAGTAGCGACTCGAGGTAGAGGACGCGCTACGTGGGCCGGTTCCCATCCACCCCGATCCACCGAGTTTCCCCAGCGTGATGGGTGCGTTTCCAAACGATTACACAGGTTTATCCACACCTGTGCAGTGTGGTATCAGCGCGGGCTGTCAGTTGCGCGACTGTTGCTTGATGCGCGCGTGGATCTCGTTGACCTGGTTATACATCTGGCGGCGCTGAGCGATCTGATCCTCAACCTTTTTGACCGCGTACATGACCGTCGTATGGTCTTTGCCGCCAAAGTGGTCGCCGATTTTGGGCAATGACAAGTCGGTCAACTGTCGGCACAGGTACATCGCGATTTGCCGAGCGGTGACGAAGACTCGGCTGCGCGAGGTGCCCGTGAGCTCGTCGATGGTGATGCCGAAGTAGTCGGCCGTCTTGGCGATGATGGTCGCCGCAGTGATCTCTGAGTCGTCGTCGCTGATGAGGTCCTTCAACACGACCTGCGCGAGGCTGAGGTCGACGGGCTGCTTGTTCAGCGCCGCGAACGCGGTCACTCGAATCAGCGCGCCCTCCAACTCGCGGATGTTGCTCGTGATGTTCGAGCCGATGTACTCAAGAACGTCTGACGGAGCCATGACGGCGTCGGCCGCGGCCTTCTTGCGCAAAATCGCAATACGCGTCTCTAGGTCAGGCGGTTGAACGTCAGTCATCAGACCCCACTCGAAGCGCGTGCGCATGCGCTCTTCGATCCCATCGAGGTTCCGAGGCGAAACGTCGGACGTGATGACGACGTGCTTGCCGGCGTTATGCAACGCGTTGAAAGTGTGGAAGAACTCCTCGAGCGTCTGTTCCTTGCCCTGGAGAAATTGGATGTCGTCGATCAGTAGCACGTCGACCTCGCGATACGTGCGCTTGAAGCTCAG
>JAHEMW010000112.1 GCA_024643505.1 Demequinaceae bacterium
TCCGGATGGGCTCCGAGAATCATTACCCCGAGGAAGCGCCGGTGCACCGAGTCACCGTCGGCGACTTCTCGATGGCCGCGACAACGGTGACGAACCGTCAGTTCTCGGCGTTCGTCGCTGCAACCGGCTATCGCACGGTCGCTGAACGCCCACTTGATCCGGCCGATTTCCCTGGCGCTCCGCCAGAAAACCTCGTCGCCGGCTCGCTCGTGTTCACCATGACTCCGGGGCCGGTTGACCTGCGGCACCTCAGTCAGTGGTGGGTCTGGACCCCAGGCGCATGCTGGCACAAACCCGAGGGGCCCCGCAGCGACCTCGCCGGACGCGACGACCACCCCGTCGTGCACGTCGCGTATGAAGACGCGATGGCGTATGCAGCATGGGCCGGACAGGATCTTCCGACCGAGGCGCAGTGGGAGCGCGCGGCACGAGGCGGAATCGACGGCGCCGCCTTCGTTTGGGGCGACGAGGCCGTGCCGGACGGCAAGTATCTCGCCAACTTCTGGCAAGGGGATTTTCCGTGGCGTAACAGCGAAGCGGATGGGTTTGCGGGCACCGCTCCCGTCGGGTCGTTTCCCCCTAACGCGTACGGGCTCTTCGACATGGCTGGCAATGTCTGGGAGTGGACGAAGGACTGGTACTCCGCCAGCCATCCCGCCGACGCGGACAAGGCATGCTGTGTCCCCGTCGATCCGCGCGGTCCCGGCATCGAAGCGAGTCTCGATCCCCGACAGCCGCAGTTCTCGATCCCGCGGCGCGTCATCAAGGGCGGATCGTTCCTCTGCGCAGATAGCTACTGTCAGCGGTATCGACCGGCAGCGCGACGTCCGCAAATGATCGACACGGGTATGAGCCACCTCGGCTTCCGCACGGTGTCCCGAAGCCGCTCCCTTTTGTGACGGCGACCCCGGGCGAGGATGCCGTCTCGCAGTTCTACGAGGCACACCCCTATCCCCCGCCCGTGCGCGATCTCGATGCGTATGCACGGGCTTGGGCCGCCGGTTCCCGCCGTCGCAGCGAACACCTTCGGCTGTGGCCAAGCCTCCCGTTCCGCGACGACCACGCCATCCTCGTCGCGGGATGCGGCACCTCCCAGGCGGCAAAGTACGCCGCGCGGTACCCAAGCGCCCGCGTGGTGGGAATCGACGTCAGCGCCGCGAGCCTCAGTTCCACGCGTGGCCTCGCGTCTAGGCACGGGCTCAACAACCTCGAGCTTCATCGCCTCGCGATCGAAGACGTCGAAAGCCTCGGTCAATCCTTCGATCACATCGTCTGCACGGGCGTACTGCACCACCTCGCCGATCCCGCCACTGGGCTGACTGCACTTCGGGCCGTGCTGGCGCCGTCCGGTGCGCTCGACCTCATGGTTTATGCCCGCTACGGCAGGACCGGGATCACGATGATCCAGGAGTATTGCCGTCTGCTCGGCGTGCAACCCGGAACCGATGAAATCGGGGATCTTGTCGCCACATTAAGAGAGCTACCACTGGGCCACCCGATTCGTCACCTCCTGCACACCACGCGCGATTTTGCCGACGACGACGCCCTTGCAGATGCGCTACTCAACCCTCGGGAACAGAGCTACACCGTCCCGGAGGTGTTCGACCTGCTCGCTGCGTCCGGCCTGAGGTTCGATCGTTGGGCCCGGCAGGCGCCCTATCTCCCGCAATGCGGGGCGATCAGTAACCTGCCGCACGCGCTCCGCATCGCGTCGCTCACACTCGTCGAGCAGTTTGCTGCCATGGAACTTTTCCGCGGGACGATGACGCGCCATAGCCTCGTAGCCAAGCGTCTCGACGACGTCACGCCGACAGTCTCGTTCACCGCACAACAATGGCGGACGCTGGTGCCACAACGGGTCGCGACGGCCGTCGCTGTCGAAGACCGGTTGCCACCTGGCGTCGCCGCCGCGCTGTTGAACCGGGCACACACCGATCCCGACTTGATCCTGTTTGCTACGAGCGCGGAGCGAGCGGTGTTCGACGCTATCGACGGTGAGCGCGCCTGCGGTGAAATCGCGGAGGGTGGTGGGTTCTTCGAGCGCCTCTGGTGGCACGACCTCATCGTCGTGGATGCCTCGGGCGCTCGCGGTGCACAATCTAGGTAGCCGCGGCGTAGATTGGCAACGCCCGGCCCGAGCAGCGGCGGAGCGCACGTCAACGGTGACGACAGGCGAGGAACGATGATGAACACTGATGCCATGTCGACCAGGTCCGGTGATCTCGAGTTCAGCCTCGGGATCCCCACCCACGACACCGCGATGGACCTGTTCGACGAGATCGACTATCAGCGTGCCTGTCAGGCGTACCTGTGGGCGGTACCCGCCGTCGGAACATCTGGATGGCAGTACGCCAACACGCATTACGGCGCGACTGGCGATTGCGACATGGTCGCCTACCGCGACCCGGCCGCTGTGCGTGGAATCTTGACGCCGAACAGCACCGTCGCCTATGTCATTGCCTTCCCGGACCTGAGCGCGACTGGACCGGTGGTGTGGGAGATTCCTCCCGGCCCAATCGGCGGCATCCTGATGAGTTTCTGGCAGGAGCCAGTCTCGGATATCGGCCTCGCGGGACCCGATCGCGGCGAAGGCGCCAGGTACCTCATTGTCGGGCCTGGACAAGAAATCCCCGGGGATGCAGACGATTTCCGCGTGCTTCACAGCCCCTCGGTCATGCCATTCCTCGGCTTGAGGCTGCTCCCCCCTGACACTGACGCTCAGAAGGCACTGTTGAGCCAAATCCAGTTATATCCATACGCGGCACGCGACAACCCGCCCGAGCAGAACCGCATTTGGGCGGCCGGTGACACGTTTTATCAGGCGCAACCTGAGGGCATGGCGTACTGGGACCGGCTCAATGAAGTGATCCAACGTGAAGTCGTCATCGATCGTGACCGCTTCCTGCTGGCGATGCTGCGTCCGCTCGGGATCGAGAAGGGGCGAACGTTCCAGCCTGATTCGCGCCAGGAGCGGCTGCTCTCGGAGGGCGCACGAGTGGGGCAGGCCATGGCGCAAGCCACGACGTTCTTCAAGCGGTTCACGGACTGCGCGTACGGACCGCTCCGATATCGCGACGACGCGCATTGGCACTTCGCCTTGCCGCTCAATCCGGTGAACCAGCGGGCCGCGCACTACGACCAATTGGATGAGCGAGCGGCCTGGTTTTACGAGGCGATCAGTTCATCGGAGGCCATGATCAGCTTGAGCCCCGGGGTGGGGTCGGCCTACATGTCGCAGTACGCAGATGCGGCGGGACATCCGTTCGACGGAAGTGCGACGTATCGACTTCACGTCCCGCCCAACCCCCCAGCGGCCCAGTTTTGGGAGCTGACATGCTACGACGTCACGACGAGGGCCTTCCTCGCGAACGGCGGCAACTCCGGTGTGGGATCGAACAATCCCGGGCTCGTGGTCAACAGCGACGGAAGCGTTGACCTCTACATTGGTCCGGGAGCCCCCGAAGGCTACGAACACAACTGGATTGAGTCGGTACCCGGTACCGCGTGGTTCGCGTACTTCCGGTTGTTCGGACCCACCGAACCGTTCTTTGACCGAGCCTGGCCACTTCCGGACTTCGAACATTTGGGGCGGTAACGAGGCGCTCCCTTCTCGCTCGGCAGGGAGCGGGGCGCTCGTGTTGACACTGCGTCCGCCCAGCTCCAGCAGTGGCGCGGGAATGGCGAAGTGTTTCGTCACGGTCGTGTCAGCGACCAGCCGCAGGGTTGACGGCGTCTACAAAGTGCTGGGCGCCCCAAGAGGCGAGCAGTCGGAGTCGTTCGGCGGAGGGCGATCCGGGCTCCGCGGTGTACATCATGAGCACGTTGCCGGGCTCAGCGGTGACTGCGAGTTCCTCGTAAGCGAGGGTCATCTCGCCGACGACGGGGTGCTGGAACCGTTTGATCCCCGCGCCGTGCGTGCGCACGTCGTGCGTCGCCCACAGGCCGCGGAACACGTCGCTGCGCGTCGAGAGTTCGCCGACGAGGTCCTGGAGTGCCGTGTCGTGGGGGTCGCGCCCTGCCTCCGCGCGCATGATCGCGACGCACATCCCGGCGAACAGGTCCCAGTCCGGGTAGAAGTCGTGCGCCGCGGGATCGAGAAACTGGAACCGTGCGAGGTTCGGCGTGCGTCCGCCGTCGCCGATGATCGGTGAGTAGAACGCGCGGCCGAGGTCATTGACCGCCAGGATGTTCTGTCTCGGGTCGCGGACGAATGCGACCGCATCGGTGATCGCCGACAGTGCCCACTCGAGGCTCGGGCGGGGCGCTCCCGGCGTGCCAACTCGACGGCGCGGGCGACCGCTCGTGGGAATGCCGTCGCCGGCGCGCGCGAGGTCAAGCAGGTGTGAGACTTCGGTGTCATCGAGCTGTAGTGCGCGGGCAACGGCGTCGAGCACGGATGCCGACGCCCCCGCGATTGCTCCCCGCTCTAGCTTCGCGTAGTACTCCACGCTCACGCCGGCCAGCATGGCGACCTCGCTGCGACGCAGACCCGCTACACGACGGTTGGTTCCGGGACTGATGCCGGCTGCGTCGGGCGACACTCGCGCGCGCCGCGTGATGAGGAACTCACGCACCTCTGCTCGGTTGTCCATGCGACCAGGCTAGATCGCGTTGCTGCCACGAGGGGTCCCCTACGAGTACATGTCTCCGCAGAGACTCCCCGGCGCGAGCGAATGACGGGAAACTGGGTGACATGACCGCACCGAGCACGGGCGACCCCGCAACCATCGAGATCGAGGTCCTCGGGCGGCACATCCGCGGAACCCTGCGCAGTTCGACCATCGCGGCATCGTTTGCCGATCAGCTGCCCCTCACGTTGCACTTCGAGGACTACGGGCAACAGGAGAAGATTGCCACCCTTCCCACCGCCCTCGACACGGCCGGGGCGCCCTCCGCGAGCAGCGCCGCCGTCGCGACGATCGCGTACTACGCGCCCGCTCAAGCACTGGTGCTCTATTACGAGAACGTCGGTCGCTACCCAGGCATCATGCCGATCGGAGCGGTCGATGAGATCGCCACGCTCCGTGCCCTCACCACCGGCTTCACAGCAACCATCCGCCTGCGCACCTGACGCGCGCGCACA
>JAHEMW010000113.1 GCA_024643505.1 Demequinaceae bacterium
GCGGACAGGCGGCAGAGTCGCTCGATACGCGCCTCACGACCGACCGAGACATCCGCGTCATCATCCCAGTGGTGCTCATTGTGATCTTCGTGGTGCTCATCGTGCTGCTCAGAGCGATCGTGGCCCCTGCCCTCATCGTGCTTGCGAACATCCTGTCGTTCGCCGCCGCGATGGGGTTGTCGGCGCTGTTCTTTGACAAAGTGTTTGGCTTCGCGGGCGTAGATCCGAGCACCCCGTTGCTCGGTTTCGTGTTCCTCGTCGCGCTAGGCGTCGACTATTCAATCTTCCTCATGTCGCGCGCTCGCGAAGAGTCGCTGCGCTACGGCACCAGGGAAGGCGTGAGGCGTGCGCTTGCCGTGACGGGCGGTGTCATCACCTCGGCAGGAATCGTGCTCGCGGCGACGTTCGCGGCGCTCGGCGTCTTGCCGCTCATCTTCCTTGCCCAGATCGCCTTCATTGTGAGCGTCGGCGTGCTCATCGACACGTTCATCGTCCGATCACTGCTCGTTCCGGGTCTCATGATCGACATCGGCCGACGCGCGTGGGCACCGTGGCACGCACGTATTCGTGACTAGTGCTGTGGATAACGCGATGACGCGCGACGGGCTTGGCACCCTGGTCACGTGGACGTCGACGGAACGAGCAGCGCGCACCTTGAGAGGGTCGTCGCGCACGGGGTCGACGGCCTGAGCAGAGCGAGCGGGCGCTTGCGGGCGCTCCGCGGCCTCGCTCGCCGAGACCTCAGCATTCCCGATGCGGTCGCGCTGTCGAGCTCGGGAGACGTCGTCGCGCGGGTACCCGCTCTCGCAGGGATCGACCTGGAGTCGCTTGCGCGACTACGCGGCGGGCTGCCGCTCGGCGAACTCATCAGCGTTGGCGTCGGCGTTGCCGACGCTCTCGCTGCACTCCACAGCGTGGAACTGAGCCACGGCGACATCACGCCGGCGAACGTCCTCGTCGTGGCAGGAAGAGTCGTGCTCGTTGACCTCCTTGGCGCGTGCGACCCGGGCCGCAGCACGCCGGGCTTCGCGGACCCGATTGCGGCGAATCGAGCCGGCGTTCACGGCGACCTCTACGGCCTTGGAGCCACACTGCGCGCGATCGCCGCGCCGAATGCCGCGACCGTGATCAAAGCGTGGACTGAGCCAATGATGACCTCTGACCTCACGCGTCGCGCGACGGCGCGTGACGTCACGCGTGCATTGCCACACTGCACTGAGCCGTCGCCGATCACTGTCCCGCAGCGGGGAATCGCCGAAGACGTGAGACTGCGCGCCGCGGCCGTCGTTCGCACGGAGCGCACCCGCGAGGGCCGACGATGGCGCGTGCGTCGCCGCATCGTTCGCAGTGCGATCGTGACCACCGCAGTGGTGATCGTCGGGGCTGGGCTTGGTCTCGTTTCCGAGCGGACCCCAACGGCGCCACAGGCCGCCGACATCGCAACGAGTGAGCCGGGTGTCATGTCACCGCCTGACGTTGCCGCGCGAAACCTGACGATCGCTCGGGTGGCCGCGCTCGCCCGCGGCGACGGTCCCGGCCTACTGGCGACCACCGCGGAGGGTTCAGCAGCGCGACTGGCGGACAATGACCTTGCACGTCGGCTGGGGACGGACGTCACGTTTACCGAGCTTGGCGTCACGGTCCTTTCCGCCACGACACGTTCGCTTTCGCCCACCCAATCGCGTGTGGTGGTCACCTATGTGCTGTCTCCGCATCGGCGCCACGACGGCGGTCGACTTGAGCAGCAGCTCGAATCTCGCGAGCGGGTTGAACTGACCCTCGTGACTACGGCTGAGGGTTGGAAGGTGGCGCAAGCCCTGCCTGCGACATGACCCACGCTGCGGCGTCCGCGATGCGAGGGTGGTGCCATTCGAAGCCGAGGCGGGTGAGCACACCCGGGCGGGCATTTTGCGATGCGAGCAGGTCGTCGATTGCGGGCCCGATGACCACCTCAAGGACCCACGCCGGTACCGCAAATCCGGGAGTCCTGCCGGCGGCGCGGCACATTGCCCCGATGAGTTCGACATCGCGCGCGGGGTGTGGGCTCACCACGTTCACGGGACCGCTGTACTTCGTTTCCATGAGAAATCGCAACGCACGGATCTCGTCTTCAAGCGAGATCCACGAGTGGAATGCCCTGCCAGGACCGAGCCTTCCCAACAGCCCTCGCTTGGCAAGGGGGAGCAGCCGCGCCGCGAACCCGCCCGACGGTGCGAGCACGAGGCCGGAGCGGGCCAGTACCGTCGAGACCCCCGCTTCAAACGCCGCGTCCGCGTAGCCCTCCCAGTCTGACGCGATGCTCGCGAGCATTGTTCCGCCCGGCCGTGAACGCTCGGTGAGTACTTCGTCACCGCGGTCGCCGTAGTAACCCATCGCGGCTGCTTGGATGTACACACCCTCGAAACCCTGCGCAACCGTGTCCGCAATCAACGCCGTCGTGTGCCGCCTCGAATCGCGCACGACGCGTTCATACTTCGCGGTCAGTCGACGGTCTCCGATCGACGCCCCTGCGAGATTCACCACTGCGTCGCACGCGAGCACGGCGTCGCGGTCGATCGTGCCGCGAACCGGGTCCCACTGGGACTCGCCGGGACCCGCGTCATGCCGAACGAGCCGCAGCACCTCGTGCCCATCGCGCGCGAGCGAAGCGCGCAGGGCAGTGCCGATGAGTCCGGAAGAGCCGGCAATCGCGACGCGCACGGGCGGTGCTACAAGCCCACTTCGGCTTCGAACGCGCCCGCTTCGATGCGCTTCTTGACAGCCTGGAGGAACCGGCTCGCGTCGGCGCCGTCGACGATTCGGTGGTCATAGCTGAGCGCCAGATAGCACATCGACCGAATCGCTATGGCCTCGGTTCCGTCAGGTCCGGTGACGACCATCGGACGCTTCTGGATCACGCCGGTGCCAAGGATTCCGACCTGCGGGCTCGGCACGATCGGGGTGTCGAACACGGCGCCGATTGATCCGGTGTTTGTCACCGTGAAAGTCGCGCCCGACATGTCATCTGGCGTGAGTTTGTTGTCGCGGGCGCGAGCCGCAAGATCGGCAATCGCGCGCGCGTGGTCCGCGAGGGAGATGTCGCCGGCATTCTTCATGACCGGGGTGATCAGGCCCTTCTCGGTGTCGACCGCGAGCGCAAGATTCTCGTGGCCGGCGTACACCACCGAGTCGCCGTCGATACGCGCATTCAACTTCGGGTACGCCTTGAGAGCCTCGGCTGCAGCGTAGGTGAAGAACCCGAGGAACGTCAGGTTGGCGCCTTCGCGCGCGCGGAACGGGTCCTTGACCTTGGCGCGCAGCGCGGCAATCTTGGTGACGTCAACCTCGATGACGGTGGTGAGCTGCGCCATGCCGTGCAGCGATTCCATCATCCGATCCGCGATGATCGTGCGCAGCCGCGTCATCTTGACGGTCGTTCCGCGGAGCTCAGAAACCTCGGCCGGAACGGACGGTGCTGCGGCGGGAGCCGCGGGCGACGCGACGGGAGCAGATGGTGCTGCGGCGGGAGCAGCGACGGCAGCTGCCGCCGCAGCAGCAGCGGCTTCAGCCGCGGCAATGATGTCTTCCTTGCGGATGCGTCCGCCGACGCCGGTACCCGCAAGCCTCGACAGGTCCACGCCGCGCTCGCTGGCAAGCTTGCGGACGATCGGCGTGACATAGCCGCTTCCCGTTGACACCGGGGCGGAGCCAGACGGTACCGCCGCAGGAACCGCGGTGGGAAGCGGCGCCACAGGCGCGGCGACTGCAGGTTCGGGTGCGGGGGCTGCTGGCGCGGGCGTCGGCGCAGGTTCGGGCACCGCGGGCGCAGCCACAGCTGGAGTCGCGATCGCCACGGCGCCGGGCTCGCCAATGCGTGCGAGCACGGTGCCGACTGCGACGACCTCGTCCTCGGCAACGAGAACGTCAATCAGCACCCCTGCGAAGGGGGAGGGGATCTCGGTGTCGACCTTGTCGGTCGAAACCTCCACCAGCGGCTCGTCGACGGCGACGGTGTCACCGACGGCCTTCAGCCATCGAGTGACGGTGCCCTCCGTCACGGACTCACCGAGCGCCGGGAGAGTGACGTCTCGTCCGCCGCCCGCAGGCGCTGCTGCGGGAGCAGGCTCGGGCGCCGCCGGGGCTGCGCTTTCGACGGGAGCCCACGCTGGGGTGAGCGGAGCGGCGGGAGTGGCCATGGCGGCGGGAGGCGCCTCGACGACAGCGGGAGTCGGCACAGCAGGTGCGGCCGACTCTCCGGGCTCGCCGATCCGCGCCAGCACGGTGCCAACCGGTGCCACCTCGTCTTCTGGCACGAGTATCTCGGTCAACACGCCCGCGAAGGGAGACGGGATCTCGGTGTCGACCTTGTCGGTCGAGACCTCCACCAGCGGCTCGTCGACGGCGACGGTGTCACCGACGGCCTTCAGCCAGCGAGTGACGGTGCCTTCTGTGACGGATTCGCCAAGGGCAGGGAGGGTGACGTCGTTGCTCATGTGCTCATTGTCTCCGGTATCAGTCGTGCGCGTGCAGCGGCTTGCCCGCCAGTGCGAGGTGCGCTTCGCCGAGCGCCTCGTTCTGGGTTGGGTGGGCGTGGACAAGGGGTGCGACATCTTCTGGGTGCGCCTCCCAGCTCACGATGAGCTGAGCCTCGCCAATCTGCTCGCCCACGCGAGCGCCGATCATGTGGATTCCGACGACGGGCCCGTCCACGACGCGGACGAGCTTGATGAAGCCCGTCGTACCGAGAATCTGGCTCTTGCCGTTGCCGCCGAGGTTGTACTCGACTGACTTCACGTTCTCGGCACCGTAGGTTTCTATCGCCTTGGCCTCCGTGATGCCCACGGACGCGAGTTCCGGTTCGCAATACGTGACGCGCGGAATATTGCTCTCGACGATGACCTCTGGCTTGAGTCCCGCGATCTGCTCGGCAACGAAAATTCCCTGCTGGAATCCGCGGTGCGCCAACTGCAGCCCGGGCACGATGTCGCCCACTGCATACACATTCGCGACGCCCGTGTGCAGGC
>JAHEMW010000025.1 GCA_024643505.1 Demequinaceae bacterium
CGCGTGGGCGATAGGTTTGCCGATCTACGCGGGCTTTGCGCTCATGACGTCGCTCCCCGCGATTACGACCTACGCGTCGATCATCCCGATTTCGTTCCTTGCGGTCGGAACGAAGGACATCGTTGGCGGTATGGCGCTCGGGTTCATCGCCGTCGCAATACCCAGCGCGCTCACCTCCGGCATTACGCGCTTTGTGCTACCGACCGTGCTCCAGAACCCTGTGTTGTCTCGCGTCGTCGTCGGCGTTGCGATCTTCGCCGCCGTGGTGATCGTGCTGTGGCTGGTGCTCTTGCTGCGGCCTTAGCGCGCGTTGAGAACCGACCCGATGACTGCGGGCACTGCCTGAGCGACGTCAAGCGCTGAAATGGGGCCGCCGGCCGACGCGCGAAGCGCCGCACCAGCGTGGACCCACGCGGCGCAGGCGCCGGCGTCTGCTGCGGAAAGCCCCGCAGCGAGCAAGGCGCCGGCGATCCCCGCGAGGACGTCGCCCGTCCCCGCGGTCGCGAGCCACGGGCTTGCTTCCGGGAGACGAATCACGGCCCCGCCGGGCACTGCGATGACGGAATTCGCGCCCTTGAGCAACACGGTCGCGCGCGCCGCCTCGGCAAGGAGGCGCGCATGCGCCTCGCGGTCACGTTCGACGTCGGCCGCAGTGACGTCGTGACGCAAGGCCGCCAGCGCGCGCACGAGTTCGCCGACGTGCGGGGTAAAGAGGACGCGATCAGCTGGCGTCTCGCGTGCGCCCGAAGCGCGTGCTCTGGCGGTCTCTTCGAGGGCACCCGCGTCGACCACGAGCGGGAGGCCCGACGCAATCACCGCGCCGATCGCCGCCTCCTGTTCGGGATAGTCGGCGACGCCGGGACCGACGACCCACGCGTGCGCGCGCGGGAGTCTCGCCGCCACGTCCGAGGGATGGTGGGCAACCACCTCGGGTCGAGATGCGAGCACGAGGTCCTGCACCCTGCGCGGTCCCACATACAACAGCATCCCGACGCCCGCGCGAATGGCGCCATTCGCGACCAAGAGCGCCGCGCCGGGGTACGCGTCGGAACCCGCCACGACCCCCAAGACGCCGCGGCTGTATTTGTCATCGCCCGCCCACGGCGTCGGCCACAGTTCCCGGACTCGGTCCGCGTCCCACGTGATCGCCTCGCTCACCTGCCCAGCGTGGCACACCCGCACCCGCGGACCGCGCAGGCCGCACGTTGCTTGCTCAGATGTCCGGCGCGCCGTTGCGCCCCCGGCGGAGTAGTTTCGGGTCAAGGGCGGCGATCGCCTCCCGAGGTGGAGAGGCAATCCATGACTAAGGCATATCGAATCCTCGCGCACACCGTCCTGGCGCTCGTCGTATTGCAGGGTGCCTTGATCGCACTCGGCATGTTCGGTGTCGGAGCGTATCTTGAGGCCAACGGCTCGGCCACCGAGGAGTCGTCGAGCCCCGCGATTGACGCCGGCTTTGGCGGGCACGCGCTCGGCGGGTACTACGTCATTCCTGCCGTGGGGCTCGCCTTGGTGATCGTCGGGCACCTGTTGCGCACGAAACTCGCCATCAATTGGGCGTGGTCAGTATTCGCGCTCATCGGCGTACAGATCGTGCTCGCCGAAGTGGCTCACGCCGCGTCGCCATGGGTCGGCGCGCTCCACGGCATTAACGCCTTTGCCTTGATGACCGTCGCATTTCTTGCGTCGCGCAAGGGCGTGGCGCCGGACGGAGCCGAGCCTTCGGTGACCTAGCGGGGAGGCGCTGAGCGCGCCGCACCCAACGCGGACACCGTGGAACAATGTCACCATGGCCTTTCGCGATATTCGAACGACGGGGGATCCCGTCCTGCGCACGCCCTGCGAACCGATCCGCGTGGTGGACTCGCGGGTTGAGCAACTGGTCGCAGACCTCGTTGAGACGGTCAACCACGACGGGCGTGCGGGACTCGCAGCAAATCAGATCGGCGTCAGTTTGCGCGCGTTCTCGTGGAATATCGAGGGCCAGGTCGGCTACATCCTTAATCCAGTGATCGTCGAGAACTCCTCCGAGCGTCAAGAGCTCGGTGAGGAGGGCTGTCTGTCGGTTCCCGGACTGTGGTACCCGTGTGAACGCCCGGCGTATGCCAGGGCGGAAGGGACAGACCTGAGCGGCCGCCCTGTGGTAATTGACGGGGAAGAGATTTGGGCGCGTCTGATCAATCACGAGGTCGATCACCTCGACGGGCGCCTCTTTGTCGATCGCCTTGCGACCGACGTGCGTCGGCGTGCCATGCGCGAAATCCGGGAGTCGCTCGAAGCGTAGGCAGGTGCGTAGTCCTCGATAGGCGCGCTACCTCGACTGTTCCTGCGGCGCGCCGCGCGACGCCACTGGTCTTTTGACTCGAGGTGAGGCACGATAGAGACACACCGGGGCTCAGCGAGCCGAATCCGTCGAGGTCGTAGGGGAAGACGCACCTCATCGGAAAGGAAGGCTCATGGCTGCCATTACTCGCGGTGTTCTTTTTGTGCACTCAGCCACGCGTGCAATGTGCCCCCACGTCGAGTGGGCGACGCATTCTGTGCTTGGCGCGCGGACCGCGTTTGACTGGACCGACCAGCCAGCAGGCACCAACCTGTTCCGCACCGAGGTGGCGTGGCAAGGCCACCAGGGCACTGGCGCGCGGCTTGCGTCAGCTCTGCGCGGCTGGGAACACCTCCGTTACGAAGTCACCGAAGACCCGTCATTCGGGTCCGACGGCGGTCGCTGGTCCCACACCCCCGCGCTCGGGATCTTCCACGCGGTCACCGACGTGCACGGAAACATCGTCGTGCCAGAGGACCGCATTCGGGCTGCGCTCGACTCCGGCGGCTCGGTCGCAGAGTTCAAGCGCTCGCTTGACCTCGCCCTCGGCACCGCGTGGGACGACGAACTTGAGCCGTTCCGCTACGCCGGCCACGGCGCACCCGTTCGCTGGCTCCACCGCGTCGGCTAGGAGCGGAGCGCTGCGCGGTTGTGCGCCGCACCCTTTAGACCGTCGACCACCCGCCGTCGCTCGTCACCAGCGCGCCGTTGACGTTCGCTGAGTCGTCGCTCAGCAGCCACGTGATGGCGGCTGCGAGTTCCTCTGGTTGCGCGACACCGGGCATAGTGGCCTGGAGCATCGGCCCCACGCGTGCTGCCGCGTATTCGGAATGGAACGGCGCCTCAATGTTCGTTTGAACCGCGCCCGGAAGGACCGCGTTGCAGCGGATTCCCTTGGGACCGTAGAAGAAGGCCGTGCTACGCGTCAGGCCGATCACCCCGTGCTTGGACGCCGTGTATGCGGTGCCAGACGCAGATGCGCGTAAGCCCGCCTCTGAGGCGGTGTTGACGATCGTTCCGTGGCCGGCTTCGAGCATGATCGCAAGCGCGGCCCGCGTGAGCTTCATCGGCGCCGTGAGGTTCACGGCGATGACCCGATCCCAGGTGGCGTCGTCGAGCTCGCCGACAGGCAGGAACGCGTCCATGATGCCGGCGTTGTTAGCAAGGTGGTCGAGTGTGCCGCCGCACGCCCCAATGATGGCGTCGATGGTTGCCTGGCTCGTGAGATCTCCGGCAACTGTGGTGATCTGTTCAGAAGAAAGGTCGGCGAGGCGGTCCGCGACCACGTCGGCCGCGACGACACGCGCTCCCTCCGCGGCGAGTCGGAGCGTCGTGGCACGGCCAATTCCCGAGCCAGCGCCGGTAACGATTGCTGTGCGGCCGGCAAAGCGGCCTTCGGTGGACATGGTGTCTCCCTCGATCAGGGGGACCACGTTCCACACTACGCCGGCGCGCGCCCGCGTGAGCATGACGAGAGTCCTACGGCTGGCCGACGAATCCCGACGCCAGCGCGGCAGTTACGCGGTGCCGAACACCAGCGCGACGTTGTGGCCGCCAAAGCCAAACGAGTTGTTGATCGCCGCGAGGTCGCCGGTGGAGGGCAACGCACGCGGGGTGTCGCGGACGAGGTCGACCTGCAGCTCTGGATCCGGCTCCGTCACGTTGATCGTCGGCGGAGCAGTTCGCGTCTCGAGTGCCTTGATCGTGAAGACCGACTCCACTGCGCCCGCGCCGCCAAGCAGGTGGCCCGTCATGGACTTCGTCGCGCTCAATAACACCTCATCGGCGTGTGCGCCGAGCAGGCCGCGAATGCCGCGTGCCTCGATCATGTCGCCCACCGGCGTCGAGGTTGCGTGCGCATTGACGTGCGAAACGTCCCGTGGCGTGAGGCCTGCGCGCTCGAGGGCGAGTTGCATGGCGCGAGTCTGGCCCGCCCCGTTAGGTTCCGGCGCCGCGATGTGATGGGCGTCGGCCGTCATTCCGAGCCCGAGAACGCGACCGTAGATGCGAGCGCCGCGCGCCTTCGCGAACTCTTCCGATTCGAGCACGACGACGCCCGCGCCTTCGCCGAGCACGAAGCCATCTCGCGAGACGTCGTAAGGTCGCGAAGCGCCCGCGGGGTCGTCATTGCGCTTTGACAAGGCCTGCATCGCGGCGAAGGCAGAGATCGGAAGCGGGTGGATCGCCGCCTCGGTGCCGCCCGCCACCACAACGTCCGCGCGCCCGGACATGATCATTTCGTAACCCATGCCGATCGCCTCCGCGCCCGACGCGCACGCCGACACCGGCGCGTGCGCTCCGGCGCGCGCGCCAAGCTCAAGCGACACGTAGGCGGTCGGCGAGTTCGGCATGAGCATGGGAACGGTGAGGGGCAGGACGCGCGCGGCGCCCCGCTCCTTCACCGTGTCCCACGCCGTGAGTAAAGTCCACACGCCACCGATGCCTGAGGACACCACAGAGCCAAGGCGCTCGGGGTCAACCTCCGGCATGCCGGCGTCGGCCCACGCTTCTCGCGTTGCCACGATCGCCATTTGGGCCGAAGGATCCATCCGCTTGATCTCAGGACGCGCAAGCACGTCCTCCGGCCGCACCGCCAACTGGCCTGCGAAGGTGACGGGCACGCCGTACTTCTCCGCCCAGTCATTGTCGAGCGTACGCACGCCTGACTTTCCGGCGAGCGCGGCCTCCCATGTGCTGGGCACGTCCCCGCCGAGCGGCGTGGTAGCGCCCAGGCCGGTGATGACAACATTCATGGTGAGCTCCGGGGTTGTGCGTGATGGGGCGTGGATGGTGAGCGGGGACGAGCCCTACGAGTTGTTCGCGATGTACGCGACGGCGTCCCCGACGGTGACGAGGTTCTTGACTTCCTCGTCGGGGATGCGAACGTCGAACTTCTCCTCCGCGAGGGTGACGATCGTCATCATGGACAGCGAGTCGATGTCGAGGTCGTCGGTGAAAGACTTCGCCGACTCGACCTCGGCTGCATCGATGCCGGTCTCCTCGGCGACGATCTCGGCAAGGCCCGCGAGGACGTCAGATTCGGAAATGGCCATGTGTTCTGCTCCTTGTTGTCGTGATGCGGACGCATCGTGTTCGTGATGAACGGTTATGAACTTAGCGAAGGTTGGCGCGCTGTCATGGGAGAACCACCACCTGGGCGGCGTACACGAGCCCGGCGCCAAACCCAATCTGCAGGGCGTAGTCGCCTGATTTGACGAGCCCGTCGCGGTACAGGCGCTCGGTGGCAAGCGGAATAGACGCCGCAGAGGTGTTGCCGGAATCAGCGATGTCTCGGCCGACGACGACGGAATCGGGGAAACCAATCTGCTTGATCATCTGGTCGATGATGCGCATGTTGGCCTGGTGGGGGATGAACGCGCGGATGTCGTCGGGAGTGAGGCCTGCGGCCTCGACCGCGCGCAGCGCCACGGGTCCCATCTGGAACGACGCCCACTTGTAGACGGTAGGGCCTTCCTGGCGAAGCGTCGGAAACGCTGCGCCATCCCTGACCTCAAGCCAGGATGCGGTCTCCGTGATGAGCTCCGCGCCAGAACCGTCGGACCCCCAGATCGTGGGGCCGATGGCAGGGGAGTCGGAGGGGCCGATGACCACCGCTCCGGCAGCGTCGCCAAGCAGGAACGAGATGGTCCGGTCCTCCGGGTCGATGAAATCACTCATCTTCTCCGCACCGACGACGAGAACGTACGTACTTTGACCCGAGCGAACGAGCGCGTCGGCTTGCCCGATCGCATAGCAGTAGCCCGCGCACGCAGCCGAGATGTCCCATGCGGCAGCCGGGGTCGCTCCGATAAGGTCGGCCAGGCGTGGCGAGAGGCCGGGAGTGATGCGCGGATACGTGATCGTGGAGACGATCACGGTGTCAATCTGCGAGGATTCGATGCCCGCGTTCGCGATCGCCTCACGCGACGCCCGCTCGGCGAGGTCGAGCACCGAGGTGTCGGCGTTAGCCCTGACGCGCGTAGAGATGCCGGTGCGCTGACGGATCCACTCGTCGGAACTATTGATGGGCCCCGCCACGTCGTCGTTCGTGACAATGTTTTCTCCGCGCGCGACCCCGAGGCCCATCATGCGAGCGAATTCCGGGCCGCGGGTGGTCTTCATCGCCGTCACGCGTGTTCCTCCATGAGTTCACGCGCCGCCGGCACGTCGTCAGGCGTCTTGAGCGCAACCGCAGGCACGCCCTTCATGACGCGTTTGGCAAGTCCAGTCAGGACCCCTCCGGGAGCGACTTCGATGATTCCAGTGACGCCGGCGTCAAGCATCCGCTCCATGCACAGGTCCCAGCGAACGGGGTGAGCAACCTGGTTGACCAAACGTGAGATGGCATCCGCGCCGCTGCCAACGGCTTGCCCGTCGGCGTTGGACAGCAGCAAACAGGCGGGGTTTCGCGCGGTCACCGAGGCCGCAGCCGCTGCGAGGGCGTCAACGGCCGGAGCCATGTAGGCGGTGTGGAAGGCGCCGGCGACCTGCAACTCAATGACACGCGCGCGCGGCGGCGGGTTTTCGACCAGCTGCGTGATCGCCGCTTGCGCACCCGATGCCACGACCTGCCCGCCGCCATTGATGTTTGCGGGAGTGAGGCCAAGAGTGGCGAGCGCGGCGAGCACCTCCGCCGGATCGCCGCCGAGCACGGCTGCCATCGACGTCGGCTCAGATGCGGCGGCCGCAGCGGCCATTGCGTTGGCCCGCGCGCTGATGAGCCGCATCGCCTCGGCATCCGTCACGACGCCAGCGAGCGCCGCGGCGGCGAACTCTCCGACGCTGTGGCCAGCCAAGACGGCGGGCGCGTCCGATCCAAAAAGGTACCGCGCGGTCGCAATGGACGCCCCGACCAGCAGAGGCTGGGCGATTGCCGTGTCGCGAATCTGTTCCGCGTCGGACGTCGTGCCGTGCGCGATGAGGTCAATGGCCGTTGCTTCCGACAACGCGCCGAGAGCGTCGGCGACTTCCGGAACGTCAAGCCACGGCGTGAGCATGCCGGGGGACTGGGCGCCCTGGCCCGGGCAGAGAACAGCAAGCATGTCTCTAGGGTGCCTCACTTCCTTGTGTGTCCGCGGGGCGGTTTCTACCGAACTCCGCAGGTCCCCTTGTCAGTAACCTACAACGGAGTGTGCGCCGCGTCGCGGAGTCGCCCCAAAGCGAATGCGGTTTCGAGCACGTGAGCGTCTCTGGTCTGCAGAACATCCCACCCAGTGAGGTCCGCGACCTTCTTCAGCCGGTAGCGCACGGTGTTGGCGTGGACGAACATCGTGCGGGACGCGAGCTCGAGTGAGCGTCCAGAGTCGATGAACGTCGCGACCGTGTCGCCGAGCGATCCTCCCGCACGCATGATCGGGTCGTAGGCGACCGCGATGAGGCGCTCCCGCGCGTTCGCGTCGCCCACGAGCACGCGCTCGGGCAACAACTCGTCGGCGCGGACGGGTCGTGGTGCTCGGGACCATGCGGGCGCCGCGACGACGCCGGCGAACGCCGCGCGCGTGGCGCGCGCGACCTCGAGCAGCGTCACCGCAGGTGGCCCGGCTACGACGGGTCCGGAACCAAACGACGGCAAGAGGAGCGCGGCAACCTCGTCGAGGTCGGCGTCGGATCGCGCGATGACGACGAGATCCTCGCCGTGGATGCCGACCAGCGCGCCTGGTGCTGCGCGCCGCACGGTGCGCCGAAGTTCAGCGGACTGCACCTCTCCAAGGGGTCCGTCCGTGAGACCGACCATGACCAGGGTTGGCCCCGGCTTCCACCCGAGTGCGGCAGCACGGGAGGGCAGGTCATCGTCGACTTCGCCACGCACGAGCGCGTCGACGACGAGCGCTTCGAGGCGCGCGTCCCACGCCCCGCGAGATTCCGCGGCGCGGGCATAAACCTCTGCGGCTGAGAACGCGATTTCCCTGGAATACCGCAGAATCGCTTCGCGCAACTCCTGCTCTGATCCGGGCGCCGCGAAGTCATCGGAATGTGATTCAACGACGTTGACTACTGTCCGAACGATGGCAAGGGTGTGCTGCAGTGAAATGGAGCGCGCCAATTCCGGTGGAGCTGACGCAAACACGTCGGCCGCGCCGCGGGTGTTGTCCGTCGGCTGCTCGTACCACGAGACGAAAGAGTCGATGCCCGCTTGGGCGACCGTGCCAACCCATGAGCGTTCTTGGGCTGGCAGGTCGCGGAACCACTTGTGCTCGGCGTCGAGACTGCGAAGCGCCGCCGTCGCTAACTTCCCGCTACCCGCTTTGAGCCGGCGCAAGGTCTCCGCGCGGGTGTCGGTGATGACCATGCCTCCAGCATAGGGGCGTCGTTGTGGAAGAGCGCCAATGACCTGCCCCCATTCTTGGGGGCGCCCACGCGGCAGATTCCGGCATTTCACCCAAAAGCGCTGTCGACATCCTACGGAAGCGCGGTGGCGCCCTCGCACACCTGGTGCGACCTCGATACGGTGGAGTGAACCTAGGGGGACCCATCATGGAAGCCAAGCCACGCCCATTGCTCGGAGCATTTCTCGGATTCCTACTCGGAATCGTCGCTGTCGCGCTGCTGTGGCAACTCGGCGTGACGCCCCCTGACCGTCTCGCGGTGTTCGGCGTGGTCTCGCTCATGATGTTCGTTGTCGTACTGATGACCACGCAGGCCATCGCGATCGTGAAGGCGCGATTTGTGGTCGCCATGGTGATCGCCAGCCTGCTTGGGGCGGTCGCCCTCACGGGTATCCCCGCTGCGTTCGGCAGCGGGTCGCTCACCGAAGGCTGCTACGTCGAGGGCACGTCGTCGTTGGACACGAAGACACCGGACGCGACGAAAGCATCCGACCCCTTCGATGTCACCCGGGACGACACGGTGGTGTGGACCGCGAGCACAGACAACGTGCTCAAGAACTGGACCAGCGCTCTCGGCGTTCAGGTCGGTGGCTTCAACATCCCGATCTGGACGGGCGAGAGTGAGAATGCCGACGAGGACACGATGTGGAACGGCGAGGACGACGTCGCGGGCTTCCTCGAGGACATCGCCGGAGCGACGGGCGTTGAGGTCTCCGGGACCTTCATCGTGTTCGGCTACATTAACGCCGCCGAGGGCGGCCGTTGCGACATGACGGGCTACGTGCGCGTCGAGAGTCCCGGTGCATTCTCCGGCGCTCTGATGATCGCGCTGTGGGTCACCCTCGTGGTGCTGATCGTCGTGATCGTCGCGGTGACCGTGGCGGTCAAGAGGTCGATCGCCGCGGCGGCCGCAGCTGCAACCGCCGGTGCGGCGGGCGACGGACTGGGAACGCGCGGCGACGGCAATCGAGGTGACTTCCAGCAGACCCTGCGCGAGTGGAACCAACAAGACAAGGAAGAAGCGAGGGATAAGGGCGCCCGCAACGATGCTTTGTACGAGCAACTCGCAGACGTCCCGGCGGCCGAGCCCGACCCCAACGAACCAAAGCCCTAGGCGTCGCCGCCCGCGTTACCGGAGGCGCCTTTGCGCACGTCATGCAGTTCGTAGCGGTCAATGGCCTGCGCGGTCGTCCCGCCTGGCACTTCGCCGCGCTTCTCCAGTTGTTGGAGCACTCGCACGGCCGTCGACGGCCCGTCGATCTTGAAGTAGCGGCGGGCGGCCGCACGCGTGTCGGAGAAACCGAAACCGTCGGCGCCGAGCGTCGCGTACGGTCCTGGAATCCAAGCGCGGATTTGGTCGGGCACCAGGTGGTCGTAGTCAGACGTCGCGACGAACGGTCCCTCGTAACCGGCGAGCCTGCTCGTCACGAAGGGTGTGCGCACCTCGCGGTCGGGGTACAAGAACGCGTCCTGCTCCGCCGCGAGCGCGTCACGCCGCAACTCGTTCCATGAGGTGACCGACCACACCGTCGCGTGAACGCCCCAATCATTGAGCAGCAGCTGCTGAGCCTCAATCGCCCAGGGCACTGCGACGCCTGACGCGAGAATCTGGGCCTTCGGGCCGGGTCCGGGTGCGGCGTCAGCGAACTTGTGGATGCCGCGCAGGATGCCCTCGACGTCCACATCCTCGGGCTCAGCTGGCTGTGAGATCGGCTCGTTGTAGACCGTGATGTAGTACATGACGTTCTTGTCGCGACCGTCGTCGGCCCCGTACATGCGCTCGATGCCGTCGCGAACGATGTGTCGGATCTCGTACCCGAACGCGGGGTCATATTGAACGACCGCTGCGTTGGTGCCCGCAAGAATTGGCGAGTGACCGTCGGCGTGCTGGAGGCCCTCGCCCGTGAGTGTCGTGCGCCCCGCTGTCGCGCCGATGATGAATCCGCGGGTGAGCTGGTCGCCCGCCGCCCAAAACTGGTCACCAGTGCGCTGGAACCCGAACATCGAATAGAAGATGTAGAACGGCACAAGCGGCACACCGTGAGTGGCGTATGACGTGCCGACCGCCTGGAAGGCCGCGGCTGAGCCGGCCTCGTTGATGCCCGTGTGAAGGATCTGGCCGGACTCGGACTCCTTGTAGGAGAGCATGAGTTCGCGGTCCACGGGCAGGTAGTTCTGGCCGTTGGTGTTGAAGATCTTGGCCGACGGGAAGATTGCGTCGAGGCCGAAGGTTCGCGCCTCGTCGGGAATGATCGGCACGACACGGAACCCGAAGTCGGGATCGCGCACGAGGTCCTTGAACAGGCGGACGAACGCCATCGTCGTGGCGACTTCCTGCTTGCCCGAACCCTTGGCAAGGAGGTCATAGACCTTGTCCGCCGGCATCGCGACGGCATCTGTGGACGGGCGTCGGGTCGGAACGAACCCGCCGAGTTCGGTTCGACGTCCGAGCATGTATTGGATCGCGGGATCGTCCATGCCGGGGTGGAAATAAGGCGGGTTGTAGGGGTCTTCCTCAAGCTGTTCGTCGGTAAAGGGGATGTCGAAGGTGTCACGCAGCACCTTGAGGTCCGCGGCGGCCAGCTTCTTCATTTGGTGCGTCGAGTTGCGGGCCACAAAGTTGGAGCCGAGGCCGTAGCCCTTGATCGTCTTCGCGAGGATCACAGTCGGCTTGCCGTTGGCCTCTGTCGTCGCCTTGAGGTACGCCGCATAGAGCTTGCGGTAGTCGTGGCCGCCGCGCTTGAGAGCCCAGATCTCGTCGTCGGTCATGTCGTTGACCAACTGCTTGGCGCGCGGGTCGCCGCCAAAGAACTGATCACGAATGAATGCGCCGGATTCGGCACGGAAGGTCTGGAAGTCGCCGTCGGGCACGGTGTTCATGAGGTTGACCAGTGCGCCGTCGATGTCGCGCTCAAGGAGCGGATCCCAGTTGCGGCCCCACACGACCTTGATCACGTTCCAGCCCGCACCGCGGAAGTAGGCCTCGAGCTCCTGGATGATTTTTCCGTTGCCGCGCACGGGCCCGTCGAGCCGCTGCAGGTTGCAGTTGACGACAAACGTCAGGTTGTCGAGGTTTTGGGTCGCGGCCAACTGCAACATGCCGCGCGACTCTGGTTCGTCCATCTCGCCATCGCCGAGGAACGCCCACACATGCTGCTGGGACGTGTCCTTGATGCCGCGCATGTGCAAGTAGCGGTTGGTCCACGCCTGATAGATGGCCGACGCCGGCCCGAGTCCCATCGAAACGGTGGGGAATTCCCACACATCGGGCATGAGGCGCGGGTGCGGGTATGAGGAGAGCCCGCGACCCTCCGCAGACTTTTCTTGCCGGAAGCTGTCGAGGTCTAGTTCGCTGAAGCGACCTTCGACGTAGCCGCGCGCGTAAACGCCCGGAGCGGCATGACCCTGGAAGTAAATCTGGTCGCCGCCGCCCGGGTGGTCCTTCCCGCGGAAGAAGTGGTTGAGGCCCACCTCGTAAAGCGTGGCGACAGACGCATACGACGAGATGTGGCCGCCGACGCCCTTGCCGGCCGCCTGCGCGCGCGTCACCATGACGGCGGCGTTCCAACGTACCCAGCCACGGTAGCGGCGCTCGATGTCCTCGTTACCAGGGAAATCGGGCTCGTCATCTGCGTGGATGGTGTTGACGTACGGGGTGTTGAGGCTGAGCGGCACCGACAGTTGCTTGCTCGCAGCGCGTTGGATGAGCTGCTCGAGCATGAATTCGGCTCGGCTCTCGCCGCCATCTTCAATGAGCGCGTCAAGCGATTCGAGCCACTCTGCAGTCTCCTGCGGGTCCCTATCCACTTCGCCGTGTGATGTCACCATTGACCTTCCTGCAGTGGCACGGATCGCGCACCTTCGAACGTGGGGGCCTTGAGCGGAGAACCGCTTCTGGACTCATTGTTGTCACATTGACCGCACTTGTCACGCCGGACGGGTACGGGCGCCGGGACCGCACGTCGGGGTGACAGACCGCCCCCAAGACTGGGGCTTCATTGCACGTGCGCGCGTTGGGGCTCTACTGTTGGCGCAAGGCGCGCGAGCGTCACCATCGACGAAGGGAGTGGCGCCACCGTGGCGACACCGGCAGGTCCAGGTCCCGCGGAAGCGGGCGTCATCGCTCGGCTCGGCCTTAAGGCCGGCCTGATCATTCAAGAATTCGGCTACGACGACGATTGCGACGAGAAGCTTCGCACCGCAATTGAGGACGCGACGGGCGAACCGCTCGCGGACGAAGATTTTGACGACGTCACCGACGGCGCCGTCGTGTGGTTCCGTCGAGACGATGACGACCTCGCCGACCTCCTCATGGACGTCCAGTCCCTGCTCGACGACGGCGGCTCGGTGTGGGTTCTCACTCCCAAGGCGGGCCAGACCGGTCACGTTGAGCCCCGCGTGATTGGCGAGGCGGCGTCGCTCGCAGGGCTACACGCGACGTCGACGTTCGTTGCCGCGGAGAACTGGTCGGCTACGCAGCTGGTGGAAAAGGGTCGCTCCAAGTGACGACTGACCTTGACGGTCAGCTCGCCCCGGACTTCACGCTCACTGACCAACACGGCCGGTCACTCGCTCTCTCGTCGTTCCGCGGCGCCCCGGTACTGCTGGTTTTCGTGCCGTACGCGTTCTCTGACACCTGCACGAATGAGCTCATCGACCTTCGCGACGCGGAGGATCTGCGGAGCGGAGACGCCGTCACGGTCCTCGTTGCATCGTGTGATTCCGTGTACACGATTAAGGCGTGGGCGGACTCGCACCGCTACACGGGGGTGCTGCTGAGCGACTTCTGGCCACATGGCGAGGTGGCGCGCGGCTACGGCGTGTTCGACGACCGCAAGGGGCTCGCGTCGCGGGGGACATTCCTCATCGATGCCGACGGCGTGGTCCGGTGGACCGTTCGCAACCCCATGGGCGAGGCTCGCCGGCTTGAGGACTACCGGGACGCGCTCGCTGCCCTGTGACGCGTGGCGGTTTGTCCCTGCGCCGCCGTATGGCGTAAGAATGGGCGCGGGCCCTTAGCTCAGTTGGTTAGAGCACTGCGTTTACACCGCAGGTGTCATCGGTTCGAGTCCGGTAGGGCCCACGCGCACGGCTGTCGCACGGGAGGAGCAACAGATGCCGAGTCGGCAAGAGAAGTACGGCTCCTACGTCGCGAAAGCCGACCCGATCATGCTCGCGCTCGCGCTCGTGTTCCTTGTCGTGTGGTCGACGAGAACCATCTGGGACGGGATGCCCGCGGCGTTGGACTCGTCGCTGCTTGTCGTTCAGGGCTGGGTGTGGATCGCCTTCGCGGTCGACATCGTGATTCGCATTCGTTATGCGACGCGCCGGTGGCGGTGGGTCTTCACGCATCCGGTTGAAATCATCGCCGTAGTGCTGCCGGTTGCACGCCCTCTCAAGATTCTGGCGGTCTTCACGCAGGGCACGCTCGTCGCAAGTCGCAAGGGGGCGGTCCAAACTTCCCAAGCGGTGGGCATTTCCACAGCCCTGCTCATGTGGATCGGCGCGGTCGCGATGCTTGGGGCAGAACGCGGCCACAGCGGAGCAACAATCGCGAATTTTGCGGATGCGATGTGGTGGGCGCTCGTGACGGTGACGACGGTGGGCTACGGAGACTTCACACCGGTGACCCTTGAAGGACGAATCGTTGCGAGCGTCTTGATGGTGATCGGGATAGCGCTGATCGGCGTCGTAACCGCCTCCGTCGCGGCGTGGTTCGTGCGGCTCACTCAGGGGGAGGAAGAGGCGGAGGACGATGCCCGCCACGCGGAGCTCCGTGAGCGACTCCTCGCTCTCGAGGCGAAGATCAACCGCTTGGTGGATCGGGAGGAAGCCCGGCAGGACACCGCTCCGGAGTAGTTTGGGGGCATGAGTTCTGTCGCCGACGTCATCGCAACGTTGGAACGGCGTTTTCCCTTGTATCTCCAGGAGCCGTGGGATGTGACGTCGCTCGCGGTCGGCAACCCGGCGGCGCATGTGTCGAGCGTTCACTTCGCGGTCGACCCCACGCTTGCGGTCGCGCGAGAGGCCATTGATCGTGGCGCCGACTTGCTCGTGACGCACCATCCGCTCATGCTCCGCGGGGTCACGTCCGTTGCGGCGGATACCGCCAAGGGCGCGGTCGTGCACGCCTTGATCGAGGGCAAGTGCGCACTGTACGGCGCACACACGACCGCCGACGCTGCCGATCACGGTGTCTCCGACGCGTTGGCTCGCGCGATTGGCGTCTCCGTTTCCGGACCGCTGGTGCCGAATGCCGACGATCCGGTTCATGGGACGGGCAGGGTGGGCACGCTCGATGAGCCGATTTCGCTCACCGAGTTTGCGCGCGCGGTCGCGGCGGCCCTTCCGCCGACCGTCCACGGCGTCCGTGTGTCCGGAGATTTGCGGGCACCAGTGCACACCGTTGCCGTCGTCGGCGGGGCGGGCGATGCGTTCCTCGCCGCGGCGCATGACAGCGGCGTGGACGTGTACGTCACGGCCGACCTGCGTCACCACCCCGCGTCGGAGGCGCGCGAGCTCGCGTTGCTCACCGACGGGAGGCCCTTTCTTGTCGACGTCTCGCACTTTGCGTCGGAGTGGCTGTGGCTGGACGACGCTGCCGACTACGTCGCTCACATTCATGGCATCGAGACGTCGGTGTCCACTCTCACCACCGACCCATGGAACGCGCGCTTCGACGCGCCCTGAGGAGACCTCGTGCCTAGTGCCCCCGTTGATCACCAGCGTCGCCTGCTCGATGTGCAGGACTGCGATTTGCGCGCGCAGCAGGCGCGGCACCGTCGCTCCAGCCTGCCGGCTCACGCGGTCATCGAGGAGCTGACCGCGCGAGCTGCAGATCTGGACCAGGAGCGGCTTGCGCGCTCGGTGGAGGTCCTCGATCTGGCACGTGCGGTGTCGAAGGCAGAGGACGACGTCGACGCCGTGCGTGCGCGCGCCCGTCGCGACGAGGAGCGGCTGTCATCCGGCCAAGGCACTCCCAAGGATCTGCAGGCGCTCCAGAGCGAACTTGAGGTGCTAGGCCGACGACAGGGCGCGCTCGAGGAAGTCGAACTCGAGATCATGCAACGGCTGGAGGACGCGCAGGCCGCGAAGACTGCGGCGGCGGCCCAGGTCGCGGAAATCACGGAACACGTCACCCGGGTCACGGCGGAACGCGATGCCGAGACGGCACTCATCGATGAGGAACTCGCCTCCATAGCGGTCGAGCGCGAGGCCGCGATTGCTGGCCTCGACGGCACGCTCGTCGCGCTGTACGAGCGCTTGCGTGACCAGCACGGAGGCATCGGCGCAGCGGCATTGCTGCGCGGCCAGTGCCAGGGGTGCCACATGAGTCTGAACCCAGCTGACCTCGCTGCGATCGAGGTGACGGCCGCCGAGTCGATCGTCAGGTGCGAGGAGTGTGGCCGAATCCTCGTGCGGGAATCGACCGCGTGACGCGCGAGTTCGTTGTCGAGGCGGACGGAGGGTCACGCGGGAATCCTGGTCCGGCAGGTTTCGGTGCCTTGGTTCGCGACGCTGCCACGCGTGTCCTGCTCGAGGAGCGCGCAGGGTATGTGGGTCACACGACCAACAACGTTGCCGAGTACAGCGGTCTCATCGCGGGGCTCAGGGCGGCCCGCGAACTCGATCCCGAAGCCACGATTCACGTGCGCATGGACTCGAAGCTCGTGGTGGAGCAGATGAGCGGCCGCTGGAAGATCAAGAATCCCGAGATGAGAGCCCTCGCGGGTGAGGCGCGCGAGGCGATAGGCGATGCGACCGTTGACTTCACGTGGATTCCGCGAGAATCGAACACGGACGCGGACCGGCTGGCCAACGAAGCAATGGATACCGAGTCGCCGGACATCCGCAGGTCTTGCGGCCCGCTGCCGGTTCACCCCCATGACGCACCCGTCGAGATCGCGGATCGCGCGGAGCCGAAGGACACCTTTGTGGGCGAGGCGCGTGGACGCGACGATGCACGCAAGCCCCTGACGGGTGGTCTCTGGGGCATGCGCGAGGACGACCTTGTGAGCCCGCTCGCGGTCGTACTGGTGAGGCATGGGGTCACGGATGCGACGCTCACCCATGCGCTGTCAGGTTCGTCGACGCCCGGCCCTCCGCTCAACGCTCAGGGTCGGGTACAGGCGGCGAAGGCGGCGGACGCGGTGTTCCGGATAGGCCGAGACACGTGGGAGCGGGTGCCGCCCGTGTCGAAGCTTGTGGCCTCGCCGATGGTGCGCACGAGGGAGACCGCGGCAGCGCTTGGTCGGCGGTTGGGATTGCGTGTAGAGATCGACGATCGGCTGCGGGAGCTCGATTTCGGCGAGTGGGAGGGGCTCACCGGCGCCGCCATTGGCGAAATGGCTGGCGACGACATTCATCGATGGCGGTTTGGTGAGATTCCGGCGCCGGGCGGAGAGTCGATGTCCGAGGTGGGTGCACGTATGACGGAGCTTGTCGAACAGCTCGCGGCCGCACACGCCGCCGAGTGCATGGATGGCGACGACCGCGCTCGCACGATCGCCCTCGTGTCACATGCCGTTGCGATCAAGTCGTGCGTTGGCCAAGCACTCAACGTCGATCTTCGCCAGTGGGCGAGCATCTGGCCGTCCCCCGCATCCCTCACGATCATGCAGTTCCGCGTCACCGCCTCGGGTGAGATTGCGGAGCGGCACCTGCTCTGCCTTGGCGCCCCTGTTCACTAGGCGTCACGCCGCCAGTGCCAATCGCGCGCGACCGCCCATCCGAGGGATTTGTCGAGGGTCGACGTGTGCGGGAGGTGTGAACCAGACCACGTTGCCTCGCACTTCGATCTCCCACGCATCGCGATGGACGCGGTGGTGGCACGAACCGCACAGAAGCACGCCGTTCGCGAGGTCCGTCTTGCCGCGATGACGATCCCACCAACGAATGTGGTGCGCCTCGCAATGCGACGGGGGAGCGAGGCACCATGCGCATCCGCCGTCCCTTTCGACGAGCGCAAGTCGCTGCGCGGGTGTGAAGAGTCGCTTGGCGCGGCCCCAGTCGAGCGTCTCCGAGGCTCCGCCAAGGACCGCGGGGATGATCTCGGCGTCGGCAGCGGCGATTCGGAGCGACGCCGCGCTCACCGGCTGCGAGACCCCGTCAACCTCACCAATTCCGAGACCTGTTCGGAGCCCCTCGAGGTCCATACGCACCACAACGGTGGTCTTCACGCCCACGGAGGACGTCCCGTCACAGTCCAGTGCGTGGCGACAGAGCCACACGAGGGCGTCGGCGCGCACTTGGAGCACGGTGCGCGTGTCTTGCGCCGTAGGGTCCTGGTCGCGGCGCTCTTGGAACGCGCGACGGACGATCGCGTCAAGCACCGTCTTTACGGGAGCGGCGCTCATGGGGTCGAGTCGCGCGGTGAGCACGACCATTCCCGTCTCGTCGTCGTGCACCGTGACCGCCCGCTCGTCGTATTGGCGCTCTTCGCGCCGGCGCCAGGCCGCTGGATCGTGAAGTGCCTCAGCTCTCATGGCGACCCGGCGAACCTCTGTCAGCGTGAGCCCCGCGGCCTTTTCAACGAGTCGACGTTCGAGCGAGTCAAGCGCCTCACGTGCCCCCGTGAGCCGCCCGAGGGTGCGTGTGAGCACGCTTGCCGCTTCGATGTTCAGCCGCCCAGCGCGCACGGCCTGCGCTACGTGCGGGTAGCGCGGTCGCTCGTCGAGCGAGGGTGCCGCAAGAGTCTCACCCACGTCCACGAGCCGCGCTGCGTCCGCGAGCGAACCTCCCGTCGCCGCAGCAATCAGTCTGTTCGGAGTGCTGAACCCTTCGCGTCGCGCGAGTCCGCCCGCGCCGTGTTCCGGAGCGGACCGACGCGAGATCTCGCCGGACAATTCCGCAAGCAGCGCGTCGGCTGCGCGCCTGACGCCCGCCACCGCGCGGTGAAGCTCGAGGAGATCGCGCCGAGGCAACGAGCTGACATCGGCCACGGCTCGCTCGCGTGCCGCATGCACTTCACGCTCGAGCATCGCCAGGGAGAAAGCCATGTCACCAGTACATCAGGGGGCTCTGACAAATGGGATCAAACATCTCTAAACATGAACAAGTCGCGTCACCAGCGGTGCTGTGGACAACAGCGCCACTCACGCACCGCCAACGACCAGCGTCAATTCGTGACCGCCAAGTCGCGGCGCAAGTGCAACGTCGATGAGCGTCGCGCCAACGAGCTCAGCCGCCGCGCCCGCCAAGTCTTCTGCCGTACGAGGGACATGCTCCACAGCCACGAGGTGCGCCGTCAGCAACCCGCGCGTGTGTTTGGCCATGTGGCTCACGACCGTGCGCCGCCCGCCAACCTCCCGCTCGACGCGCACGGTTACCCACGGTAGGCCGGTAGGCCTCCACACCGCCGCGTACGACGCCGACCGGCAATCAACGACGAGGCCACCGTCAGCGGCCGCCTCCAACGACGCGCTCAGCACACCGCGCCAGAATGCCCCGAGGCTCCCGATCCGCGGCAGCGCTGTCGTCATCGCCAGGCGGTAGGCCGGGATCACGTCAGCCGGCGATATCGCGCCCCACAGCGCCGAAACGATCCGGACGCGCATGCCAGCCCGCGCGAGCGTCGGCCTATCCCAAGACGCCATCCCCGCCGCGTTGTACAGGAC
>JAHEMW010000114.1 GCA_024643505.1 Demequinaceae bacterium
GTCTGATACGAGGTTCAACCCGGCGGCGACGTCGAGAATCACGTGCGCGCCCCCGAGTGCGTTGGTCGCGGCCGGGACGTCGTCCGTTCGGTAGTTCACGGCGATATCCGCGCCCAGTTCTGCGCACCGGCGTGCGCGCTCGTCGCTTCCTGCCGTCGCCACCACGGTCATGCCTAGGCCCTTCGCGATCATGATCGCCGCCGTGCCGACACCGCCGGACCCGCCGTGCACCAGCACGACCTGGCCGGCGCTCGCGTGCGCGTCCGCGAAGGCGGACCACACGGTGCAGGACGCTTCCACCACGGCACCGAGTTCCGCGTAGGTGACGCCTTGGATGGCGGGCAGAACGAGCCGAGCGTCCACGGCGACTAACTCGGCGTAGCCGCCGCCCGGCACGAGCGCGGCCACGGAGTCCCCGACTCGCCAGCCGTCCACGTCATCGCCCACGGCGGCAATATCCCCGGCGACCTCGAGCCCGGGCCACGTCGGCGCCCCCGGTGGGGCGGGGTAGCGACCGTCGCGTTGGAGGGCATCGGCGCGGTTGACCCCCGCCGCGCGCACCCGAATCACAACCTCCCGTCCTGACGGCGTCGGGTCCGGTACGTCAGCCATCACGAAGGCGTCGGGGCCTCCCGCAACTGGCACGGTTGCTGCTCTCATGGAAAAATCCACCGAAACCGCGTCATAGCGGACATCTTGGGCCCTCTCATATCGCATGTGACGTATGTCGCTCACTCTTAGGTTTTCATGGAACCGGCCGATAACCCGAGGGACTGGTCGCAGCATGCGTGACGAGGGGTGCCGGCGACGGCGTCCGTAAGGGAGAGGGTTGATGCTCCAACGACTGGGCATTCGCGGAAAGATTCTCGCGGTCGTGATGGTGCCGATCCTTGTGCTGCTCGTCGCGGGCGGGATCATCACTGCAAATGCCGCGACTGATCTCTTTGCCGCGCGCGCAACTCAGTCGCTCGTTGCTGTTGTCGATGCCGGTCAAGCGCTATCTCGCAGTGTCCAGGTGGAGCGCTTCCGCGTCGCGAACTACGCCGACGCCGCTGACGTTGGCGCAACGCGACGCAGTCAGGCCGAACGGGCCACCGACTCCGCCATCGCCCAGGCCGGGTCGTCGGCGTCCCCCCTCGCAGCGGGCCTCACTGACGTTCGCGCCATCGACGTTGCTCCGGGCTCGGCGGCTAACGCCCCGACTGTCCCGTCTCAGTCTGATGTTGACGGCATGGACGCGGCATATCGCGACCTCGAGACCTCCGCCAAAGGGCTTGGCGAGGCGAGCGTCGCCACGTTGATCGGTCGGGAGCGTGTGGCAGCGGTGTCGTACCTCAACGAGGCCGTCACGTATGGAGAAGGGCTCGCCGACACCTACGCCGCGACCGACGCAGACGCAGCGGCCTTCATCGACGCTCGGCCGGGGCTCAGCGACGAACCTGAGTCGGCGCAGTTTTCCGCCGATGTGGTGGGAATAGTCGCGGCGATCGGCGATCTCCCGACCGCGCGCGCCGCAGCGAATACAGCTGGAGCGTCGGACCTCCGTACTTACGATGCGCTCGTCGCTGGGGCCGCCCGGCTCGGCTCAGGAGCCGCGGTTGCGACTACTGAATCGAGCATCGTCGGGGGGCTTGACGCGACGAGTGCGATGGACGGCCTCATCGAAAGCATTCGCCGGGAACAACTCGGTGGGGACCGCGTGATCCGCGCGGGCTCGTTTACGTCGTCGACGTCGCGCGAGCAGAACGTGCTCATCGCCGAGTCGGACGCAAGCCTCGCCGCCGCTACGGATGCCGTGGCCACGCTTGACGGCGTCGCCGAACTCAGCCCGTTCATCAACGATGGCTCACAGTCTTTCGCGGCGATTCGTTCGGCGATGAAGGCGGGGGCGAGCGACTCGCTGCCCGCGCTCGCCGTCTGGGATGCGGCCGTGGACGCGCAGCTTGCTGCGGTCAATCCCACCAGCGCGGCGGCATTCGCGGCTGTGACTGATGTGACGTCCTCGGCGGCAAATGCGGCACTTCTGCGCACCGCGATCACCGCGGCGATTGCGCTTGCGGCCGTGATCTTCTCGCTCGTGTTTGCACTCGTCATTGCGCGCCGCATCGTCTTGCCCCTTCGCCGCCTGACGACTGCTGCCACTGCCGTCCGGCTCGAGTTGCCTCGGCTGGTCGAACGCGTCGCGTTGCCCGGCGAGACGGTCGACGAGTCCGAAGTACAGATTCCCGTCGAGTCCGGGGACGAGATCGGTCGACTCGCGGAGGCATTTAACGGCGTGAACGCGGGAACGCTCGCGATCGCACGGGAACAGGCCGCGTTGCGCGCCTCGATCTCTGCGATGTTCGTCAACGTCGCGCGCCGCGACCAGGTGTTGCTCAATCGCCAACTCGCGTCGATCGACGAAATGGAGCGCGGTGAAGACGACTCAGAGACCCTGACGAAGCTCTTTGCGCTGGACCACCTGGCGACGCGGATGCGCCGCAACAGCGAGTCGCTGCTCGTGCTTGCTGGCATCGAGACCGGTCGCCGATTGCGTCGGCCAATGCCGTTGTCAGATGTCATCCGCACCGCCTCGTCGGAGATCGAACTATACGAGCGCATTGACCTGAACCTTGATGCCGACCCCGCCATGGTCGGCCACGCCGCGCTCACCGCAGCTCACTTGTTCGCCGAACTCCTCGAGAACGCGACGGTCTTCTCCGACCCCGGAACGCCGGTGGTCGTATCGACATCGCAGAGCGAGTCCGAGGTCATCGTCGAGATTCGCGACTCGGGCATCGGCATGACCGAGGCCGAGGTCTTCGAGGCGAACTCCCGCGTCGCGTCGACGGCCGCATCCGAGATTCTTGGGGCGCAACGCCTTGGCCTGTTCGTCGTTGGCAGGATCGCCCGGCGTGTCGGCGCCACCGTGGAGATCATCTCGCGCGAGGGCGACGGCACGATCGCAACCGTCGCGCTGCCGCTGGCGCTGTTTGATCTTGTTGAACCCGTCGAGCCCTCGACGAGCGTGGCTGCTGCGGTCGACCCTGCCATTCACGCGCCCAGCGCGCTCGTGACCCACGACGCGAGCGACGAGGAATTTGACGCGATTCCCGAGCGTGAGCCGATGGTGGTGCCAGCGCTTTCGATCGCCGAGGCGGCGCTTGCGGCTGCGGACACGGAGGCCGATGCCGACCGTGGTGCTGAGCCGCCCGCGTCCGATGCCAGCGACGTGGCGGCGGACGACGCTCCGATTCCGCTCGTGCTCGTTGACGAAGCTGAACCGGATGTCGTTGAGCCCGACCACGCCGATGCTCAAGTTGCCCGTGACGCGGGATCGGTCGACGACAGTGGATCGACAGGCGTCGCCGCCGCCGCAGCCGCCGCCGGAGCCGGAGCCGCGAATGTCGCGGGAGGCGTAGGAGCAGCAGGTGCTGCGGCCGCTGGCGCGATCGGCGCCGCGGCTGTCGCGGGCGCCGCCGTTGTGAGCGCCGCCGGATTGCCCACGCGACGTCGACGTGAGCGAATCGCTCCAGATCCACAAGCGGACACAGCGGTCATCGGTCTGCCTGCGCAAGCCAGCGCGGAGCAAATGGACGCGCTGAGGGCCGCGGTTGACGACGAGTTCGCCCCCATCCCAGTCCCCGACCAGGTCCCGGAGGAGGAGGTTCGGCGGCGAGCTGCCATCTTCCGGGGGTTCGTGTCGCGACGTGACGTGGCGGACGACGCGGCTGGCAAGACCGAAGCGCTCGCGCCGTCTGACGCGGCGCCCGGTGAAGCGCAGATCACCTTTGATCCTTTGCCCGGCGCGATCGAGTCGGAGGAGCCCGTTGTCCCCGCGCCGGGAATCGACTTTGGCGGCTTCGGTGGCGGGGAGGTTGACGAGCCTGCTGCTGTAGTCGAGTCCGTCGCGGTGCTGAGTTTCGAGGCGGATGTGGATGAAGCTGCCGCCGTCGTCGTTAGCCCGTTTGACGTTGAATCCGACGCAGCGTACGACGACGAGACAGCGCCGGTCGCCGCTGCGGCCATTGCGACGGGCGCATTCATTGTGCCGCTACTCGAAGATGACGAGGACGAGTTCGCGCTGGGGGCTCTCCAGGAGCGTTCGCTCCCGGTCGCTGCCGCTGGCGAGCCTGGACAAGCGCCTGCCGCGGAGGCCCCGCAGGCCGCGCTTTCCACGCACGTTGAGCAAGACGCGGAGCCCGAGCCAGAACCGGAGCCGGAGCCTGAGCCTGAGGCGCTGACCCCGTTCGCAGTTGATGTTGAGCCCGAGCCTGAGGCGCTGACCCCGTTCGCAGTTGATGTTGAGCCCGAGTCTGAGGCGCTGACCCCGTTCGCAGTTGATGTTGAGCCCGAGCCCGAGCCCGAGCCGGTCACCCCGTCGTCCATCTCGCCTTACGACGTCGCGGGCGAGACTGCCGTTGCCGACGTCTTGCTTGACAGCGAGCCCGGGGAGCCCACATTTGGGCGGCCATTCGTGATCGACCAAGACTTCGGTGAGCCCTCCATGGATCAGCTCATCGCCGGACCGGCGAAGACCGCCGCCCGCGTGGGCCTGTTCGCTCGGATGTTCGGCCGGACGCCGAAGGCGACTGCGCCCGCCGTCATCATCCCCGGGCACATCGATGAGCCCGCGGCCGACGAGATCGTTTCGGACGATTCGAGCCTTCTCGACACGGCAAGCGCCGCGGAGTCGATCGCCGAACCTGCAGAGGCCTTGGCGGTACCCGCGTTCCTGCATGCTGAGCCTGAGCCTGAGCCTGAGCCTGAGCCTGAGCCTGAGCCCGAGCCCGAGCCCGAACTTGAGCCTGAGCCCGAGCCCGAGCCCGCGCCAGCAATTTCTGTATTCGGCGCCGCGTTTACGCCAGTCGATACCGACGAAGAGCTTCCTGAATTCCCCATCCCCGCATCGATGGCACCGATGTGGGCGGCAAGCCCGGAGCCGGATCCCGTATCGGAGCTCCCCGCGCCGCCAACGGTGCCGTCTCAAGATGAGCTGCTCA
>JAHEMW010000026.1 GCA_024643505.1 Demequinaceae bacterium
CGCGCGTCGGCAAGGACGGTGCGCACCCTGGCCCGGACGTCGGGGTCCTGCGACCTCGCGTTGATGCGAAGGTACACCGACGCCTCATCGCTGGCTTCGACAAGGGTGACCCTGGCGTTCGGCACTTCCTGTGCGATCGAGAGGCCTATCGCGCCGGATCCGGCACACAGGTCGGTCACGCGGACGATGTCCTGGTTCATCGCGACCGCGGCATCGATCGCCGCCTGAGCGACCGTCTCGGTTTCAGGCCGGGGAATGAAGACGCCAGGACCGACCTCGAGGGTGAGGTTCCGGAAGTGCGCCGTGCCAGTGATGTGTTGCAGCGGTTCTCGGTCAATACGCCGAGTCGTCCTCGATTCCAGGAGGTCGAGATCTGCGTCTTCGGGCCATGCGTCATCGCGCGCGGCACGAGTGCGCACGTCGGACGGTTCCCACCCAAGCGTGTGGGCGATGAGGACCACGGCGTCGTAATCCGGCGACGCCACCCCCGCAGCCGCGAGTCGGCGACTTGTGTCCGCCAGCCGCACGCCGATCGTCGGCATGACTAGTCGCCCGCGTCAGACAGTCGCGCGCTCTCGTCCGCCTCGATCGCCGACTGTATGACGGGATCGAGGTAACCGGCGAGCACGTGATCGAGGTTGTACGCCTTGTACCCAGTGCGGTGGTCGGCGATCCGGTTCTCCGGAAAGTTGTACGTGCGAATGCGTTCCGAACGGTCCACCGTGCGAATCTGGGACTTGCGGATGTCATGCGCCTCGGCGTCTGCCGCTTCCTTCTGCGCTGCGAGCAGGCGCGCGCGGAGGATGCGCAGGGCGGACTCCTTGTTCTGCAACTGACTCTTCTCGTTCTGGCAACTCACGACGATCCCCGTCGGGAGGTGGGTGAGTCGAACGGCCGAGTCCGTGGTGTTCACCGACTGGCCTCCGGGGCCCGACGAACGGAAGACGTCGACACGCACGTCGTTCATGTCAATCTCGACTTCGGAGACTTCCTCAACCTCCGGGTAGACGAGGACTCCGGCAGCGGACGTGTGAATTCGGCCCTGCGACTCGGTGGCGGGGACACGTTGAACCCGGTGCACGCCACCCTCGTACTTGAGTTGCGCCCACACCCCGTCTTGGGGCTCGACGTTGCCGCGCGATTTCACCGCAACTGAGATGTCCTTGTAGCCGCCCATGTCGGTCGGGTTGGCCTCGAGGACCTCCGTCTTCCACCCCTTGGTCTCGGCGTACTTGAGGTACATCTTCAGCAGGTCGCCGGCGAACAGTGCCGACTCCTCGCCACCCTCTCCCGACTTGATTTCCAAGATGACGTCGCGGGCGTCGTCTGGATCACGCGGGATGAGGATGCGGCGCAGACTCTCAACCGCGTGGTGCTCCACTTCTTCAAGCGCGGGGATCTCGGCCGCGAACTCGGGGTCGGCGTCGGCCATTTCCCGCGCGGCTGCGAGGTCCTCGTTCGCACTCGACCATGCCCGATGTGCGGCGACGACGCGCCCGAGCTCAGCGAACCGCCGCCCGAGCGTGCGCGCGCGCCCTGCATCCGCGTGGACGGCAGGGTCGGCGAGCTGGCGCTCGATGTCGGCGTACTCATCCAGCAGGGGCTGGACGGCCGCGAAGGCCTCAGACACGACGCTGTGTGACGCCGCCGCTACTTCTTCGCGCCGTAGCGCTTCTCGAACCGGGCGACGCGGCCACCGGTGTCCATAATCTTCTGCTTGCCCGTGTAGAACGGGTGGCAGTTCGAGCACACCTCGACGCTCACTGCGCCGGACTTGACGGTCGACTTCGTCTCAAACGTGTTACCGCAGGTGCACGTGACAGTGGTGGCCACGTACTCGGGGTGGATGTCCTTCTTCATGATCTCCCTTAGAGGTGCCGCCGGGTCCGCGCTCGTCTTTCGAGTTCGGTGAACCGGCTGGCCAGCGTCCTATTGTGCCAGACGACGGCACCATGCGGAAGCGGCGAACTCTCTGCGGTTTGGTGGGTGCGCGCGGGTTCGGCCACGCTCATAGCGCTAGTCCAGGCGCGCTGCGAGTACTTGAGTGTCGATATCTGGTCGAATCCGACGCTCTTGTACTCACAGGAGGCTGGCCAGCCCGCGCCATCCACCACGTGGCGTCGGCCGCGCCGGCGGCGCCCCGCGCAGCGATGTCGTAAGTTCATGAGCCACCTCTCGATGACTCCGGTAGCGGGTCAGACCCTCGCGGACTTCCTCAGCGCACACGACCTGAGCCTCCGGCGCGCGGACGTCATCAACTCTTGGTCGCGTTCCCAACTCGACTCCGCACTTCGCGCCGGCGACGTCACGCGGATCCTGCCAGGCGTGTATTGCGCGTCGACGAAGGCGCGTGAACCCGTCGTCATGGGGCGCGCGCTCAATGAGTGGGCGCCACGCGGGCTCGTGAGCGGTGCCTTGGCGCTTGCCATCTACGCACCCAGCCTGCCCGCGCCGCGCATCGCAGACCTGGTCGTGCCACACGGTCAGCACATGCGGGCGCAGTCGTGGGTGCGCCTCATCCAACGCGCGCCCGGAACGGTCTCGTCGCGACCAGGTGGCATTGAGTGCGCGGTCCCGGCGCGAGCGCTGCTTGACGCATGGGGAGCCGCGGCGCCTGGGAATCGTCGCGACATGCTGTACAGCGCGCTGTGGGAGCGCGTGTGCGGCTGGCGACAGCTCTCACGCGAACTTGAGCGCACGCCGCGGCTAGCGGGACGGCGAGACCTCGAGCGCGTGCTGGACTGGTTCGCCATCGGGGCGACGTCTCCGCTCGAGGTGCGCGCGCGCCGCGAGGTGTTCGTGGGCTCACGATTTCGCGACCTTGAGTGGCAAGTGCCGTTGAACATCCCGGGCCGACGCGCGCGCGCGGACGCCCTGCACCGTGTGGCGAAGGTGGTCGTCGAACTCGACGGCGTGCGATTTCACTCGTCGGATGAGGCTCGGCGCAAGGACGCGAACCGCGATGTCGACCTTGCGGCTGCGGGTTATCTCACTGTCAGGTTGACGTGGCGCGACGTCACGGAGCGGCCCGCGTGGTGCCGGACTAGCCTGCTCGCGGTCATCGCGTCCCGGACGCTTCGGGCAGCGAGTACATGAGTGCTGGATTTGGCCGCAAACGTGCACTCATGTACTCGCAGCGAGCTACCCGTGACTGTTGTCGTGGTCGTTGCCCGGCGTGGTCTTTGCGACCTGCATGAGGAACTCGGCGTTTGTCCGGTTTTCCTTGAGCTTGCCCATCAGCAACTCGATCGCCTGCTGCTGCTCGAGTGCCGTCAGCACCCTCCGCAGCTGCCACATCACTTTGAGTTCTTCTGGGCTCATGAGGATTTCTTCGCGGCGTGTGCCCGACGCGTTGACGTCGACCGCCGGGAAGATTCGCCTGTCCGCGAGCGACCGAGAGAGCTTGAGCTCCATGTTTCCGGTGCCCTTGAACTCCTCGAAGATGACCTCATCGGCCTTCGACCCCGTCTCCACGAGAGCGGTCGCGAGGATGGTGAGCGAACCGCCGTGCTCGATGTTGCGCGCCGCGCCGAAAAAGCGCTTTGGCGGGTACAGCGCCGAGCTGTCGACGCCACCAGAAAGAATGCGGCCCGACGCCGGCGCAGAGATGTTGTAAGCGCGGCCAAGTCGGGTGATGGAGTCGAGGAGAACGACGACGTCCTGGCCGAGTTCGACGAGACGCTTGGCACGCTCGATCGCGAGCTCCGCAACTGTGGTGTGGTCATCCGCCGGACGATCAAAAGTGGAGGCGATGACCTCGCCCTTGACGGTCCGCTTCATGTCGGTGACCTCTTCAGGTCGCTCGTCCACGAGCACAACCATGAGGTGTACTTCGGGGTTGTTTGTCGTGATCGCATTCGCGATCGATTGCAGCACCAGCGTCTTTCCGGCTTTCGGCGGCGACACAATGAGCCCGCGCTGGCCCTTGCCAATCGGCGCAACGAGGTCGATCACGCGGTTGGTGAAGTTGCGCGGCTCGGTCTCAAGGTGCAGACGGTGCTGCGGGTAAAGCGGCGTGAGGTCGCCGAAGTGCGGGCGCGCCTTCGCTTCTTCTGGGGTGGCCCCGTTCACCGTGACCACATCAGCGAGTGCGCTGAACTTCTGGCGCTGGCCACGCTCGCCAGGTCGCGGCGCACGAGCGGAGCCCGTAATCGCATCGCCCTTGCGCAGGCCGTACTTCTTGATCTGGTTCATCGACACGTACACGTCTGACTTGCCCGGGAGGTAGCCGGTCGTGCGCACGAAGGCGTAGTTGTCGAGGAGATCGATAATCCCGCCGACAGCGGTGAGATCGTCGTCCTCGCGCACGTCGTCGTCGTCCATGACTTCAGGCGCCATTCCGCCTTCGCGAGGTCCGCGTGCCCGGCCGCGGCCGCGGCCGCGTCGCCGACGCCCCAAGCGGTCGTCGTCCAATCCCGCCTGGCCGCTCTGGCCGCTCTGGCCGGCCTGGCCGCTCTGGCCGGCCTGGCCGCTCTGGCCGCTCTGGCCGGCCTGGCCGGCCTGGCCGCTCTGGCCGTTTTGTTGACGCTGCTGGCCGCCCTGGCCGGAGGCCTGATTTCCCTGGTTCCGCCCGTCCGAACCTGCGGCCTCGGTCACAGCCTGGGCTGCCCGACGCGCTCGGTCCTGGGACTGGCCGTCGGCGGTGGCGCGATTGTCGTTGCGCTCGGGTGCCGGTGCCGCAGGAGCGCCGCCATTCTTAATGGCTTCGACGAGGTCACTCTTTCGCATCTTGGCGGTGCCAGAAACGCCGAGTTCGGAGGCCAAAGCCTGGAGCTGGGGCAGCTTCATTGCACTGAGGGCCGCGCTACGGTCGGCGGCCACGGTGGTGTCAGTCACACTGTTCCTTTCCCCGCACGAGCCCTTGTGGCTCCAGAAGTGCGAGTTGATCCACGCAGGAATCCTGCTCAAACGCCATCGTCCGAAGACTCCTGGTTCGTGGATTGCCGTCCGCGGGGGCCATATGCGCCGCTCGTTGGAGGCGAAATAACGGTACCACCGCACGGGCCCACGAGCCAAACTCCGCTCCGAGGCGCGCGCCCGTCGCGCTCGCGCCACCATTGCTCGCGCGTTGGTTCGCTGCGGTGACTGTGGAGCCTTATGCTCACGAGAGAGCGAGCCCGCTGGGAATCGCCGATTTCGACACGGAGGCAGCAATGACGCTTGGACCAATCGAATTGGTCGTAATTGGCTTTGAGAACGGTCAATTCAACGGGGAGATCATCCCGGAACTTGAGCGGCTCGTTTCCGCCGGAGTCATTTCGATCGTTGACGGTATTTTCGTGCAGAAGACGGCCGACGACGAGGTCGTGATCGTCGAATTCGACGACGTTGACGGCGATCCCGCGATCGACGCGCTTGGAGCGCTCCTCGCGGAGGTTCAGGGCCTCATCTCGGACGAGGATGTCGACACGTTGATCGACACCCTGCCGGTCGGAGCAGCCGCTGCGGTGCTGTGCTTCGAGCACACATGGGTTGTCCCGCTGCGTGACGCGATCGTCAACGCCGGCGGGGAATTGCTCGAATCGGTGCGGGTTCCCGGCGCCGTTGTCCAAGAAGTGCTCGACGCCGTCGCGGCGCTCGACTAGTTAAAGGAGACATCACCATGCCACGTCGATTGGGACGCCCAGGACTTGTCGGCACGATGGCCCGCACTGCGGTCATCGCCGGAACCGCCACAGCAGTATCGGGCAACGTGCAGCGCAACGCTGCTCAGAAGCAGCAGGCTGCATTCCAAGCGAGTCAGGACGATGCCGCGCAGGCCGCTGCGGTCCAAGAATCGCAGGCCCAGATCGCCGCGATGCAGGCACAGATGGCCGCGATGCAGACTCCCGCCGCACCGGCTGCCGCGCCAGCCAGCAATGACCTCATGGCGCAACTCACGCAACTTGCTCAGCTCAAGAACGCGGGGATTCTCTCTGAGGAGGAGTTCACCGCGGCCAAGGCCAAGCTGCTCGCGTCGTGAGCCCGAAGACCGTCCGCTTTACGCGGTGGGGAGCGAAGCTCAACACCGTTGAGTACATGCGCGAGGCGGTCTTCTTCGAGGGCAAGACAGCCAGATCGCAGCACACGCGGTTCTGGCTGCTGCTCACGCTCGCCGCGGCGATCGCCACGGCGGGCGTCGTGTCAGACTCGACCGCGACTGTCATCGGCGCGATGATCGTCGCTCCCCTGATGCGCCCGATTCAAGGCACGATGCTCGCCACCGTGCTCGGCGACCGACGCAATCTTGTGCGGTCTGTCGGCATCATGATCGCGGGGGCTACCGCAGCGGTCGGCATCGGGTTCCTGATTGGACTCCTCGTGGTCCAGTCCGTCACCGCAGAGACCAACAGCCAGGTTGCCGGGCGCGTTTCTCCTGGGCTTGTCGACCTCTTCGCGGCCCTCGCCACGGGAATCGTCGGCTCGATCGCGCTCATTCGGTCAGACATCTCCGACACGCTCCCCGGAGTCGCGATCGCGATTTCGCTCGTTCCTCCGCTGTGCGTCGTGGGACTCACGCTTGAGTCGGGCGCCTGGGGACAAGCGTTTGGCGCGCTGCTGCTGTTTGTCACAAACGTCGCGGCCATTCTTGCGACCGGCTCCATCGTGATGGCTGTCTACGGGTTCTCGCGGCTGCGCATCGAGATGGCGGAGGACAAGGAGGCCGAGCGCAAGCGTCGCGCCCGCGCGTACCTCGTCACGATTGTCATGGTGCTCGTCGTTGCGGCCCCACTGTCGTATTCCACGGCCAAGGCAATCGAGAACAGGTCACGCATCGGAGTGGTGAAGAACTACGTCGAGCAGGTGACAGAAGGCACGCGTTGGTCGATCGTGTCGATCCAAGCGCGCGAGGGAAACAAGATCCACGTGATCGTCAAGGGCGAGCCGCCGCTGCCAGACATCCCCACCGTGTACGCGCGGATGCGCGACGCCGGAATCGATGCAGACAACGTCATCGTCGAATTCATCCCGTCCTACACCTTTGACTCGGAGCACCTCACGGGCGCCGACGTGTCCGGCGGCTAGACAGCCTCGTCCACTGGCGCGGCAAATTGCGCCTCGTAGAGCCGCGCGTACGCACCGTTGGCCGCGAGCAACTCGTGGTGGTCGCCTTGCTCGACGATCGCGCCATGTTCCATGACGAGGATGAGGTCCGCGTCGCGAATCGTCGAGAGCCGGTGGGCGATGACGAAGCTCGTGCGATCCTTTCGCAGTTCGGCCATCGCGTGCTGAACGAGCAGCTCCGTACGGGTGTCGACCGAGCTCGTCGCCTCATCGAGGATGAGGACGTTTGGTCGGGCGACGAAGGCACGCGCAATGGTGATGAGCTGGCGCTCACCGGCGCTGACGTTGGTGGCGTCGTCGTCGAGAACCGTGTCGTAGCCGTCGGGTAGCGAGTGGACGAAGCGGTCGACGTACGCGGCCTCGGCGGCGGCGTGAATGTCCGCCTCGGGGGCGTCCGGCCTGCCGTACGCGATGTTGTCGCGGATGGTTCCGCCGAACAGCCACGCGTCCTGCAAGACCATGCCCGTGCGTGAGCGGAGGTCATCGCGGGCCATGTGAGCGATGTCGACGCCGTCAAGGGTGATGCGACCACCGCGCAACTCGTAGAAACGCATGATGAGGTTGACGAGCGTGGTCTTGCCAGCGCCGGTCGGTCCCACGATCGCGACCGTGCGACCGGGCTCGACAGTCAACGACAAGTCGTCGATCAGGGGGGCGTCCTCGTCGTACCTGAACGAGACGTCCTCGAACACGAGGCGTCCGCGGGTGTCCGCTGGCGACTGCGCCGGGTCGACGTCGTCCGACTGCACGTCAGCGTCGAGCAGTTCGAAGACCCGCTCCGCGCTGGCGACGCCCGACTGCACGAGGTTCGCCATCGACCCGAGTTGGCTGAGCGGCTGTTGGAATTGCCGCGAGTACTGGATAAATGCCTGAATGTCGCCAAGCGGTAGACGGCCGTTCGCCACCATGATGCCGCCGATGACCGCAATCGCGACGTACACGAGGTTTCCCACGAACATGGTCGCCGGCATGATGATTCCGCTCACGAACTGCGCGCCAAAGCTCGCGTCGTAGAGTTCCTCGTTCTTGGCGTCGAACTCACGCTGCGATTCGCGCTGGCGACCAAAGACCTTCACCAAAGCGTGGCCCGAGAAGTTCTCCTCGATCTGGCCGTTGAGGTCGCCGGTGTGCTTCCACTGCGCGACGAAGAGCCGCTGCGAGCGCTTGGCAACCTGAGCGACAATCACGATCGTCAACGGAATGGATACGACCGCGACGACGGCCAACACCGGCGAGATGACAAACATCATGACGAGCACGCCAATGACGGTGAGGAGCGAGGTGAAGAGCTGGCTGAGGGTCTGCTGGAGAGTCTGCGACACGTTGTCGATGTCGTTCGTCACGCGGCTGAGCAGGTCCCCGCGTTGGTGCTTGTCGAAGTAGCTGAGCGGTAGGTGGTGAATCTTCTCCTCGACGCGCTCGCGCAACCGAAAGACGGTGCGCTGCGTCACGCCGTTGAGCACCCATCCCTGCGCGAGCCCGAGCACGGCCGAGACGACGTAAATCGCGGCGACCACGAGGAGCACGCGGTGAAGCCGGTCAAAGTCGAGGCCAGTGCCGTTAATGAAGCCCTCAAAGATGACAGTGGTCGCCTCGCCCAGAACTTTTGGACCAATCACGGAGAGGGTGACAGAAGCCGCGCCGAGGGCGATGACGGCAAGGACGAGCAATCGCTCGGGGTGCAGGAGGCCCGCGAGCCGCACGGCGGATGCCTTGAAGTTCGACGCCTTCTCAGCCGGCAGTTGCGGACCGCCGAACGGACCGTGCGCCGGCGGCGGCCGACGGCGAGAGGACTCGGCGCTCATGCGGCATCCTCCGCGCGGAGCTGGGTACTCACGATTTCTTGATACGTGGGCGAGGTCTCGAGCAGTTCCGCGTGGGTCCCACGATCGACGATACGGCCGTCTTCCATGACGAGGATCTGATGAGCGTCGACGATCGACGACACGCGCTGTGCGACAACGATCACTGTCGCGTGCGCCGACGCGACCTTGAGTGCCGCGCGCAGGCGCGCATCGGTCGTCGTGTCGAGAGCGCTGAAGGAGTCGTCGAAAACGAGCACGCGAGGCTTGCGCACCAGGGCCCGCGCGATCGACAGCCGCTGTCGTTGCCCTCCGGACACGGTGGTTCCGCCTTGCGCCATCGCGGTCTGGAGCTTGTCGGGCATCGCGTCGACGAAGTCACGCCCTTGCGCGACCGCGAGCGCGTCCCACATTTCCGCGTCGGTCGCGTCGGGGCTCCCGTAACGCAGGTTCGACGCGACGGTTCCGGAAAAGAGGTACGGCCGCTGAGGCACAAAACCCATCTGGGCCCACACGGCGTCCAGGTCGGCCTCCCGCACATCGACGCCGCCGACCATCACCTGGCCCTCCGTGGCGTCGTACAACCGCGGGATGAGGTTGACGAGCGTGGTCTTGCCCGCACCCGTCGACCCAATAATCGCCGTCGTGGTGCCCGGGAGCGCGACGAACGACACGTTCGACACCACCGGCGCTTCCGCCCCCGGGTACGCAAAGCTCACGTTGCGAAACTCCACGACTCCTGGGGTGTCCTCTGGCGCGAGCCCCTCCGCTGGCGGCACGACCGTGGTTTCGGTGTGCATGACCTCGCCGATGCGATCGGCCGAGACTGCGGCGCGCGGAACCATGATGAACAGGAAGGTCGCCATCATCACCGACATGAGGATCTGCACGAGGTAGGTAAGGAACGCCGTGAGGGCGCCCACTTGCATGTCCCCCGCGTCGACGCGCGCGCCGCCGAACCACAGCACCGCGACCGAGGAAAGGTTAAGGATCAGCAAGACGATGGGGAACATCGCGGCCATGAGTCGCCCGGCCTTGTACGCCGATTCAGTGACATCGGCGTTCGCGCCACCGAATCGGTTGCGCTCGAAGTCCTCCCGCACGAAGGCGCGGACCACACGGATGCCCGTCAGTTGCTCGCGCAGCACGCGGTTGACGACGTCGATGCGCTTTTGCATGCGACGGAAGTGCGGCACCATCCGCACGATGATGAGCGAGACCGACAGCAGGAGCAGCGGAATCGCGACGACCATGATCCATGACAGGGGGCCGTCTTGCTGCAGTGCCATGATGACGCCGCCGATGCTCATGAACGGCGCAGAGATCAGCAAGGTGGCGCTCATCAATACGAGCATCTGCACTTGCTGGACGTCGTTCGTTGACCGCGTGATGAGCGAGGGTGCTCCGAAGCGCTGCACCTCGTTTTCCGAGAAGGTCGAGACCTGGCGGTAGATGCCGCTGCGAATGTCGCGGCCGACGCGCATCGCGAGTTTGGCGCCGAAGTAGACGGCGACGATCGCGCACACGATCTGCAGGAGCGACAAGGCGAGCATGATCGCGCCGACGGACCAAATATGGCCGACATCTCCCGTGGCGACGCCGTTATCGATGATGTCGGCGTTGAGGCTGGGCAAGAACAGGTTGGCGATCGATTGCGCTAACTGGAACACGATGACTCCCACGAGGAGCGACGTGTACGGCTTGATCGAGGACACCAGCAGTTTCCAGAGCACGGGTCAGGCCTCGCGTCCGCTGACGCCGAACAGCAGGGAATCGATCGCGACGTCGTCCGGCACGCCCTCGGTCTTGTATACGGCGTCGACCGCGTTCGCGAACGCGACCATGCGCACCAGCCGAGCGGCCATGGTCGGATCAACGCGCAGGGTGCGTCCGTGGGCGAGCAGTGCGCCGACCCGCACGAGGAACGCATCGCGCTCCTCAGAGCTGATTTTCGGCGGCTTCATTCCGACGGCCGCCATGAGACCCAGCAGGCCCGTCGTGTGCTCGCGGAATGCACGGTAGATCGTGCCGACCAGCGTCTCAAGCGGGAGGTTCGGGTCCAGCGCAAGGATCTCGGCTCGCATGCGGGAAGGGTCGACGAACCTCTCGAGCGCGGCCTCGATGAGAGCGGCCTTGTCATCGAACACGCGAAACACCGTGCCCTCCGCGATGCCCGCCGCGGTCGCGATCTGACGCGTGGTGACGTCGGACCCGTGCTTGGCAAGCAACGGGATCGCCGCGTCGAGGATCATGGCCCTGCGCTCGTCAGCCGACAAAGGGGCGGCGCGTTTGGTTCTCTTGCTCACCCGCGGAGCCTAACATGAGTGAGCGCTCACTCCGGGCTGGATCCGGCGGTCACTCCGCTACGCGAGCCGCACCGCAGTCGCGCCCGGCACCCGCGTCACCGTATGGACGGACACCCATCGCTCGTCGCCGATTCCGTCGGCCCAGGACAGGGCGCCGGAAGTCAAGCCAGCGTCGGCGAGGGCGGTTCCGAGCACCAAGACAGCGGGGCCGGCCCCGGAAACAACGGCGGCCAGCCCCTGTGCGCGCAAGTGACGCATCATCGCCATGGCGGCAGCCATGACATCGGCGCGGTAGGGCTGGTGAAGCTTGTCCTCGGTGGCCGCGAAGAGATCCTCCGGGCGGCCCGCCAGCGCGTTAACCAGGAGAGCAGCACGCCCGACATTGAACGCGGCGTGGCCGTGGGGAACCTGCGCAGGCAGGACGGCACGCGCTTGCTTGGTCGGGAGCGTCGAGCCAGGAATCAGCACCGCGGTCTCGATCTCGTCTGCGAGGGTGAGCGGCGATGCGTGAGCGCCGTCGTCGTCTTGCCACGCGACCGTCGCCCCGCCGTAGATCGCCGGCGCCGCATTGTCAGGATGACCTTCAAAGACCGTAGCGATGCGCAGCGTCTGGGCCGCGGACAGCGCTTCAGGTTCGGCGACCATCGCCCGCGCAGCCGTGATGCCCGCGACGACAGCGCCCGCGGATGAGCCGAGTCCCTTGCCGTGCGGAATGCGGTTGATCGCGCGCACGTGCAGACCAACCTGAGAAGCGCCAACGTGGTCGAGCGCCTCGCGTAGGGCACGGACCACGAGGTGCGACTCGTCGCGGGGCAGATCCTCGGCACCCTCGCCCTCGATCTCGATCACGACGTCCGAGTTGGCCAGCGCACGCACCTCGACCTCGTCGGCAATCCCGAGTGCCATGCCGAGCGCGTCAAAGCCCGGTCCAAGGTTTCCCGCCGTCGCCGGAACGGACACCCGCACGTGGTCCGCGATCAGCCGCATTGTCGCCCTACAGCCCCAGTGCCGCCGCAGCGGCCTCCACGTCAACGGGAATCACCACGGGTTCGATCTCGCGCCCCGCAAGCGCGGTCGCCGTGTCCTTGAGGCCGTTTCCCGTGACAGTGCAGGTGATCGTCGCGCCTCGGGGCACGTCGCCCTTCGCGGCCGCCGCGAGCAGGCCAGCGATTGGGGCCGCCGACGCCGGTTCGACGAAGATGCCGACGTCGCCTGCGAGGAGTGCTTGCGCGGCGAGGATTTCGGCATCGGACACCGCCCGGATCCAGCCGCCGGACTCATCCCGTGCGGCGATCGCCAGATCCCATGAGGCGGGGTTTCCGATGCGGATTGCGGTGGCGACAGTCTCGGGGTCCTTGATCGGGTGGCCCCTGACGAATGGCGCGGCACCTTCCGCCTGCACGCCCCAGATGCGCGGCCGACGCGTCGCTAGACCCGCGTCGGCGTACTCCTTGAAGCCCATCCAGTAGGCGGAGATATTGCCAGCGTTGCCGACCGGCAGCATGTGAATATCAGGGGCGTCGCCGAGCTGATCCACGATCTCGAACGCTGCGCTCTTTTGCCCCTGGAGCCGGTACGGATTCACCGAATTCACGAGCGCCACTGGGTAGCGCTCACTGAGGTCGCGCACGATGTCGAGGCATTCGTCAAAGTTGCCGTCCACCTGCACCAGCTTCGCGCCGTGCACGATCGCCTGCGCCATCTTGCCGGCGGCGATCTTGCCAACGGGAAGCATGACGACGCACGTGAGCCCGGCATGCGCGGCGTATGCCGCTGCAGAGGCGGAGGTGTTACCGGTCGAGGCACACACGACCGTGTGGTCGCCGTCCTTGACGACTTGAGTCATCGCGGACGTCATACCGCGGTCTTTGAAGGAGCCTGACGGGTTCATTCCTTCGACCTTGATGAAGACCTCGGCCCCCACCGTCGACGACAGCGTCGGCGCGTGTACGAGCGGCGTTCCGCCCTCGCCGAGCGTGACGATCGGGTCGCCCTCGGCGAACGGCATGTGGTCGAGGTACTCGCGGATGATCCCGCCCCAGACGTGAGCCACTACTCCCCCTCGATGCGAAGAACCGACAGCACCTCGTGAACAACGGCGGAGGCAGCGAGGTCGGCGACAGTGCGCTCGAGGTCGCGCTCTGGCGCGCGGTGGGTGCTGATGACGACCTCGGCATGCGCGCGGTCCGACGTGTGGTGCTGGCGGACGCTCTCGATAGAGATTCCGTGCGCCGCGAGAATGGCCGCGACCGACGCGAGCACCCCGGGACGATCGACCACGAGCATGCGAATCTGAAAGCGGGTCGATGCCGACGCGATGGACAGCACTGGCAGGTCCGCATAGTTCGATTCGCGCGGCCCCTTGCCACCGAGCGCCTTGTGGCGCGCGACAGAGACGATGTCTCCCAGCACCGCTGAGGCCGTGGGCAGACCACCGGCGCCCTGGCCATAGAACATGAGCTCGCCAGCAGCCTCCGCTTCAACGAACACCGCGTTGAAGGCACCATGCACCCCGGCGAGCGGGTGAGTGGCGCTCACGAGCGTCGGATGGACGCGCACGTTCACGCCGACCTCCGTGCGCTCGGCGATCGCGAGAAGTTTGATGACGAGCCCCACCTCGCTAGCCGCCGCCACGTCCGCTGGGGTGATCGCGGAGATCCCTTCGCGATAGACGTCGTCGAGAGAGACGCGCTGATGGAACGCAAGGCTGGCGAGAATCGCCGCCTTCGCCGCCGCGTCGTAGCCCTCCACGTCAGCCGTAGGGTCCGCCTCCGCAAACCCCAGTTCTTGCGCCCGCTTCAGCGCGACGTCGTATCCGAGCCCACGGGTCGTCATCTCGTCGAGCACGTAGTTCGTCGTGCCGTTCACGATTCCGAGGATGCGGCGCACATGGTCCCCGGCGAGCGATTCGCGGACGGGCCGCACGAGCGGGATCGCGCCCGCCACCGCCGCCTCGAAGTAGAGGTCCGCGTGCGCGGCATCGGCTGCCTCATACAACTCAGGTCCATGCGCGGCGAGGAGCGCCTTGTTGGCCGTGACGACCGCGCACCCACGTTCGAGCGCGGCGAGGATCATCGTGCGCGCAGGTTCAATCCCACCCATAAGTTCGACGACGACGTCGGCCGACGCGATGAGGGCGTCCGCGTCGTCGGTGAGGAGGCCGCGCGGAATCGCGGGGTCGCGCGGCACGGCGGTGTCGCGCACGTAAATGCCCGCGATCACGATGGGGGCTCCCACGCGTGCCTCAAGGTCGTCGCGCTGACGCTCAAGGAGCCGCACGACCTCGGTGCCGACGGTGCCGGGGCCGAGGATGGCGATCTTCACTGTTGTGGGCGCGCTAGACACGTCGCAACTCTATCGGGTGAGCGGCCGCGTCAGTTTGGCGGGGGTACGTCCCACGACAGCAGGTCGTCGAGGGTGTCGCGGCGTACAAGTAGCGTCCAGTCACCGTCTCGCACGGACACCACGGCCGGTCGCGGGACGAGGTTGTAGTTGTTCGCCATCGAGCGCCCGTACGCTCCCGTGGCGGGCACGGCGAGCAGGTCTCCGCGCGCGACGTCCTCTGGGAGGTCGACGTTTCGCACGACGATGTCGCCCGATTCGCAGTGCTTGCCGACGACGCGACTGAGGATGGTTTCCGCTTCGGACAGGCGCGACACGATCGAGGCGGAGTAGTCGGCGCCGTACGTGATCGTGCGCATGTTGTCGCTCATGCCGCCGTCGACCGCGACGTACTGGCGCTGACTGTCGTCGTCGAGGTGGACGTGCTTCACCACGCCGACGCGATACAGCGTCAGCCCGGCGGGACCGGCGATCGCGCGGCCGGGTTCGATCGACAAGTGCGGCCAGGTCCCACCGGATGCCTTGAGCGCAACGTCGACAGCGTCGGCCATGCCGAATGCAGCGTCGTGCGCGCTGAGCTCCTCGCCGTGCGGGGTGTAACGAATCGCGAAGCCTCCCCCGAGGTCAACCTCGGGGACCTCGACGCCGACCACGGATAGGAACTCGGCGCGCAGCGAGAAGACCCGCGCGGCGCTTTCTTGGAAAGCGTCCAGCGAGAGGATCTGGGATCCGATGTGGCTGTGGATGCCGCGGAGGTCAAGGCCGGCGGCGTCGTGGCACGCGGTCAGCGCCTCAAGCGCGTCTCCCGTGGCGAGCGACAGACCGAACTTCTGGTCCTCGTGAGCAGTCGCGATGTACTCGTGGCCGCCAGCGTGCACGCCGGTGGTGACGCGAACGAGCACGGGGGCGACGACCGATAGTTCGCGGGCGATCTGGTCGAGCACGTCGATCTCAGTAAACGAGTCGACGATGATGCGGCCGACGCCAACCTCGAGCGCTCGTCGCAGTTCCTGGTCAGACTTGTTGTTGCCGTGGAGGCCGATGCGAGCTGCGGGCATGCCCCCGCGCAACGCGATCTCGAGTTCGCCGAGCGACGCGACGTCGAGGTAGAGATCCTCGCTGTACATCCAGCGCGCGACCTGCGAGCACAGGAAGGCCTTGCCCGCATAGTAGACGTCGACGCGCGCATGGTGGCGGCCGAAAGCGGCGGCGAATTCGTCCCGGAACGCTGCGGCGCGCGCACGCATGTCGACCTCGTCAACGACGTACAGCGGAGTTCCGAACTCGCCAGCGAGTTCCCGTGCGTCAACACCGCCGACGTGTAGCGCGCCATCTGCGCCACGTCCGGCCGTGCGCGGCCAGAGAGAACCCACGTCTACATCCTCTCGGGTGCGCCGACGCCCAGCAAGCGCAGGCCGTTGCGCAACACCTGACCGGCGGCGTCGTTGAGCCACAGCCTCGTTCGGTGGACGTCGCTGACGGGCTCCTCTCCCTGCGGCGTCACCCGAGTGCGGTCATACCAGGCGTGATAGGCGGTGGCGACATCCTCGAGGTAGCGCGCGACCCGATGCTGCTCGCGGAACGAGACGGCCTGCGTCACGACACGCGGGAACTCGCCGAGGATCCCAAGGAGCGCGGCCTCGGTCTCGTGGGTGAGCAGGCTCGGCTGGAAGCCGTCCTCGCGCTTGATCCCATATTCCGCGGCGTTTCGCGCAACCCCCGCGGAGCGGGCATGCGCGTACTGCACATAGAAGACGGGATTCGCGTTCGAATGGCTGGCGAGCAGGTCCAGATCGATGTCGATCGCGCTGTCGGCGCTCGAGCGAGTGAGGGCGTAGCGCGCGGCGTCGACGCCGACGACGTCCACCAGGTCTTCCATCGTGACGACGTTGCCCGCACGCTTGGACATGCGGACGGGCTGACCTTCCTTCACCAGATTGACGAGCTGCCCGATCTTGACCTCGACGGTCTCGGCATCGTCGCCGAACGCCGAGGCGGCCGCCTTCAGGCGCGCGATGTATCCGTGGTGGTCGGCGCCAAGCAGGTAGATGCAGAGATCGGCGCCGCGGTGGCGCTTGTCCTTGAAATACGCGAGGTCAGCCGCGATGTAGGCGGGCGTGCCATCGGACTTGATGACGACTCGGTCCTTGTCGTCGCCGTAGTCGGTGCTCTTCAGCCACCACGCGCCGTCGTGGAGATACAGCGCGCCCGACGCCTTGAGCTGGTCGACGGCCTTCGTGACCGCACCGGAGTGGTGCAGTGAGTCCTCGTGAAAGTAGACGTCAAAGTCCACGCCGAAGTCGTGAAGCGACCGCTTAATCTGCTCAAACATGAGCGCAACGCCGCGCGAGCGGAAAAACTCAAGCGCTGCATCGCGGGGCAGTTCCAGGGGGTCGCGGTCCCGTGCGGCGATCGCCTCAACCATCACCTCGTTGGCGATGTCCTGGATGTAGGCACCTCCGTACCCGCCCTCTGGCGGGTCCTCCCCCGTCACCACGGCGAGCAACGACGCGGCGAACCGATCGATCTGCGCGCCGTGGTCATTGAAGTAGTACTCGCGCACCACGTCGGCACCGTGGAACTCAAGCAAGCGCGCGAGCGAGTCCCCGACCGCAGCCCATCGCGTTCCGCCAAGGTGGATCGGGCCGGTGGGGTTCGCAGACACGAACTCGATGTTGACCGTCGTACCGGTCAAGGACTCCCCCCGGCCGAAGTCGTCGCCAAACTCGACGATGCCGCGTGCCAACTCGCCCGCGGCGTCGGCCGCGAGGCGGATGTTGATGAAGCCTGGTCCAGCGATCTCGGCAGAGTCGATGCCGACGGCGTTCGAGAGGCGACTGGCGAGCGTCGTCGCGAAGTCGCGGGGCGAGACGTGAGCCGCCTTGGCCAACTGCATTGCCGCGTTCGTTGACCAGTCCCCGTGGTCCCGCTGTCGGGGACGCTCCACCCGAATGTCGCCGATGTCAGAAGGCTCAAGGTCGAGCGCTCCGGCCTCGATCGCGTCCTCAATACAGGCGCGAATGGTCGCGGATAGCTCTTCAGGAGTCACCCTGTCAGTCTATCGCCGCTGGTGTTCCGCGAACTGCGGGAGGACCTGTGCGGCACTCGTCACGCGAGCGAGGCGAACTCCGCCGCGACGGCTTCGAGAGCGCCGGGAGGCATCATGATCCCGAGTGCAGCGAACGTCGCCGTCTGCGTCCATTCGACGTTTGCGAGGAAACCCGCCGCGAACTCAGGGGAGATAGTTCCGAGTGCGTGCTCGGCAGCTGCGTACGCACGAGGGTTTCGCAGCACGTCGACGAGCGGTGACTCGATCGTGACCGGCTGAGCGTTCGCGTCCAGCGGAGGCAGCGTCACCGTCCAGGCGTGCTGTCCGGAGCCGACGGTAAACTCGGCCGCTCCATCCGGCAGGCGCACGACCGCCATGGTGTTCGGCGGCACGGTCGCAGTGACGGTGAGCGCATCACCGTCACGATTCCAGGCCACCTCGTGAACACCGAAACGCGAGGTGTGAGCGGCTCGCGCCCACGTCAATTGATCGATGGGCTGCGGAGCGATCCGAATGGACGCGTAGCCGGGTGCCGCAGGCGCAAGCCCGGCGACGGTGCGGTGCAGCCAGTCGGCGATCGCGCCGAGCGCGTAGTGGTTGAAGGACGTCATCTCACCGGGATTGACGGACCCATCCGCAAGCATGCTGTCCCACCGCTCCCAGATCGTCGTCGCACCAAGCGTGACGGGGTACAGCCACGACGGGCACTGCGTCTGAACGAGGAGGCGGGCCGCGACGTCGAGGTGGCCGGTCGACGTCAGCGCGTCCTGAATGAGCGGCGTGCCGACAAACCCAGTGCCGATGCGGTTGCCGCCGATCTCCACGAGTTGCGCGAGGCGATTGCCCATTGCTGCGCGCTCGTCCGCACCGTCGGCGAGGCCGAACTCCAAGGCGAGTGCATACGCCGTCTGCGCATCCGACATGATGCGACCAGCGGGAGTGACGAACGCGCGTCGCCACGCGGCGCGCACCTGTGTCGCGAGATCGTCGTAGCGGCGCGCATCCTCAGCGCGCCCGAGGACATCGGCCGCCCGTGCGAGCGTGCGAGCCGAGCGGTAGAAGTACGCGGTCGCGACGAGATCTCGGTCCGCCTTCGCCGCCTGAGGGCGGTCCGGCGGCGCCGACGGGTCAAGCCAGTCGCCGAACTGGAAGTCGCCGGCCCAGATGAAGTCGGCACCCGCGCGGCGAGCGACGAAGTCGACCCAGCCGGTCATGCTTGCGAATTGCCGCTCGAGCACCGACCGGTCACCGAGTCGCTCCCACATCGCCCACGGGACAAGAACGGCCGCGTCTCCCCACGCGGCCGCGCCCATGTCCGCCGAGCCGAGCACGTCCGGTACCACAATCGGTACCGAGCCGCTGGCGGCCTGCTCGATCGCGAGGTCGTCGAGCCACGAAGACAGGAAAGCGTCGCAGTCGTATAGGAACGCAGCGGTCGGGGCAAAGACCTGGATGTCGCCCGTCCACCCCATACGCTCGTCACGCTGGGGACAGTCGGTGGGGATCG
>JAHEMW010000115.1 GCA_024643505.1 Demequinaceae bacterium
CGCCGCGAAGGACCGGCCTTGACGGCCCATCTGGTCCCAATGCACGAGTGATTCCGCGCCGCCAGAACGAAGCGTGGAGGCCGGCTGGACAACGCCTACCTTGTCGCCGGTGTCCTTGGTCGAGAAGATTTGATTCGAGACCGAGAAGAAGGCCGACACGAACGCGCCGGAGAGAATCCACCAGAACAGCGCGAGCAGCGTCACCGTCGACAGGGTGATGGCGAGACGGCGCGGCAGCCAGCGGTCCAGCAGATTACCGACGAACCGAAACAGCAGGCGAAGCGAGCGCGCGACCACGAGCACGAGGATCGCCACGGCGAGCGCGACGCCGACGATCGTCGGCCAGACCGTCGGCGAGAGCGACGCCATGCCGAACGTGAGGCGGGTGTCGTTTTGCCATCCCACGTACGCCCAGATGGCGAGGCCGGCTTGCCCGCCGTAGATGACCCCGGCAGTCCAGAACAGGGCCGTCCGCAGGCGGCCCTTCTTCATCGGCGGGATGTTGAGATACAGCCACAGGGCGCGGACGCTCGCGCCGAACCCGTAGCCGATCATGAAGGCGACGCCCGAGTTCAGTCCCTGGACGACGCCCGCGCGGGGCAGCAGCGAGGGCGTCAATGACACGGTGAAAAGGAAGGCGCCGATGAGCAGGCCGGTGCGGGAGAAGGTCGGTTGGAACACGCGCGGGCGGCGGCCCGCGCTAGCGGCGGCCCGCGGCGCCGGCGCGGCCGTGGCCGTCGTGATCGTCATCGTTGAGAGGCCCCTTCGCTGCGACGCACTACGCCACCGGGTCCCGGCGCAACGGTTGCGTCATGCAGTGCGCGCCGCCGCGCCCACGCCCGAGTTCGGCGCCGACGATCTCAAGCACCTCGACGCCGGCGGCGCGCAGCTCCGCGTTCGCGTGGGTGTTGCGGTCGTAGGCGACGACGACGCCGGGCTCGAGCGCGAGCACGTTGTTGCCGCTGTCCCACTGCTGGCGCTCGGAGGCGTAGCGGTCGCCGCCGGTCGCGATGACGCGCAGGTCCGTCCCGAGCGCGGAGCCGACGACGTCAACGAAAGGCTTCGCCTCGCGCGTCACGTCCAGCAGCAGGGGTGAGGGCGCCGGGTAGAGCGAGAACGTCTCGATCCCGTCGACGATGCCGGGGAAGACGGTCGCGACGTCGCGATCTGCCAGCGTAAACACGGTGTCGAGGTGCATTGCGGCACGCAATTTGGGCATCTTCGCGACGATGACGCGTTCGGCCGCGTCGGCAGCGAACAGCTCGACGGCCAGCTGGGTGATCGCCTGGCGCGAGGATCGCTCCGACATGCCGACGACGACAACGCCACCGCCGATCGGCATGACGTCCCCGCCCTCGAGTGAGGCGAGCCCCAGGTCGAGCTCCGGGTCACCCCACCAGGTCGTGACGTCGCCAGCGAACAGCGGGTGGAACGAGTAGACCGCCTTCATGAGCAGCGTCTCCGCGTGACGTGCCTGGTAGAAGAGGGGATTGAGGGTCACGCCCCCGTAGATCCAGGAGGTCGTGTCACGCGTGAACAGGGTGTTGGGCAGCGGCGGCATGAGGTAGTCGCGCATGCCGGACTCCTCGCGCACCAGTTGCACGGTGGGTGGCGCGAAATCGCGCGGCAGGTCGGTGGTGGAGAGTCCACCAATCATGTACCGCGCCAGTTCCATGGCGTCGAGCGAGTCGAGGAACGCGCGGATGTCCGCGACCAGACCCAACCCCACCTCACCTGGCGTGATCTTGCGGTCAAGCAGCCAGCGTCGGGCGACGGGCATGGCGAGGGTCTCCGCGAGCAAGTGGTGAAGCTCAAGCACCTCGATGCTGCGACCGCGCATCATCTCCACGAACTCGTCGTGGTCGCGGATGGCGTTGTCCACCCACATGACGTCGTCAAAGAGCAGGTCGTTGCAGTTGGACGGCGTGAGGCGATTGTGGGCGAGCCCTGGCGAACACACGAGCACGGAGCGCAGCACCCCGACCTCGCTGTGGACGCCGTACTTCTCGCGCAGGATGGGCGGTGCGGTGACCTCGGTCATGGTGCGAAGGTATCAGCCGGGACCGTCGCCGAACATGCCTCGACCCGCGCCGCCGGGGGGTGGCAACGCGGGTCGGGGTGTGAGGAGCCGGCAACCAACCGGCACTCTCGCTTAGCGCGAGAAGATCGTGGAGAACAGCGACTTGTGCGTGTCTGAAGCGGACTTCGCGTCGCACGCGCAGCGCTGGGCCTGGGGGACTCCGGCGAGCGCCTGTTCGACGTGGTTGCCGCAGCCGCTCCAGGTGGCCTTGCCGCAGGTCCTGCAGGTGACTTTCGAGCACATACGCGTGGTTCTCCTTGGGTGGGGTCGATGCCTCGACCGATTCTATGTCCGGGGCGGCGAGGAGGCTGGGCCCCGCCGCTTGCTCCTCACTATACATACCCCACGGGGTATCACGCAAGGGTGCGGTTGCTGCGTCGGCCGTGTGCGAGATCGGCGAGACGCACCTATGACTCACGGTTGACGAGCCCAATCTGGGAGGACGCGCGCTCTATGACTGGCTCCGATTTGCCGAGGTTTCGCGCGGTCCGACGGGAAGTTGAGGCGCTCGTCATGCCCGCTCGACGGCGCTGGGCTACCGTGACTCCATGGGACTTTTCTCAAAGGGCAAGGTCCGTGTGGAGCCCTACAACTTGTGGGATGCGGACGCCGAGCAGTTGGCGAGGCTCGTCGAGGATGGGCTCGACCCCACCGCCCCATGCTGGAGCAAGTTCTTCCTGTACTTCACCTCTGAGCGGCGTTTCAAGGCGGCGTCCGAGGAGTTGCGGCTTGCGCGGGTGCGCCATGAGCTTGTGCCCCCGAGTCACGACATTCGCGACTGGGCAGTTTTCGTGCTCGGCAACGGCGTTCCGCTCGTGCCTGACTACCTGCGGAACACGGTCGACCTGTGTGAGCGGATTGCCGCCACCCACGAGGGCGAGTACGACGGCTGGGTCGCACACCCGAGGGAAGAGACGGACGAGCTGTTTCTGTGACGCGCGTCGTGGCGTGACTCGAGTGCTGCGGTGATGCCGTGACCCACGTACGGCTGCGTCGCTGGACGGACGTCGACTTCCCGATCCTCGCGCAGAGCAATGCTCCGGAGATGACGCGCTTCCTGGGCGGCCCCGAGTCCGACGCTGCCGTCGCGCGCCGCCACGAGCGCTACTTGCGCGGCTGGGACGTCGGCCTGCCGAGGATGTTCGCGATCGTGGACGACGCTGGCGTTGCGTTGGGGAGCATCGGCTGGTGGGAGGCCACGTGGCGTGACCATGCCGTTTATGAGACTGGATGGACGGTGTTCGAGCACGCGCAGCGGCGTGGGGTGGCGACGGCGGCGCTGGCGCTTGTGGTCTCTGACGTGCGGGAGCACGGGGAGCGGCGCCTGCTGATGGCGTGCCCGGCGGTGGACAACGTCGCGTCGAACGCGCTGTGCCGTGCGGGCGGGTTCACGGTGGCTGAGACGCGTGAGGACACGATTCGGGGCGCGACGCTCACGCTCAACTTCTGGACCCTGGACCCTGGGGCTTAGCCGATTCCGACGGCGCGCTGCGCGTTCACGGTCCGCACCTGGGCGGGCAGGGTGAAGAGGTCGACGAGCCAGCCGATGGCGAAGAGTCCGCCGGTCAGGAGCCACAGCAGGCCCCGGCCAACTTTGCCGAGGTAGAAGTGGTGGATGCCGAGGAGCCCGAAGAAAAACCACAGCACGTACGCGAGGGTCAGGTCCTTGGGTGGGAGGACGGGGCTATTGGTGCTCATGTATCCAGTGTGGCACCGGGCGCAGTACGACGCGGATTCCGAATTCCCGCCCACGACACGAGCCCGCCGAGCGCCATGAGCACGGCGACCACGACGGTCGCCCGCCTGAATCCGTCGAGGTCGAGCATTCCGGCGACGATCGTGCCAAGCATCGCGACGGCCACGAGCCCCGCGATGCGGGCCACGGCGTTGTTGACGGCCGACGCGATCCCGGACCGGGCGGTGTCGATTGCGCCGAGGATCGCGGAGGTGAGGGGAGCGACGGTCACGGCGAGCCCGAATCCGAAGAGCATGATGCCCGGAAGTATCTGAAGCCAATAGTTGAAGTCCTCGGACACGGTGAGCATGAGCAGCGAGCCGAGCGCCATCCCGAGGGGGCCGACGGTCATGAACCCGCGCGGTCCAAGGCGCCCCGCGAGCGCACCCATCCGCGAGCTCAACACCATGACGAGCAGCACGACCGGTAGCGAGGCCAGGCCGGCGGCGGTCGCGCTGAGGCCGGCGCCCTGCTGCAGGTAGACGCTGAGGATGAAGGAGTTGAGCCCGAGCGCGCCGTAGATGAGGGCGGTTGCGCCGTTGCCCCAGCCGAAGTTGCGGATGCGGAAGAGGTCGAGCGGCATGAGCGGGTCGGCTGAGCGGCCCTGCCGCACCACGAAGGCGACGAGCGCGACGGCGCCCACGAGCGCGGGCGCCCAGATCGAGGCGTGGGACCAGCCGCGCGCGGGTGCCTCGATGAGTGCGTAGACGACCCCGCCGAGCCCGGCGACGCAGAGGAGGGCGTCGGGGATGTTGATGCGGGCGTCGGGTCGGCGAACGTCGGGTCCGCTGAGCCGCGCGAGCAACACCAGCGTCACCGCGACGGGCAGGACGTTGATGCTGAACGCCCAACGCCACGAGGCGAAGTCCACGAACAGTCCACCGACGATGGGGCCGACGACCCACGCGGCTGAGGTTGCGGCGGTCCAGGTGCCGATGGCGCGGGCGCTCGCGGCGCCGCGGAAGTTCGCCATGATGATGGCGAGGGAGCTGGGCACGAGCAGGGCGCCGGCGGCGCCTTGCAGGAGTCGCGCGCCGATGAGCACGCCTGCGGTGGGGGCGAGCGCGATGATGAGCGAGGCGACGCCGAAGCCGATGAGTCCGGCGCGCATGATGCG
>JAHEMW010000116.1 GCA_024643505.1 Demequinaceae bacterium
ACGACGAGGATCCCGAGTGCGACGGTCACGTATGACACGTACGGCAGGATCGACGCCTGCAGGCCCGCGTTTACTGCTCCGAACAGGAGTCCGAACGCGGTGAAGACGACCATGAACCCCAACGTCATCGCTAGCGCGAAGGCCAGCGCCCGTCGGGCGGCGACGGCGCGCGTCGCGTCCGATTCCGCTGTCCCGGTCGCGATGACAGTGATGTACGCAGGAAGCAGGGCGAATCCACAGGGATTGAAGGCCGCAACAATGCCAAGCAGGAGGGCGTACGCCGCGGCAGCTGCATCAAGCATCGGTCCTCCAGGTGTAGGCGACTCGTATTCGGCGCCGCGCTGGACGCGGATGGGTGCGAGAGCTAGAGCTCCGACTTGCGCTGCAGATACTTGAGCGCGACGTACCCCATCGGGATGCGGGCCCAATAGGTGATGGCGCGATAGACGACGACGACTGAGGTCGCGACCGCGACCGGTAGTCCGGCGCCCGTGAGACCGGTGACGAGCGCGAACTCGACTGCACCGAGGCCGCCGGGCGTGGGAACGATGGCACCGACGGCGTTGCCGAGGAAGAACAGAACCGCAACGTCGATGACCGCGAGGTCTTGGCCAAAAGCCTCGAGTGTCGCGTGAAATGCGCCGACGTAGCCAACGGTGAGGATGAGGTTTCCGCCGATTCCGAGGACGATGCGCCACGGTTGACCGACGACCTGCGCGAGTCGCGGCCAGGTCTGGCGCACGACCGGCAAGACGCGCGATCCAGCCCACATTCTCACCCGCGGCACGGTGAGCGCGAGCGCGACCACGCCAGCCGTCACGCCCACACCGATGAGCACAGAGGTGCTCGGGAGCGCTGCGAGCGTGCCTTCCGATCCGGTGAGCACGGTGAGGCCGACGAGGCCGACGAGGGTGACGACGACCGCTGAAACCTGGACGAGGGCGACGGTCGCCACCGCGAGCGGGGTTTGCACTCCTCGTTTGGTGAGCATGCGCAGGTTGAGCGCGGCCGGGCCGACGCCCGCTGGCGCGACAAGCGCGACGTATGCCGCCGCTACCTGGACGAGGAGCACGCGGTTCCACGGCAGACGGATGGGGCTGAACGCGAGCATGGCGAGCGCTGCACCGAAGAACGTCAGCAGCGCCCATCCCAGTGCGGTGAGGAGCCACCACGCGTTGGCTTCTTGGAGCGCATCGATCACCTGTTGGGTGTTGAACCCGGCAAGGATGATGACCGCGGCGACGATGCCCAGGACAAGCGTCAGAACCGTCCGGGCTCCGAAGCGCGTGATGTTCTCTCGCTCGACGTCCGCCTCCGGCAGCCGCGCGAGAATCTCGCTACGCAGTTCCTGCAAGACCTTCGCGTGGCGGCTTGTGCGAATCTCATGGCGGGTTGACCGTGGCATCGCGATCGATTGCAGCATGGGCGCGAAGTACTCGACCGCTTCCTGTCCCAGCACCCGGAAAGCGGAGTCGACGGCCCGGTGCGGCCCGACGCGCGCGGCCATCATGGCGAGCACCTGCGCGCGATCGATGCGTTGCGCGAGGGTCGACGACGCGACCTCCCCAAACTCCCAGGTCGTGATCCACACGATCGGTTCGCCGGAAAGGTCGTCAATGCCGACCAAGATCGTGTCGGAGCTGAGCGCGCGGTGAGTGATCGCGGCGGCATGTGCACGCTCGATTTCGGACCAGACGGTGTCCAGCACTTCGTCGGTGAGGTCTTCGTCTGCCGAGTCGGCGAATGTGCGCGCCGCCGTCGGTCGCTGGTAGACAAGCACCATCGTGTCGCGCACGTGGCTCATGCCGAGAATGCGTGACGTACGCACTCCCGCGGTGCGGGCCGCGTGGGACGCGAGCGCCGTCGCCTCTGCGCTGTGCCGCAGACTCACGTCCGCTCGCGCGCTGATTCCCCTGAGTCGCAGACTCGACCACAACTTGGTGAACAATCCCGCGACCTGCTGGTCCCCGTCGAGCGCCACGACGATGAGGTGGTGGTTTTCGCGCGTCTTGACGTCGTAGACGCGACCCATGCGCGTTCGTCCGAGCGCGACCGCCGCCGGGTCCTTGTTCTCGAGCGTCGCGGGGTTAGCGGGGTCTATCCTCAGGACCCGCTTCGGCCGGAAGCCGGCGCGTTCGATCGCTTCTACGAGTTGGTCCCCGTACGCGCGATCGGCGGTGGAGCCGAACGCGTACCGCATCGCAAGCCCGCACAGCCGTCCGATAAACACGGTCAGCAGGGCAGCCGCGACGGTGACGATTCCCGAGACAACACCGACGACGAGTGCGATCCACAGCACGTTCCACGACACGGCGAGGTAACGACGCGTGCCGCGCCGCCCAGCCGTGGTGAGCATCGCGGCGACGCCCGCAATATATGCCGGCAGTTGGAGGACGGCCACGCCTGATGCGTTGGATACGGACAGGCTTGCCTGCAGTGCGGGGATGCCGAACTCGACCACCAGGTAGGCCGTGATGGCCGTGACAATGAATGCCGCGACCGCGGCCGCGAGCACTTCGAGGATGCGGCGCGGTTCGCGTCGGATCGCGAGGCTCGTGATGATGACCGCGGGCAGCACAAGCGTGACGAGCCCGGAGAATAGGTTGACTGGCGCGACGAGCAGCCGCTGGATGATGTCGGAGATTCCGCGGACGTCGTCGGTGATGCCCTCGGTCGTGCCGTTCGCGTAGGCGCCGAACAGCAGCACGAGGACGACGCCGATGCCTGCGCCGAGCATGGCGAGGACATCCGCGAAGCGGCGTACGCGAGTCTCGGGGGTATCGACCACATGGACCTGCGATGTGGTGTTCGCCGCGGGGCTCGCTTCGGCGTCAGCGGCCATGGTGCGAGTGTAGGTCGTGCCTCATGCGCTAGGACACGCCGAGGGCGGCGAGCCACGATTGCGGCACAAGCTCCGGCCCCACGAACGCCGTGAGGTCGAGCAGCATGTGCGCGATGATCAGCGGAGCTAGCCGCCCGCGCCGCATGAAGACCCACGCGAAGACGGCGCCCATGACGACGTTTCCGACCGCCATTGGCCATCCCTGGTAGAGGTGGTATGAGCCGCGTAGCAGGGCCGATGCGACGATGATTGCCGGCATCGACCAGCGCAGGTCTCCGAGACGGGTGACGAGGTAACCCACGGCAATCGTCTCTTCTAGCGTGGCGATGGCGGCGGCGGATAGCAACAGGATGGTTGCCGCCCACCACTGGTCGGGCAGCCCTGAGGTGTCGATCTTCACGGTCTGTCCGATCGCGCGGCCGACGGCGTACAGTCCGAGGCCCGGAATGCCAATGACCGCGGCGAGCGCCACCCCGACACCGACGTCGCGCCGCCACGCTCGGGCGGGGCCGCCGAGCCCAAGGCGGGTGAGCGCGCTCGTGCCGTGGCTAGACAACAGGTACACCGCGAGCGCGACGGGGACGAGGGTGAAGCCGATTCGCAGCAGCTGAAAGATTAGATCGATGACGTTGACAGATGACGCGGAGGGATTGAGCGTCGTGGTTTGGTCGCCGATCGGAGCGGTACGGAGGTAGCGCTCGATGAGTCTCAGGGCGGCGAAGACGGCCGCCTGTCCGAGCGATAGCCCAAGGACAATGAGCACTTCGGCGCGCAACCGCGTCCGCGAGGGGGCGTCGGCCACCTACGTATCCAGGTAGGTCACGAGGTGCGCCGCGAGGCCCGTATATGTCGCGGGCGTCAGAGCGAGGAGGCGTTGTTGCGCGTCGGTGGGCAAGTTGAGCGAACGGATGAATTCCTGCAGACCTTCTGGAGTGACGCGCTGCCCCCTCGTGAGATCTCGCAGTCGCTCATAGGGATTTCCCATGTCGTCGACGCCGGCGATGGCCAGCGCGCGCATCGCGGATTGAATCGGTTCCGCGAGCACCTCCCAATTCGCATCGAGATCAGCGGCCAAGGCGGCTGGGTTGACGTCGAGACCCGCGAGGCCCTTGCGGACGTTGTCGATCGCGAGCAATGAGTGACCGAACGCCGGGCCGATATTGCGTTGGCTGGTCGAGTCGGTGAGGTCGCGTTGAAGCCGGCTCGTGATGAGGGTCGCCGCGAGCGTGTCGAGCAGGGCGCACGAAATCTCGAGATTTGCCTCCGCGTTTTCAAATCGAATCGGATTGACCTTGTGAGGCATGGCCGACGAGCCGATCGTGCCCTGGCCGCGTACTTGCGCGAAGTACCCGAGGGAGATGTACGTCCACATGTCCGTCGCGACGTTGTGAAGGATGCGGTTGAAACGCGCGATGTCTGCGTAGAGCTCCGCCTGCCAGTCGTGGCTCTCGATTTGAGTGGTGAGGGGGTTCCACGTGAGGCCAAGGAGCTCGACGAACTCGCGGCTGACGCGCGGCCAGTCGGCAGTCGGGACTGCCACGCTGTGCGCCCCGAACGTGCCGGTCGCACCGTTGAGCTTGCCGAGGTATTCCTGGCCCGCGATGCGGCGCACCTGGCGCCCCAGGCGGTTAGCTGAGACGGCGAGTTCCTTGCCGAGCGTCGTGGGCGTGGCGGTCTGACCGTGGGTGCGGGCCAGCATCGGCAACGCTGCGTGCTCGCGCGCGAGTGCCGCGATCTGGTCGACCAGCTCAGACGCGGCGGGCAACCATACGTCGTTCACTGCTCCGCGGATCATCGTGGCGTACGAGAGGTTGTTGATGTCTTCTGACGTGCACGCGAAGTGCACAAGCTCGGACAGCGGCGCTAGCGAGGTGTCGGCGATCCGCCGCTTGATGAAGTACTCGACAGCCTTGACGTCGTGGACGGTCTCGCGTTCGATGGCGGCGAGTTCCGCAATCTGGACCGACCCGAACGACGCGGG
>JAHEMW010000027.1 GCA_024643505.1 Demequinaceae bacterium
GCGTCCGCCAACGACTGCCGCAACCGTGGACGGCTTCACCCAGGGCGCGTCCATGAGGCGCACGAGCGACTGCGAGGGGCCAGCGTCCGGCAGGACCCATCCCTCCCCTGGCGATATCACGATCGTCGTCTCACCCGCCGCCGCGGTAAGCGCCGCGTCCGCAACGATGCGGGCCCCTGCTTCCTCGGAGTTTGGCCGAAACGACGCGACGAGCTCCGACAAGTGGTCGTCGGGCACGATGACGCGAACATTGCTCGTCAAGAGGTCCACTTCGGCGACCGACGTCGTCGTCCCGTCGGGGAACCTGGGCGCGGACCCCGACGCCGATGGAACGACGAGCGCCGCGGCCGCTCCCGCGTCAAACACCGTGCGCAGGGTCGAGCGATCCGCCACGGGCGTGAGCGCGAGCCATGGAAGACCGGCGAGCCCCTGAGGGGTGTCTGACTTCGAGTTCTCAAGTGACCAAGCGAGGAGTGTGCGATCGTCGCTGTGCGCCAGCGACGCGAGGTCGGGGTTGCCACTGGGAAGTCGGTAGATTTCGCGGCGGAGCGACATGGCGGCGGCGTCTTCGTCGCTGAGCGCCGTGGGGTCGAGTGCGAGTGCCGCTCCGGGAACGGCGGACGCGGCAGCGACGCGAACGATGCGTTCGGCGGTTCCGGTCGCCGTTGCGACGATCGCTGCGTTGAGAGCGGGAACCTTGCTGCCCTGCCACGTGAGCGCGGACGTGACTGTCTCGCTCGCGACACGATCCTCGCGGAGCACGATGAACACGCCGTAAACCCCCCAGGACTGAGGGGGAAGGTCGAGTTGGGCCGAGCGTCCAGTGAGTGTCACGGGTACGCGTGCGCCAATCGCTGCGGCTGCGCCGTCAACATCGCGCGTGTCGACGGCGTGGGTGTGAACAGAGCGCGGGTTGGCGATGAACCCGTCGAGCGCCGATCGTGAGCGCAAAGGCGCATCGGTGACGCGCAACTGAACACTGAGGGTTCCTGCAGTCTGGGCGGTGTTGCGAACCGTCACGCCAACGGACAGGTCGTCGCCCAACTCCAAGACCCCTGAGCCAAACCTCGTCACCTCCATGCGGGTAGTCGGACCCGGGCCCACGTCGGTCGCGGCGACCGCGCTGAGCGGGGCTGCCATGGCCACGGCGAGCACGATGGCGGATGCGAGCGCACGGCTCAACTTGCTCATCGCGCGTCCGTTCACGAGCGAATCGCAAGAAGTGCGGCGGCCGCGGCGGCCACCTTGCGTTCGTTGGGGAACGCGAGTTCGGCCGTCAGTTGCGCGACCGGAATCCACCTCGCGACCTCTGCTTCTTGATCGGGGTCGTTGTCTGTGGTGATGTCGCCGCCGTGTGCCTCGAGGAGGAAGTGGTGCACGACCTTGTGGACTCGTCGGTCGGCACCGGTAAACCAATATTCGATGGTGCCGAGGGCGCGGATCACGTCAGACACGATCCCCGTCTCTTCGGCCACCTCTCGAACCGCGGCCATCTCGGGCGTTTCACCGTGCTCAATGTGTCCTTTCGGCAGACACCATTCGAGGCGGCCAGCACGATTGCGGCGGCCGATACACGCTGCGTAGGCGATCCCGCCGTCCACGCGCACGGCGATTCCACCGGCTGAGGTTTCGTTGCTGACCGGTAGATGCTGCCCGCGTGAGTTGTCCGCGTTCTGGCGCCGCCGCATCCGCGTGAACGGCATGCGGCCGCCCGGCGGCCGGGGTACCGCGGGGATGGGCGAGGACATGGCTTCACTCTAACGACCGCCCCCGCGACCGCGCGGCACCGTCGCGCCCGCTGAGGTCACAGCGGGACCTCTGGGATGCTTGGTCCCGTGATGCGATCGTCCGAGGTCCCCATTCCCCCCGCGCTGTCCGTGCTGCGCGCACGATCCGTGGGGATGTGGGGCGCACTCCCGGAGCCGGTCATGGAGCTCGCGCGCCGCTTCGATGCGGCGGGGCATGAGTTCGCGCTCGTCGGTGGTCCGGTACGTGATGCGTTTCTTGCGCGCTCGAGCGTCGACTTCGACTTCGCGACATCGGCCTTGCCCGATGAGACCGAACGGCTCCTCGCGCAGTGGGGCGGCTCGACCTGGGACATGGGCCGTGACTTCGGCACTATCGGCGCTCGTCGCGGCTCGCTCGTCGTCGAACTAACGACGTATCGCGCGGACGAGTATGACGGTCTGACCCGCAAGCCGACGGTCGCGTTTGGGACCACGCTTCACGACGACCTGGCGCGACGAGATTTCACGGTCAATGCCATGGCCGTCCGCCTTCCGTCTGCGGAGTTCGTCGATCCGTTCGGCGGGCTCGAAGATCTCGCCGGCGGTTTGCTTCGTACGCCCATCGAGCCCGGAGTCTCGTTTGGAGACGACCCGCTGCGCATGCTGCGAGCGGCGAGATTCGTCTCGCAACTCGGATTCGTGATTGAGCCCGCAACCTTCGCGGCCATGCGCGAACTGGCACCGCGGCTCGGGATCGTGTCCGCCGAGCGCGTGCGCGACGAACTTGCGAAGGTCCTTCTCGGTGCCCGCGTGCGGGACGGGCTGTCGGTGATTGTCGATGCGGCGTTGGCAGACATCGTGCTCCCAGAGCTCCCGGCGCTCATGCTCGAAGTGGACGAACACCACCATCACAAGGACGTCTATCAGCACACGCTGACAGTCGTGGATCAGGCGATTGCGCTCGAAACGTCCGCGGATGGGCCCGTTCCTGGCCCCGACCTCGTGCTACGGCTCGCTGCCTTGCTTCACGACATCGGCAAGCCGGCGACGCGTCGGCTTGAGCAAGGGGGCGGGGTGAGTTTCCACCATCACGAAGTCGTCGGCGCCAAACTTGCCGCTCGCCGACTTCGCGAGCTGAGATTCGACAAGGACACAGTCAAGGCCGTCGCTCACCTGGTTGAACTGCACCTGCGTTTCCACGGATACGTCGAGGCGCGCTGGTCAGATTCGGCCGTCAGGCGCTACGTGACCGACGCCGGGGACCAACTCGAACGGTTGCATCGCCTGACGCGCGCTGACGTGACCACCCGTAATCGACGCAAGGCCGACCAACTGAGTTTCGCGTACGACGACCTCGAGCGCCGCATCGCGGATCTGCGTGAACGCGAAGAGATCGACGCCATCCGGCCCGATCTCGACGGCGTGGAGATCATGGCTGTGCTCGGCCTGCCCCCGGGGCGGATCGTTGGCGAGGCGTATCGATACTTACTCGAGCTGCGGATGGAACACGGGCCGCTCGGCGAGGAGCGTGCGCGCGACGAACTGCGCGCCTGGTGGGCGCAGCGCTCGGACTAGGCGCACGTACCCACTTGCAGACCGCCGGCGGCGGAGTACTCAAAACCGGTGGCGGACTTGTAGCCCTCCGGATTGGTGACGTACACACACCAGTCGAACGGGCTCGTGCCCGCGGCGTCGCCGAGCTCGACGTTGCGCGACACCTTGCCGACGCCAATCCCGTTGACGGTGTAGAAGCCTGAGTTCACGTCAACGACTGCCATCGCGTTGGAATCGATCCAGCTTGCGGTGATTTCCTTGCCGAGCGTCGAAACGTCCGACCTGGCCGCCGAGTCCTCCGCCTTGCGACGCTGGTTGATGAACAGCGGAATGGCGATCGCGGCGAGGATGCCGATGATGATCATGACGACGAGCAGCTCGATCAGGGTGAAACCCCTCTCGTCGCGCCGCGGCAGTCTCATGTCTCCCTCACCTGGGCGCACCCACGTACGCCTCAAGGGTTAGGTTGCCGCTGTCGACGGGTCGAGTCAACGTTGTCGCGGCGCGGCGAGACAAATGTCACTTTTGTCCGGGTGGCGGTTGCGGGTGCGGCGTGGGCACCCGCGGGGCTCTCGCGAACCATGCCGCAGTGGCCGCGTAGACGATGACGAGAGACGCCATGACGACGCGCGAGTATCCGCTGTCGGGAAGCACGATCGCGCCGATCACCGCGGACGCCATGAAAGCGACGTTGTATGCCATGTCGTACAGAGTGAACGCACGACCGCGCACCTCGTCCTCGGTGTCCCTTTGGACGATCGTGTCGACGGCGATCTTGCCGCCCTGGACCGCGAAACTCACGACGACTGCAGCGGCGTACAGCGCCCACGTCTGAGTGGTCAATGCCAGGGCCGTCTGGCCGACGGCGCCGACGGCCAGACACAACACCACCCAACTATGGCGGTCGACGCGGTGGCCGAATGCCGGAGTGAGCACCGCGGCGAGGCCAAAGCCAATGGCAGCGAATCCCAACACGATGGTGAAGTTTCCGAGCGCCTGTGCGGAACTCGACGACCCGAGCAGTGTGCGAGACATGAGAATCGCGGCGACGAACAAGATGCCGTACAACAAGCGCTGAATCGCCATGACCCCGAGCGCTTGGAGAGGAGTGACTCGGGCGCGAAGGTAGCGATAGCCGTCGGCGAGTTCTGACGCGAGTACCCGCAATTGCGCCACGAAAGCGAGCGACTCCAAAGGACGGTCAGGGCCGAGCTCCTTCCAGCCGATGCGACTTGCGGACCACGACGACAGTCCGAAGAAGACCCCTGCCAATGCGAGCGCGGCTTGCGCGACCGACGAATTCGAGGTGCCTGGCGCGACGATGCCGACGACGCCGCCGATCGCGGCGCCGACGGCAGCGGCAATCGTGCCGAGCGTCGGCAGAATCGCGTTCGCGGCGAGTAGTTCGGCCTCCGGCACCACCTTGGGAATCCCTGCCGTCATGGCAGCGAGCAGGAACCGGTTGACGGAGAGCGCTGCGAGAGCCAGGGCGTACAGGATCACGGTGGGCGCTGCGGCAACGACCGCGAGGTAGATCAGCGTGACGAGTGCGAGCCGCACGAGGTTTCCGACGAGCAGGATGCGTTGGCGCTGCCAACGGTCAATCAGCGGGCCGACGAATGGGCCGACGATGGTGAACGGCGCGAGCAGGATGGCGAACCCGATCGCAATCTCTTGCGAGGTTGCCGCCTCCGTGGGGTCAAAGAAGAAGGCCGTCGCGATGCCCACTTGGAACATGCCGTCGCCGGATTGCGACAACAGCCTCGCGTAGGTCAATTTGCGGAATCCGCTCGCTTGCCACAGCACGCGCAGGTCGGTGGCGAGGGACATGGGGTCAGCCTAAGGGCGGCCTCTGATCGCGCCGCGGATAGCATCGCTGGTATGAGCGAGGTAACGCGCTTGGTCGATGCGACGCCGGCTTCGCGCGACCGATATGCGGACTTCCTCCGCGTCGCGTCTCTCATTGGCGTGATGATCGGCCACTTCTTGATGGCTGTCGTGGTCTGGTCGCCTGCGGTTCCCGGGGTGTCGTTTACGAATATCCTCGCGATCGAGCCGTTGACGCGGTGGGCGACCCTCGCGTTGCAGGTCATGCCGGTGTTCTTCGTGGTCGGCGGATTCGCACACGCGGCGACGCTCGATTCACTCGCCCGCAACGGTGGCGGCTACGCCGATTTCGTGATCTCGCGCATCACCCGACTGGTGAGGCCAGCGCTCGTCTACATTGGCACGTGGATGGTTCTAGGCGCCGTCGTCGACGCGATTCCTGGAACAGACGAACGGTTCGGGGCGGTCCTCCAGATCCTCGGCCAGCTGCTGTGGTTCATCGGCATTTACCTCATTGCCGCCGCGTTCGCGCCGCTGCTGCTGCGGGCGCATCGACGTTTCGGCATCCGCGCGCTCGTTGCCCTCGTCGTGGCGATCGTCGCCGTCGACGCCGCGCGACTCGCCCTCGGCGTCGAACCGGTGAAGTGGCTTAACTTCGCTTTCGTGTGGCTGGCGATTCACCAACTCGGGTACTTCTACGCGGACGGTGTGGCGCATCGCGTCGGCGCACGGCGGCTCGGCGCGTGGATGCTGGTCGGAGGCGCGCTCGTGCTCGCCGCCCTCGTCGGGCTCGGTCCGTACGGCGTTGCGATGGTCAGCTACGAAGGTGAGGAATTGTCGAATCTCGCTCCGCCGACCATCGCGCTGTTCGCTTTCGCGGTCGCCCAGGCGGGCGCGCTGCTCCTCGCGCGCGAAGGCTTAGGCGTTTGGCTAAGCCGGCGCAGGGTGTGGGCTGGCGTGATCGTCGGTGGTTCCGTCGCGATGACGGCGTTCTTGTGGCACTTCACCGCCCTTGTCGCCGCATATGGTCTCGCCTGGTGGCTCGGTCCTGAGACGTCCCCAGCGGGCGGATCTGCCCAGTGGTGGTTGTCGAAGGCCCTGCTATTTGTGCCCTTCGCGGCCCTCGTTGGTGGGCTTGTGTGGGGCCTGCGCCGATTCGACCGGGCGGGGCGCCGGCGTCCACTCGTGGGTCCGAGCACAGGACGCGCGTTGGTGGCGGCGGTGGGCGTGGCGTGCGCCGTCGTTGGAATGATCGGCTTCGCGGCGGTGGGATTCCGTGGAGTCCTGCATCTGTACACGGTGACGGTCGCGGGTGTCCCGCTCTCGGCGGTGGCATCGGCGGTCCTCGTGTTTGCGTCCGCAACGCTCACGGCGATCGCGGTGCGCGCGCCCTCGCGCTCGAGCACGTGACAGGCCGCCGTAGGGTGGTGCCGTGAGCGCAGCACTCGGAGTGGTCGTTCTCGTGTCGCCCCGAGTGGTTGAGGTCAACAGCACGAGGGAGGACGCATGCACGGGTTCATGATGGCGTGGCGCAAGTACGCCCAGTTCACTGGCCGATCTGGCCGACGAGAGTTTTGGGGCTTCGCGCTCACGTACTTGGCGATCACCATCGTCATGTCGACACTGCTCGTCATCGGCATGCAGGGAGCTCGAGAGGACCACGTTCCCGTCCTCGTCATCGTGATCGCCGCGACGTGGGTGCCGGCCGCGCTCGCGCTGTTCATTCCGTGGCTGTCCGTATCGTGGCGCCGCTACCAGGATTGCGGTCTGCCGGGGGCCATCGCAATCGTCGGGCTGTTCATCCCCCTCGTCACTCTGATCGTTGGACTGTTGCCAGGAACTGTCGGCGACAACGATTTCGGCGCACCGCCCGACCACCGCGGTGAGTGAGACAACTCACGTAGAAGTGACTCTGGGGGTCGTGACGGCGGCGTGGTGTACTGAGGCATGACCATGCGGCCTGAATCTGTCGCGATCGTCGGCGGGCACGGAAAAGTGGCGCTCGCGCTCGTGCCGTTGCTACTGGCGCGCGGCACGAACGTCGTGGCGCTCGCGCGACGTGACGAACACATGCGGCACCTTGCTTCGCTCGGCGCCGAACCGCGCCGGCTTGACATCGAACGTGCTGACGAGGGCGACTTCGCCGTCGCATTCGCAGGCTGCGACGCCGTGGTCTTCAGCGCGGGTGCCGGACCAGACGGCAACATCGACCGCAAACGCACAGTCGACCTCTGGGGTTCACTGATGTCGATTTCGGCGGCGAGCGCGACGGGGATCGAGCGATTTGTCCAGGTCTCCGCGATCGGTGTCGATCAGCCGATCGACGATGGGGCCGGCCCCGTGTGGGCCGCGTACGTCGCCGCAAAATGCGAGGCCGACGCGGCACTCAGAGACAGCGGACTTGGCTGGACCATTCTGCGCCCAGGCGCGCTCACCGACGAGCCCGGTACGGGCCGTGTGACCCTTGGCCCCGTCGTCGCGCGCGGCGCGATCCCGCGCGCCGACGTCGCAGCGGTGATCGCGGCGGTCCTCGACACCCCGACGACGGTCGGTGGGCAGTGGGAGCTCGTTGGCGGCGACACTCCGATTGCCGACGCGATCGCGGCGCTGTCATAGGTGCGTGACTGGCCTCGCCCTCGTGCCTAGACTTCCCGAGGACGCCGCGCCCGCGGCAACGACGGAGGCAATCGTGACGATCGGCTGGTTTTTCAAGGGTTTGATGCAGTATGCGGACTTCAGGACGCGCGCGCGGCGAGCGGAATTTTGGTGGTTCCTCATCGTCGGGAACTTCATCGTCTGGGCGGCGGCGGCATTCACGGGTGTCGTGGTGTGGGACGCGATCGATACGGCGAACGCCACAGTCAACCTTGACGCCATCTCGGGACTTGGGTGGGCGATGCTCATCATGACGTCCACGCTCTCGCTCGCGCTTGTCATTCCCTACTGGGCGGTCGCCGTGAGGCGCATCCACGACACGGGGCGATCGGGGGTGTGGGCGGTGTTTATCGTGCTGCTGCCCATCGTGATGCTCGTCATCGCGGTGCTCGACGGCGAGCCGCGCGCGAACCGGTACGGCGAGGACCCCAAGCACCTGGAACGCTAACCGCGAGCACGAAAGCCCGGGCCCCCCATCAGCAGGGGCCCGGGCTTTCGAGTTCAGAGGGCGACTAGCGCTCGACGCTGCCGGAGATGAACGCCTCGACGTTGGCGCGCGCTTGCGTGTCTTCGACCTGCACAGGCGGCGACTTCATGAGGTAAGACGACGCGGACAAGATCGGTCCGCCGATGCCGCGGTCCTTGGCGATCTTCGCGGCGCGAACGGCGTCGATGATGATGCCGGCCGAGTTGGGGGAGTCCCACACCTCGAGCTTGTATTCGAGGTTGAGCGGCACCTCGCCGAACGCGGAACCCTCGAGGCGCACGTACGCCCACTTGCGGTCGTCGAGCCATGCGACGTAGTCGGACGGGCCGATGTGCACGTTGCGCGAGTCCTTGAGGCCCGCGAGCGGTCCGGACAGGTTCGAGGTCACGGCCTGCGTCTTGGAGATCTTCTTGGACTCGAGGCGGTCGCGCTCAAGCATGTTCTTGAAGTCCATGTTTCCGCCGACGTTCAGCTGGTACGTGCGGTCAAGGCGAACGCCGCGGTCTTCGAACAGCTTCGCGATCACGCGGTGGGTGATCGTGGCGCCAACCTGCGACTTGATGTCGTCTCCGACGATCGGCACGCCTGCGTCCTCAAACTTCTTGGCCCACACGGGGTCGGAAGCGATGAACACGGGCAGTGCGTTCACGAACGCGACGTTCGCGTCGATCGCGCACTGCGCATAGAACTTGGCGGCCTCTTCGGAGCCGACGGGCAGGTAGCACACGAGGACGTCGGCCTCGGTGTCCTTGAGCACCTGGACGACGTCAACCGGGGTCTCGTCGGACTCTTCGATCGTCATCCGGTAGTACTTGCCGAGGCCGTCGAGCGTCACGCCACGCTGGACCTGGATGTCCGTCTTCGGGACGTCACAGATCTTGATGGTGTTGTTCTCGGACGCCTGAGTCGCCTCGACGAGTTCCTTGCCGACCTTCAGTGAGTCGACGTCAAACGCCGCCACGAACTGGATGTCGGAGACGTGGTACTCACCGAACTGCACGTGCATCAGGCCGGGAACTGTCTCGTCTGCCGCGGCGTCCTTGTAGAACTCCACGCCCTGGATGAGCGACGTCGCGCAGTTGCCGACGCCGACGATGGCAACGCGAAGCTTGCCCATGGTCATTTCTCCTTAGTTCTTTCCCGCCGAGGCGGATGTCGAGTTGTCACCGCGTGTCGCGGATCGTTCGTGTTCGATGAGTTGGTCAAGCCAGGCGACCTCGTGCTCGACCTGTTCGAGCCCGTGTCGGTGCAGTTCTGCCGTATACGCGTCGTGACGATCGCGCACCCGCTGCATGGAGGTGGACACCTCGTCGAGCCGCTCCGCGAGTCGTGTGCGGCGTCCTTCGAGGATGCGCAACCGGGTCGCCGAGTCCGTCTTCCCAAACATCGAGAAGCGGACGTCAAACGCGTCGTCGTCCCACGCCCCAGAGCCTGAGGACGACAGTTCGTCGTCTAGCCGCGCCTTGCCGTCCGCGGTCAGCGCGTAGGCAATGCGTGACCGACGAGACGCCGACGCGGCCGAGGAGTCCTCACCCTCGGCGACGAGCAGGCCGTCCGCAACCATGCGTTTGAGGCATGGGTAAAGCGATCCATAGCTAAGGGCGCGAAACGGCCCGAGCTCGGCGCCCAGCCGCTTGCGGATCTGGTAGCCGTGCAAAGGTTGTTCCGCGACCATGCCGAGGATCGCGAGTGACAGGACGTCAGTCTTGGTCACCATTCCCCCTCGATGTATCGGTGTGGTGTAGCAAGAAGTTGTATCGGTGCGATACATCGAGTAACGTATATGACGTTGGCGGCGAACGCAAGTTCTCGCCAAAAAATCCCGCAATGGGCACCTTCTTGGCTCGCGAAGCGTTGAACGCGCGTCGCGTCCGCCCGTTCGGGAACGCGACCGTCAGCCGTCGGCCGCGCCGAAACAGACATGACTTCGTAGGGTGAGAACCGTGACCGACCGTCCCAACGCCCCTAAGCGCGTTTCCACGCGACCAGGCACGGCGCCCACCGCGCCGCAGCCGACGCGCAGGGCCGTTCGTGCCACGCCTGCGACGGCAACGAAGGGCGGGGGTTCGGGTTCCGGCTCTGGCAAGCCGCCACAGGCCAAGGGGGCCGACCTGCCGCGCTGGCGTCGCATCACCAAGCGAGTGGGCATCTACGCCCTGCTCGCAGGTGCCGCGACGCTCGTTGTCGGCGCGATCGGCGTGGGTATTTACTACGCCAAGCTGGAGATCCCGGCGCCGGATGACTTCGCCTCCGCGCAGTCCTCCACCCTTTACTTCGCGGACGGCAAGCAAGTCATGGGTCGGCTCGGCGTCGCCGACCGCGAGGTCGTCGCGTTCGATTCCGTGCCCGCCTACGTGCCAAATGCGCTCGTTGCCGCCGAGGACCGCAGCTTCTACACGAACCCCGGCGTCGACTTTGCGGGCATGACCCGCGCTCTGTACAAGACGATCGTCAAGGGCGAGAAGCAGGGCGGGTCCACTATCACGCAGCAGTACGTCGAGCGCTACTACGTTGGCCAAACCACGACCGACGTCAAGGGCAAGGTCAGGGAAGCGCTGCTCGCGCTCAAGATTGACTCTCAGCAGGACAAAGAGACCGTGCTCGGGAACTACATGAACACGATCTACTTTGGCCGCGGCGCGTACGGCATCGAGACCGCGGCTCGGCAATATTTCAAGAAGGGTGCTGCCTCGCTGTCGATCTCCGAAGCGGCGCTGCTCGCGGGGATCGTGCCGGCGCCGTCGGCCTGGGATCCCGCGGTGGACCCGACGCAAGCCCGCTACCGGTGGAACTACGTGCTCGACGGCATGCTCGAGGGCGGATTTATCACGCAGGCGGAGCGCACGGCCGCGGTGTTCCCCGAGACCGTCGACTATCGCAACACGGACGTGTATGGCGGTCCGAAGGGTTACCTCCTGCGCACCGCGATTGAAGAGGTCTCCGCGCAGACCGGAATCACTCAGGACGACATCGAGACCGGCGGCTACCGCATCGTGACGACGATCGACCGTGCGTCGCAGGTCGCCACCCAGCAAGCAGTCGCGAAGATGCCGAAGGACCACGCGCCGAATCTGCGCGTCGGCGCCATCACGCTTAACCCCGACACCGGGGCGATCATGTCGATGTATGGCGGAGCCGACTACGTGAAGATTCAGCGAAACGCCGCGACTCAGGACATCGCGCAAGCAGGTTCAACCTTCAAGCCGTTTGCACTCGTCGCGGGCCTCGAGAGCGGCATCGCGCTCGAATCGACATACCTGGGCAACAACAACATGACGATTCCGGGCTTCGACAACAAGGTCCGCAACTTCGCCAACGCGAGCTACGGCTACATCAACCTCATTCGCGCCACCCAGGACTCCGTGAACACGGTCTATGCGCAGCTCGCCCAGGATGTCGGCCCGGCCGCGGTGAAGGAGGTCGCCATCCGTGCGGGCGTTCCGGAGACCACTCCTGGCCTCGAAGACAACGCCGCCAACGTCCTCGGCACCGCCTCCCCGCATCTTGTCGACATGGCACACGCGTATGCGACGTTCGCCGCGCAGGGCATGCGCACCGAGCCGTTCATCGTCGAAACCGTTTCCGACAGCCAGGGCAACGAGGTCTATACGCACGAGGTCGTGCGGGAGCGCCAATTCCAGGCCGATGTCATGTCGGAGGCGACCTACGCGATGACGCAGGTCGTTCAGAAGGGTTCCGGCACCTTCGCTCGTGAACTCGGTCGCCCGCTCGCGGGCAAGACTGGTACGTCGAACGACAACCAGTCCGCATGGTTCGTCGGATACACGCCACAGGTCGTTGGCGCGGTCGTCCTCTACCAGGTTGGCGAGGACGGATCCGTCGAGCCGATCACACCGTTCGGTGGCTTCCAGGCGATCACCGGTGGCTCGATTCCGGTGCGGATCTTCACCTGGATGATGGGCCCGATCCTTGAGGGGACCGACGTCGTGCAGTTCCCGCGGAGGGCCTTCATCGGGGACGTGGTGTCTTCCGAGCCGTCGCCGTCGCCCACGCCGACGCCACAACCGCAGCCCTCGGAGGCGCCCAAGCCCTCCAAGACGCCGAAACCGACTCCGAGTCCGCAGCCGTCGGTCCCGCCAGGTCAGCAGAACTAGTCGCGAGCGGCTAACGCCGCAGCGCGCGCTTCGCCGCGAGCGCCCACGTGAGCAGGCGGTAGCGCGTGCGGCGAACGGGAACATCCCACGACGGAGCGGTCGGCACCGCGTCGCCGAACTGCTCCTTGAACTGCCGCACCCCCATCAGCTGCGGGGATCGCTCGGAACCGACGCCCATCATGTCGTACAAGCGTGCGCCCTCCGCCGCGAGGGATGTCAGGATGTGCCACTTGAGGCGTAGTGCTGCGTTGGTCTCAAGACCTTCCTCGTTCGACGCACCGTAGTAGTCCTGGCCGACCCCGTCGTACACCGTTGAGATCACCCACGACACTGCGCGCCCCGGCGAGCCGGCATCATCGGTGCGGCGGGCTACCCACAGTCGCGCCGCGTCCGCGAGCGCGCCGAGCATGCCGTGATAGGTCTCCGCAGGGAAGATTCCGAAGCCATCGCGCTTCGCGGTCTCCGCGTAGATCGCATAGAGCTCCGCGAATCCCTCGCTCGAGATCCCGCGCTCTTCACTCAGCGCAAAGCCCTCGTCGCGTAGCGTTCGTCGTAGCTTCTTGCGCCCCGTGCGACTCATTGCCGCCATCATCGCGTCCTCGCCAGCCGAAAGGTCGACGAGCACGGTCTCGTCATACGTGACCGTTTGAAGGAGCGGCCGCACGTCGCTGGCTTCGCGCTGTGCGTGAAGCCGAATGAACGACACGTGCGGGGCCTCGGCAGCCACATAAGCCCGGAGGGCATCTCGCAGCGCCCGCTCATCGGCGTCGGTTGGCTCGGCGAGCCACACCGGGCCGTGCTTCGCCCACAGGAACGTGAAGCCGCGGCCGGCGTGTTCGGTCAAAGAGATGACTGCGCGCACATGGCCCTCGACTGCCCATGCGACCCGCCGCCAAGGCGTGCGCCCCGCGGTCGCCGCGTCGAACCGGTCCCACACTCGCGACTGTTCGACCGGAACGCTCCGGTCAGCGTCATGCGCGAGTTGCTCGAGACGATCGGCACTGATCTCGGTGACATCTCCAGCGTTGGCGCTCACAAAGCGAGCCTATCGGCGACCCTCTCCGCCCGCCTTCCACAGCCCGTTTCCACGACGCCAGCATGCGAGGTACCCTTGTCCCTCGTGGCTCATTGGCGCCCCGGTTTCGGGAGCCGTGCCACTACTAGCGACACCCTCCTGCCACGGAACGTCCGTGGCCGAATGAGTCCAGAGGAGGTGGGTATTCATGCGCCAGTACGAAATGATGGTCATCCTTGACCCTGAGGTTGACGAGCGGACGGTTCAGCCTTCGCTCGAGAAGTACCTGTCAGTGATCACGGGCAACAGCGGCACCGTCGACAAGCTCGACATCTGGGGCCGCCGCCGCCTCGCGTATCCCATCAAGAAGCGCAATGACGGCATCTATGCCGTCATCAACTTCACGGCTGAATCTGGAACCGCTAAGGAGCTCGAGCGCCAGTTCGGTCTCAACGAGGCGATTCTCCGTACCAAGCTGCTTCGTCCGGACGCTCACTAGTCCGGTCGCTACTCCCGACTCTCACCACACGCACACGAAACTCGAAGGACAACCATGGCAGGCGACACGCAGATCACCGTGATTGGCAACCTCACAGGCGACCCGGAGCTGAGATTCATCTCTTCCGGCGCCGCGGTTGTCAACTTCACGGTCGCATCAACCCCTCGCACGTTCGACCGGCAGTCGAACGAGTGGAAGGACGGCGAGACGCTGTTCATGCGCTGTTCGCTGTGGCGTGAGGCAGCCGAGAACGTCGCCGAGTCGCTCACGAAGGGCATGCGTGTCCTGGTGACGGGTCGTCTCGTATCGCGTTCATGGGAGACCAACGGCGAGAAGCGCACGGTCACCGAGATGCAGGTCGACGAAGTCGGCCCTTCGCTTCGCTACGCCACCGCAAAGGTGACGCGGTCGCAGCGTGGCGGCGGCGCAGGCGGCGGCTTCTCGGGAGGCAGTTCGGCACCGTCGGGTGGCTCGGCAAACGATCCGTGGGCGTCGGCGCCCGCGTCGGACGAGCCCCCGTTCTAGACACGTACATTCTTTTCACTCAGGAGTTCACACATGGCTAAGCACGACATTCGCAAGCCGCGCAAGAAGGTCAATCCGCTGAAGGCCGCCAAGGTCCAGAAGATCGACTACAAGGACACCGCGCTGCTGCGTAAGTTCATCTCCGACCGCGGCAAGATCCGCTCGCGTCGCGTCACCGGAGTCACCGTTCAGGAGCAGCGCGAAATCGCTCGCGCGATCAAGGTCGCGCGCGAGATGGCTCTCCTGCCGTACGCCGGCTCCGGCCGCTAGAGGGGGCAGACATGGCAAAGGTCATCCTCACGCATGAGGTATCGGGGCTGGGCATCGCCGGGGACGTCGTCGACGTCAAGGACGGATATGCACGCAACTACTTGGTCCCGCGCAAGCTCGCCACGCCGTGGTCGGCGGGTGCGGAGAAGTCGATTGACGCGATGCGTAAGGCGCGCCGTGCCAAAGAGATCGCTAGCGTCGAAGACGCACATGCGGCACGCGACGCTTTGCAGGCGAACCCCGTGATCGTCCCGGCGAAGGCCGGCGAGTCTGGGCGTCTGTTCGGGGCGGTCACGCCAGCGGACATCGCCGCGGCGATCGGCGCGCGCGCGTCTGTCGACAAGCGCCGCATCCAGATCGCTCAGCCGATCAAGGCCCTCGGCGAGTACCAGGTGCACGTCGCCCTTCACGACGGCGTCGTGGCGAAGGTCGACATCCACGTCGTCGCCGCACACTGACGCGGATACTCGCGGCCCGGCCCTTCGTGGGTCCGGGCCGCGAGTCGTCTGCGCGTCGCTGCGATCGGCGAGACACGCCAAGGGGCGACACGCCAGGAACATTGTCTGAGAGACTTTTCCCCAACCCTCAGGTAAGAATAATGCCTGCTAAGTGGGCTGCGCGGGACAAATCCACGGTCTTGTACACATTGGTGTCCACAGGCCGCGACGCGTGACGTGCACAGGTCATCCACGGATTCCCGTGAGCTTTCCACACCTTTCGGGCAGATATTCACCAGGACTGCTGTGTCCCCACTTTGCGGCATGGCGCGCGAGCCCTACATTGACGTGTCAGACCCGCGAGCGACACTGGAGTTGCTCGTAAGCACGCATGGCGAGTGACCTGGCGTGGTGGGATCTTTGAGGGGGACGTCGTTGTCTGTAGAGGAGTTGGCCGCGGCCTACGGCGCGCCCGCCGGCACCTACGATCGTCTGCCGCCGCAGAACGTCGAGGCCGAGCAGTCGGTGCTCGGGTCAATGATGCTCTCAAAGGACGCGATGGCGGACGTCATCGAAGTCGTGAGGGCAGACGACTTCTACCGCCCGTCACACGAAACCATCTTCGACGTGTGCGTCGCGCTGTACAACTCTGGCAACCCGGTAGATGCGCTGACCGTCGGCGCAGAACTGCACCGTACTGGCGCGCTTGCCCGGATTGGCGGCGCTGAGTACCTGCACACCTTGATCGCGATTGTTCCGTCGGCGGCGTCCGCCGGCTACTACGCGCGACTGGTGCGCGAGCAGTCCGTCCTACGTCGGCTCGTTGAGGCTGGCACACGGATCGCGGCGATGGGCTATGACGCGGACGGTGCGGAGGTCGACGACGTTGTCGACAGCGCACAAAGTGAGATCTTCGCGGTGACGGAGCGGCGCAATTCCGAGGACTACCTGCCGATCGCAGACCTCATGGAGCGCACGCTCTCCGAGGTCGACGCCGCCACCAGTCGCGACGGCGCCATGCTCGGCGTACCCACGGGATTCCGCGGTCTCGACGACCTGACCGGCGGCCTGCAAGCCGGTCAGATGATCGTCATCGCCGCGCGGCCAGCAATCGGAAAGTCGACGCTCGGCCTTGACATCGCGCGCAGCGCGGCGATCAAGGCGAACACCGCTTCCGTCATCTTCTCGCTCGAAATGAGTCGCGAGGAGATCACCAAGCGAATGTTGTCTGCTGAGTCCGGTGTGAAGCTCACGAAACTCACGAAGGGACCGATGGGTCCCAACGACTGGGAGAGCCTCGCTCGCACCGCAGCGCGGATAGCGAAGGCGCCGTTGTTCATCGACGACAGCCCCAATATGTCGCTCATGGAGATCCGCGCCAAATGCCGTCGCCTCAAACAGCAGCATTCGCTTGGTCTCGTCGTTATCGACTACCTGCAGCTCATGTCTTCCGGACGCAAAGTCGAGTCCCGCCAGCAGGAGGTGAGCGAGTTCTCGCGTGCGCTCAAGCTGCTCGCCAAGGAGTTGGGCGTTCCGGTCATTGCCATTTCGCAGCTCAACCGTGGGCCCGAACAGCGTGGCGACAAGCGGCCGATGCTGTCAGACATGCGCGAGTCGGGCTCGATTGAGCAAGACGCAGACATCGTGATCTTGCTTCACCGTGAAGACGCCTACGACCGCGACGCGCGTCCAGGAGAGGCGGACTTTATCGTCGCCAAGCACCGCGCGGGCCCCACGGACACGATCGCCGTTGCCTTCCGCAAGGACGTTGCGCACTTCGCGGATATGCCTCACGATCTCTAGACCCCATCCACGCGCAGTTCGGCTCCGAATCCCTTTCCAATAACGTCGCGGATGCGCGCGCAGAGAGGAACGAGTTCATGCGAAACCGAACCTACGCGGCGTGTGCCGTGCTCGGAATGATGATTCTCGCGGGTTGTACCGCGACAGCTCAGCCTGAGCGAACTGAGGCTCCGGGAGCGGACGTGCCAGCCTCCGGCGCCGCCGCGCCCTCTGGCGAAGCATCGACGCCCGCGGAACTGGACTTCTCAGCGACGGTCGTCTCGACCGGCGCCGCCTTCGAGGGAGCCTCGTTGGCAGGGCGAGACACGGTGCTGTGGTTCTGGGCCTCGTGGTGTCCAAACTGTCGCGCGGAAGCGCCTGATGTCGCTGAAGCGGCGGCGGATCTTCCCGCGGGTGTGACGCTCATTGGCGTGGCCGGACGCGCTGACCTCGCGTCCACGGAGAGCTTCATCACGCAGTACGGCGTCGGCGGTTTCGACCACCTCTTCGACGACGACGGAACCGTGTGGTCGTCATTCGGCGTTGCGTCGCAGCCGGCGTTTGCGTTCATCAATGATGACGGGACGATCTCCACCGTGTCGGGAAGTCTCGGCCGTGAGGCGATCCTTGAACGCGCCACTCAGCTCGCAAACAGCTAGCGGCGCCGCCCGGCAAGCGAAACCCACGTCGCCGCGAGCGCGGTGACAACTGCGATGACGATCAGCACGGGGGTTCCCCAGGAATCGATCGCTGTCGCGACGCTTCCTTGCCAGCGCGACGTCGTCGTGAGCACCGAGTCAAGCGCGGTGATGCCAAATTGCGGGAGGATCTCGGCCAATCCGAACACCGTGACGTAGATCCCAGCAAGCACCATGATGACGCCGCCGACGCGCATGAGCATGGGCGTCCGTCGTCTGAGCGCCGAAGCCGCACCGGCGCCGGCAAAAGCCGCGATGAGCGACACCGCCACGACGGAGGTGCCCATTCCGAGCGCGTAGATCACGAACGGCGCAATTGCCGCCGCTGGGTTTGTCGCGACGAGGGCTTGAGAGACGACGGCGAGGAACAGGCCAATGGTGCAGCTCAGCGACGCGACCGCGAAAGACGCGCCATAGACGACCTGAGACGCAAACGTGCCTCTTGGCGCACGCGACCCGAATCGCAATCCCGGGCCGGACAGTTCACCGCGGATCAGCAGCACGAACCCGAGCGCGACGACGAGGATCCCGAGTGCGACGGTCACGTATGACACGTACGGCAGGATCGACGCCTGCAGGCCCGCGTTTACTGCTCCGAACAGGAGTCCGAACGCGGTGAAGACGACCATGAACCCCA
>JAHEMW010000117.1 GCA_024643505.1 Demequinaceae bacterium
CAGGCGTGCTTGCTGCGCTTCCAGTGGTCCAAGCGATCGAGCGCAGTCGGTATCGGGCGGTCCTGCTTGACGAGTTCCAGGACTCGTCGATGGCGCAGATCGACTTGTTCGAGCGGCTCTTCGGCACGTCTCACTCTGTTATGGCAGTTGGCGACCCGAATCAGGCGATTTACGGCTTCCGCGGAGCGTCGGCGAATGCCCTCGCGGAGTTTGTCCGCCGCTACGGGGCTCACCGGGTCGCACGGCAGACACTCTCAGTGTCGTGGCGCAATGAGGCCGCGGTACTCGATGTGGCGAACGCCGCCGCCGCCGAGTTGCGAGCGGCTGCTCCTGTGCACGTTGAGCCGCTTCGTTCGCGCAGCGCAGCACTAGGCGTTCCGGAGCCGGAGCGTGCGCGTGAGGGAGTGAGCGCCGCGATCGCCGACGACCTCGACAGTGAAGCAGACGCGATCGCTTCCTTCATCCTCTCCCGCCGCGCGGAGCTTGGACCGCACGCCACGGCGGCGGTGTTGTGTCGGCGCCGAGTGCAGTTCGGTCCCATTGTCGACGCGCTGGTTCGAGAAGGCGTCGCTGTCGAGGTCGCTGGACTCGGCGGCCTGCTCGACACCCCCGAGGTGGCCGATGTCGTCGCGCTGTTGGAAGTCGCCCACGACCCATCTCGCGGGGACTCGCTCATGCGGCTCCTCACGTCGGAACGAGTCTCGCTTGGAGCATCCGACCTCGCCGCATTGCACGCATGGGCTGAACACGAGGCCGGCCCTCGGGAATCGCGCGAAGTCGAGCCGAGCATTGTTGATGCCCTCGCTGACCTGCCGCCCCACGGCTGGGTGTCACGCGATGGAAACGCCCTGACGGATATTGCCTACGCTCGCCTCGAAGGGCTCCGCGCGGTAGTCGACACGATCCGTCGCCATGCGTACCTGCCTGTCGCGGAGCTGATCTTGTTCGCCGAGCGTGCGTATGGCCTCGACATCGAGTCGGCTGTGGCGCGCGCAAGCGCGAACGCTGGGCAGCACATGGATACCTTCATTGACGCCGCACGATCATTTTCCCGGGGCCTGTCGCGACCAACGTTGGGCGCGTTTCTCGCCTGGCTCGATGCTGCGCGCATCCACGAAGACGGGCTCGACCTGCCCGGCGCCGACGCGCAGCCGGGCGTCGTGCAGGTCTTGACGGTGCACGCCGCGAAAGGTCTTGAATGGGACATCGTCTCCATTCCTGGTCTCCAAGACGGAGACTTCCCCAAAGTGTCCGTTCCGAGCGCGAGCACCCCGTTCTATTCGGACACCGGATGGCTCGGGCACACGGGCGCCTTGCCTTGGGAGCTCAGATCCGATCGCGCTGACCTTCCGCAGTGGCAGTGGCGTGGCGCGCGCGACCACGCGGAACTCGCGTCCTCGGTTACTGACTTTCGTGAGGCGGCGGGCCGCCACGCTATCGCCGAGGAACGTCGGCTCTTCTACGTCGCGCTGACCCGCGCGCGCACCTACGTCCACCTGAGTGCCGCGGCGGTGACGACGCGAAAGACTCCCACGACTCCGTCGTCGTTCGTTTCGGCCCTCGTCGAATCCGGCGTCATCGACGGCATGCAGTGGGTGATCCCAGACTCGCCCGCGACGGTCCCGCCGCCCGTCGGCCGCGTCGAGGAGTGGCCGCGACCGGCGAGTGCCGCGCAGGTCACGCGTCGGGAGCTTGCGCGCGAGGTTCGCGAGGCGCTCGCCGATGGCGATGGCACGTGGAACGACGACCTGCCGTTGGCTCGTGAACTGCGCGCCATCGTCGCGGAGCGCGTCGAGCGGGGCCGCGCGTCGCGCGAGCTGTCTGTCCCCATCCATCTCAGCGCGTCGGACCTCGTATCAATGACCCGCGACCGTGACGCTTTTGCGCTGAATTTGCGGCGGCCGCTGCCTACCGAACCGACCCGGGCGTCGGCGCGCGGTAGCGCCATGCACGCGTGGATTGAAGCCTATTTCGGCCACGGGTCGATGCTCGAGCCTGGCGTAACGATTGACGAACCTGAGGAGGCCGAGGCTTCGGATCTCACGAGCCTGCGGGCGGCTTTCCAGGCTTCGACGTGGGCGGAGCGAACGCCAATCGCGGTCGAGGTCGACGTCGACTTCCCGGTCGGCCCTGTGACCATCAGGTGCCGCATTGACGCGGTATTTCCACCGGGTCGGGGTCTTAAGCACGTGACGATCGTCGACTGGAAATCCGGCGCCCCGCCGCGCGATGCGGCGGACCGCGCAGCGCGCGAGGTGCAGCTCGCTACCTACCGGCTCGCGTGGGCGATCTGGAAAGGCATCGATGTCTCACAGGTCGACGCGGCGTTCCATTACGTCGCCCACAACGTCACCGTGTGGCCTGACCGCACGCTCGACCGCGCACAGATTGAGGACCTCGTGATGGGCACGGGCAGCGCCGGACCTGTCTGACAGGCCACCGGTCGCGAAATTCCGCCCGCTACGCTCGCTCGCCCTCGCTGTCGGCAAGCAGCGTGTCGAGGTCGAGCAGCATCCCTTCGCCGTCGGCGATGATGTCCTGACTTTCGGTGCGCACCCCGTACATCAGCCATCGCAGCAGCGCGAGTTCTGACGCGAGTCGCGCCCGATCCATGAGGTGCGGATCGCGAAGTTCTCGCCGACGCACCGTGTACGCCTCAACGATCGAGTCGACGACATCCGTCGGGGCCGCAGCGACGAGCCACGCGAGGTCGTCGGCCGGATCGGCGACGCGAGCGTCCATCCAGTCCATGATTCCTGCCACGAGCGCATCGGCCACCACGATTTGGTGCTCGCCCATGTCGCCGTGAACGACGGTCGGGTCAAACCTCCACCACGAGATGTTCTCCAACTGGCGTTCCCAACGGTCTGCCAGTCGCGGCGGAACCTTGCCGGTTTGGATGCCGGCGTCCAGTTCCGCAAGTCTGCGTTCGCGGTATTCCTCAGCCGTGTAGGTGGGAAGGCCCTGATCGTCAATCAGGCTGATGGGAAGCTCGTGAACCTGGGCGAGGGCGGCGCCGACGGATGCCGCAAGTCCGGGGCCTGCGCGCAGTCCCGCCAGTACGAGCGGTGCCCCGCGAACCTCGGTATAGACGATGGCACGCCCCTCGTCGCGACCGAGCGAGGCCGCCCCGACTGGCTGCGGAACGTCGAAATCAATGAGACCGGTTTCGCGCGCTCGGCCGAGCGCGAGCAGCAAGCCCTGCTCCGCCTCAAGCGCGGCGCCAGCGGCAGCGCGCCGCGGCGCGCGCACGATCCAGCGCTTGCCCGTCGAATCCTTCACCACGACCACGTCGAAGTCGGTGTCCGTGTTCGGGCTGCGAAGCACGTCGTAGACGTCGAGTCCGGGGACTGCGACAGACGCCAGGGCGGCGAGAGCGAGCGGCGAGCGAGGCACGGACTCACGGTAGAACCAAAACCACCACGGCGCCACGCTCCACGCCGCCGGCGGTGACGTACCGTGTGAACGTGGGAACTCCTTGGAACCTCGCTTCGCCGCTGCACATTGATCGTGCGGCGGAGCGACGTGATAGTGCGGATCTTGACGCCTGCACTGCGGTGGTCGTGCACTCCGGGTCTGTGCTCACCGTTGATGGAGCGCTCGTCGAGGTCTCGCCGCTCAACCGCCCTGACGCTGAACTTGTGGTTTACCTGGGACGTGACGGCAATCGCGACCTGGCTGCGGTGGTGCCGCGTGACCCCAACGTCGGCAGGAACGACGACGGCATCGGGGGCGAGAGGATGGTCGGCCTGCGGGACTTCCTCGTCTCGGCGTCGGGCAGGGGAGTCGACGGAGCTCGCGAGCGCGAGATCGCGTCGACTGCCGTGGCCCTCGCCACCTGGCACGCGAACCACCCGCGCTGCTCGGTGTGCGGCGACGTGACTGTGCCGACGCATGGAGGCTGGGTGCGTCGATGCGACCGCGACGGTCGTGACCACTTCCCGCGCACGGACCCCGCCGTGATCATCGCGATTACCGACGAGGAGGACCGACTGCTGCTGGCGCATGCCGCGTATTGGTCGCCCCGCCGTTTCTCGCACCTCGCGGGCTACGTCGAGCCCGGGGAGAGCTTTGAACAGGCCGCGTATCGCGAAGTTCGCGAGGAATCGGGACTCGACGTGACGGACCTCGTCTATGTCGCGTCACAGCCATGGCCGTTTCCCGCGTCGGTCATGGTGGCGTTCACCGGTCGCGTCGCGTCGACAGATATCCGTGTCGACGGCACGGAGATCACCGAAGCGAGATTCGTCTCTCGTGAGGAGTTGCCCGGCCTCATCTCGGACGAGGGCATCGTCGTCGCTCCCCGCGGCTCGATCGCGCGACGCCTCATGGAGGACTGGTTCGGCGGCGATATCCCCTAGGTCGGCTCATGCGCACATGAGTGTCGGGCGGCCCTGACACAATGCCTCACATGTCAGCAGAAGCGATTCTCGATGCCCTCGATGACGAGCAACGAGACGTCGCGACCGCTCTCCATGGGCCGGTGTGTGTGCTCGCTGGCGCGGGAACCGGAAAGACGCGCGCCATCACGCATCGCATCGCGTACGGCGTGACCGTGAACGCCTATAACCCTCAGGCCGTGCTTGCCGTCACGTTCACGGCCCGCGCGGCAGGGGAGATGCGGACGCGGCTGCGCAGCCTCGGCGTGCCCGGAGTCCAAGCGCGCACGTTTCACGCCGCGGCGCTGCGCCAACTGAGCTA
>JAHEMW010000028.1 GCA_024643505.1 Demequinaceae bacterium
TCGCGTGGCGGCCCCGTAAACACTCGCTGATACGTCAGGAGTACATACAACGCCGCGAGCACAACGCCGACAGCGGAGACGATCACGCCGACGCGCACCACTTCGAAGGCGCCAATGAGCACCATGATCTCTGAGATGAACGGCGACAAGCCGGGCAGCGCGAGCGCGGAAAGGCCGATGACGAGGAACGTTCCTGCGAACACCGGAATCACCCGTTGCAGTCCTCCGTAATCCATGACGTCTGCGGAGCCGTAGCGCGAGATGAGGAATCCGACGGCGAGGAACAGTGCGCCGGTCGACAGTCCGTGGTTGAACATGTACAGAGCCGCGCCCTCAACGGACGTCTGCTGGAAGGCGAAGATACCGAGCACCATGATGCCGAAGTGGGAGACCGAGGTGAACGACACGAGCCGCAGCATGTTGCGTTGCCCGATCGCGAGCACGGCACCGTAGATGACGGAGATGACCGCGAAGATGAGAATGGCGGGCGCGGCCCAGCGAGCCGCGTCGGGAAACAGCACGAGGCACAGGGTGAGCATGCCAAACGTGCCGATCTTGTCGAGAACGGCGACAAGCAAGGCCGTGGTTCCCGCGCGCGCATTCTCCGCGACCGTTGGCAGCCACGTGTGCACGGGAACCATCGGCGCCTTGATCGCGAACGCAATGAAGAACGACAGGAACAAGAGTCGCTCGGTGGTGGTCGACAACGTGAGGCCCGTGAGGTTATCGGTGAGGAACGCCTGCGAGCCGCCCGGACCGTGGAAGTACAGCGCCACGACGCCCACGAGCATGACAAGGCCGCCGACGAGGGAGAAGATGAGGAACTTCACCGCCGCGTACCGTCGCTGCACACCGCCGAACCACCCGATGAGGAAGTACAACGGGATGAGCATCGCCTCGAACAGCACGTAGAACAAGAAGACGTCGCGAGCCGCGAAGATGCCAATCATAAAGGCCTGCGACAGCAAGATGAGGCCAACGTACTTGGCACGTTGTGACGGGTCGGTGTCCTCGTTCCACGTGCCCAGAATGGCAAGCGGAGTGAGGATCGCGGCGAGCAGGACCATCGACAGCCCGATGCCGTTGACTCCGAGTGCCCAGCTCGCGCCAATTTGCGGAATCCAAGCGTGGACTTCGCCGAACTGAATGGCGCCCGCGTCGGACGTGTCAAATTGTGCAAACAGCGCGACGGCAAGCACGAGCTCGGCGAGCGTGAACACGAGCGCGACGTCGCGTGAACGCGCGCGCGCACCAGCTGGCAGTGCGAAGATCACGCCAGCGCCCACGAGCGGGAGGACCGTGAGGACGGTCAGGAAGGGAAACATCGGCTAGTTACCTCCCACAACCGCGATGATGACGATGGTCGCAAGCCCCACGAGCATGAGTGCGGCGTATGAACGCACCTGTCCCGTTTGCAGTCGCCGCACGACTTCGCCGGTCTTCGCGATTGACGCGGCCTCGCCGTTGACGGCACCGTCAACGATCGCCGTGTCGGCGTAGACGAGCGTACGGGTCAGGTGCGTGCCGGGGCGCTCGAACACCGCCCGGTTGACGGAGTCTTGGAACATGTCGTTGCGGGCGGCGATCGTGGCAAGCGACGCGGCTGGCGGTTCGGTTGGCACGTCGGCCGTGCCGTACTTGCGCCAGGCGGCCAAGAGGCCGAGCGCGACCAAGACGAGGGTCGCAGCGATGAGAACTGGAACCGCGATGACGGGTTCGTGCTCTTCCGCGTGTCCGGTCACCGGTTCCAGCCATGTCACGAATCGGTCACCCGTCGCGAGGATCAGACCAAGGAAGGCGGAGCCGACGGCGAGGATCATCATGGGGATCGTCATCAGCTTCGGGGACTCGTGCGGGTGCTGGTCATCGGTCCAGCGGGCCTTGCCGTGGAAGGTCATGAAGAACAACCTCGACATGTAGAACGCAGTGAGGCCGGCGCCGACCAGCGCCGCAGAGCCAAACACCCACGGGTGCCATCCCTCTCCCACAAACGCTGCCTCAATGATCTTGTCCTTCGAGAAGTAACCCGAGAACGGCGGAATGCCAAGGATGGCGAGCCACCCAAGGCCGAACGTCGCCCACGTGACGACCATCGATGTGCGCAGGGCGCCGAATCGTCGCATGTCGACTTGATCGCGCATTCCGTGCATGACGGATCCCGCGCCGAGGAACATGCCAGCCTTGAAGAAGCCATGCGTGACGAGGTGGAAGATCGCAAAGGCGTAGCCGACGGGCCCGAGTCCCGCGGCGAGCATCATGTAGCCGATCTGCGACATGGTTGACGCCGCCAGCGCCTTCTTGAGATCGTCCTTCGCCATGCCGATGAGCGCCCCGAGCAGGAGTGTGATCGCGCCAACAATGGCGACGACAACCCGGGCGTCGGGAGCACCGTCGAAGATGGGTGCCGAACGGACGATGAGGTACACGCCGGCGGTCACCATGGTCGCCGCGTGAATGAGCGCGGATACCGGCGTGGGACCTGCCATGGCATCGCCGAGCCAGGACTGCAGGGGGAATTGGGCAGACTTGCCGCACGCCGCGAGCAAGAGCGTGAGGCCGATCGCGGTGAGCACGCCGACCGACGCCTCGGGTGCGGCGGCGAACACGGTCTCGAAGTCCACTCCGCCCAGATAGGTGAACATGAGGCCCATCGCGAGAATCAAGCCGATGTCGCCGATGCGGTTCACAAAGAACGCCTTGTTGGCAGCCGTGGCGTATTCGCGCTTGTGGTTCCAGAACCCGATGAGCAGGTAGGAGGCGAGGCCGACACCCTCCCAACCGACAAAGAGCAACAGGTAGCTGTCGGCAAGGACGAGTAGCAGCATCGACGCGACGAAAAGGTTGAGGTAGGCGAAGAAGATTCGCCGGTTCGCGTCGTGCTCCATGTACGCGACCGAGTACACGTGAATGAGCGTGCCTACGAACGAAACGAGCAGGACAAAGGTCAGCGACAACGGGTCAACGAGCAGTCCGGCATCGAGATTGAGTGCATCGCCCGGGATCCACGAGAACAAGTGCACGCTGGTTGCGCGTTCTTCCGCATCAAGTCCGAGCATCTCGATGAAGGCTCCGAGGCCCACGACGAAGGTCGAACCGGACGCGAGGACGCCGAGCCAGTGGCCCCACGCGTTTGACCGCTTGCCCGCTAGCAAGAGCAGGAAAGCGCTCGCGAGCGGCACTGCGATGACAAGCCACGTCACTGACAGCATGCTCACCCCTTCAACTCTGCTGGCTCGTCGAGCGAGATCGTCTGCCTGGCGCGGAACACGGCGATGATGATCGCGAGGCCAACAACCACCTCGGCAGCCGCCACGACCATCACGAAGAATGCCATCACCTGGCCGTCGATTTCGCCGTGGATGCGGGAGAACGCGACAAGCGCGAGGTTGGCGGCGTTGAGCATGAGTTCGACGCCCATGAACGCGATGATCGCGTTGCGCCGCAGCAACACTGCGGCGGAGCCGATCGCGAACAGCACCGCGGCAAGGTAGACGAAGGCGATCGGGTTCATTCGCGCTCCCCTTCCGGCAACGAGGCGCGGTACTCGACGCCGTCAATGGTCTGGTGGCGTACTTCGAGCACGCGAGATATGGACTCGTCGATCGGATTGCCCTCGGGATCGAGCGCGGGAATGTCGAGCGCATTGTGGCGGGCGTACACGCCAGGCATGGGACGGTTCACCGGATTGGCCCCGACGCGCACGCGCGACTCCGCGATCTCACGTTGCGTGTGCTTGGGAGTGAGCCGCGGAACGTGGGTGAGAACGAGTGCACCGACGGCTGCGGTGATCAGCAACGCACCAAGTGCCTCAATCACCAGCACGTAGGGCCCAAAGAGTAGCCCGGCGATCGCGTCAGGTTCGCCCGTCTGCGGCTCGGCAAGCGTCAGCGAGACGTTCGCGATGACTGAGATGAGCAGGATGCCAACGCCGGCGGCCGCCAACACGGCAATCCAGCGTTGGCCGGCGAGAGTCTCCCGCAAGTCCTCGCGCCTGTCGACGCCGACCAACATGAGGACGAAGAGGAAGAGCATCATCACGGCGCCGGTGTAGACCACGATTTGGACGACCCCGAGGAACGGGGCGGCGAGGACGATGTAAGCGGCCGCAAGGCCAACCATGACGAGCACGATCGACATCGCCACATGGACTGCCTTGCGGGCGAACAGCAGCGACAGCGCAGGAATCACGGTGATGACGGCGATCACCCAGAACGCGAATTCGTTAACCACGCGCCACCCCCACGGGGAGTGTTGGGTCGTCGGGGCGGTGCTCCGCAACCCAGTCGATCTGTTCCTGAGCCACCTTGGTCACGTCGCCTCGGTAGTAGTCGCCGTCCGTCGTGCCGGGCGCCATCGGGTGTGGCGCGGCGAGCATGCCCTGTCCAAGCGGTGCGAGGAGGTCCTGCTTTTCGTAGATGAGACCTTCACGCGTGGGGCCAGCGAGTTCGTATTCATTGGTCATGGTGAGGGCGCGCGTTGGGCATGCCTCGATGCACAGGCCGCAGAAGATGCAGCGCAAGTAGTTGATTTGGTACACGCGGCCGTAGCGCTCGCCCGGGCTCATCTGGTGATCAGGGGTATTGGCATCGCCCTCGACGTAGATCGCGTCGGCCGGGCAGGCCCACGCGCACAACTCACAACCGATGCACTTCTCGAGGCCGTCCGGATACCGGTTGAGCTGATGGCGCCCGTGATAGCGCGGCATCGGCGGGGTCTTGACCCGCGGATACTGCTCGGTCACGGTGGGTCGGAAGAAGTTGCGCAGGGTGACACCAAATCCGGCGACCGGCGCGAATGCCTGACCGACGGCACCCTTCTTGGGGAAGTTGGAGACAAAGGGGGCGTCGCGGCCGTCGCGTTCGCGGTTGACCTCCCACACATCGTCGTCAGCCATCGGCGGATTCCTTCCTCGCGCTCGCGTCGACGGTGCGCCCGGAGCGTGGTGACGGCGGCAGTTGCTGGTGCGGCAGCGGCGGAACCGGATAGCCGTCCGCGAAGGCATCAAGCACTTCGGGCTCAGGCGAACCCTTCTCGGCCTGCTCCGCCGCGACGGAGCGCTTCGCATCAGAAACGAAGCTCCACACGGCGATGACGAGCAGGATCGCGACGAGTCCGGACACCGCGTCGAACACGTTGAGGTCGCGGTTGAACTCATCGAACGCCTGGCGACCGACGGCAAAGAACACGAGCCATCCGAGGCCGACGGGAATGAGTACTTTCCAACCGAACCGCATGAACTGGTCGTAGCGGAATCTCAGCAACGTGCCACGAATCCACACGAAGACGAACATCAGCAGCCAGATCTTGAGGATCAACCACATCGGTGGGAAGAAGCCGGTGTTGAGGAACTCGGCGCCACCCCATGAGGAGGGCCACGGCGCTCGCCAGCCCCCGAGGAACAGCGTCGCGGCGACGGCCGAGACATTGATCATGTTCATGTACTCGGCGAGGAAGAACCACGCGAACTTCATCGACGAGTACTCCGTCATGAAGCCGGCCACGAGTTCGCCCTCGGCTTCCGGGAGGTCGAATGGAAGCCGGTTCGTCTCTCCGACCATCGAGATGACGTAAAGGATGAAAGCCGGGAACAGCGGCCATACCCACCAGCGGTCCGCCTGAGCATCGACAATCTGCGACGTTGACATCGAACCCGACAACATGAACACCGTCACGAGTGCGAGACCCATCGCGAGTTCGTACGAAATGACCTGTGCGGTGGAGCGAACGGCTCCCATGAGCGGATAGGTCGAGCCTGACGCCCAGCCTCCAAGCACAATGCCGTACACGCCGAGCGCGGCGCACGCGAGGATGAACAGGACCGCGACGGGGAAGTCCGTGAGTTGAAGAGGGGTGACCTCGTCCGTCCCGATGATGCGTGTCGGCGGCCCGAACGGAATGACGCCGAAGATGAGGAGCGCGCAAAACACAGAAATCATGGGCGCCGCGATGTAAAGCACCTTCTCGGAGGCCTTCACCGTCACGTCCTCTTTAAAGAGGAGCTTCATCGCGTCCATCACGGGCTGGATGAGGCCGAACGGGCCGTGCACGTTCGGGCCAGGTCGCTCCTGCAGCCGCCCAATCACGCGGCGTTCAAACCAGACCGCGAACAGGACGGACGTGAGCAGGAAGACGAGGATGAGGACGGCCTTGATGATGACGATCCACAGCGAATCACCGGCGAGGGTGTCCTCAACCGGAATCGGATCGGCTGCCACGAGGGGGCTGACGAGAATCACGCGAATCCACCCTTCACGCTAATCGGATCTCCGGGCTCAACTCCGAGATCGCGCGCCACCCACGACCCCGGTGACTTCGCCGGCGCCCAGACGACGCCGTCAACCATGTCGGTGACGACCACGGGCAAGTCGACAGAGGCGCGGGTGGCGCCACTGAGACTGATCGATCCGGATTCGACGCCGACCTTCTTGGCAGTGGCCGCAGACATACGCACCACCGCGACCCGACCGGTGCCAGCAAGGTAGGGCTCGCCATCCTGGAGGGCGGACTCATCGACGAGCTGGTGCCACGACGAAAGCACGATCGGGCCTGCCGGTTTTGCGGGCGGTGACACCTTGGGCGCAGCAGGACGGTCTGACGAGGCGACTGCGGCGAGTCCAGCGATCTCCGCGTTGACCGCGGCCACGGTGGCCGTGCCGAGCGCGAACCCGAGTTCACGCGCGAGCGCATCGAGAACGCGGTGGTCCGACAGTGCATCCGTGTGAATCGCGGTGGCAAATGAGCGGAGCCGACCCTCCCAGTTCACAAACGTGCCGGACTTCTCGGACGGAGGTGCCACCGGGAGCACGACATCGGCATAGTCAGTCACCTCACTGCGCCGCACCTCGAGGCTCACGACAAATCCGGTCTTCTTGAGGGCCTTCACAACATCGCCAGTGAGGTCGGAGACAGTCACACCACCGATGACGAGCGCATCAAGTCCGCGAGCCGCAGCCGACGAGATAATTTCCGCGCTCGCGCGCCCGGGAGCCAAGGGCAATCCCGGCACGCCCCATGCGCCGGCAATCTCGGAACGGGCCTTCGCGGATGCCGCATCTCGCCCACCGGGGAGCAGGCCCGGCAGTGCGCCCGCCTCAAGCGCGCCGCGCTCGCCCGCGCGGCGAGGAATCCACGCGATACGCGCGCCGGTGCGCTTTGACAAGGCGAGGGCTTGGCTGAGCGCCCCTGCGGCGCCCGCGGCACGCTCACCGACGACAATCACCGCGCCGGGCTGCGACAGGGACTTCTCGACGTCGGCGGGCAGCTTCTTCAGCACGGCCCCCTCAGTGCCGGGGACTGCCGGAACAAGCGTTGCGCCAAGCTTCTCGTTGCCGCGGCTGAGCCACGGCGCGACCGTCGCCACGCGCTGCCGTCCCTCCGACTTCTTCAGGCGAAGGAAGACCACTCCGCCCTCGTCCTCAGGTTCGAAAGCGACGAACAGCACCGCGGGAGCCTTCTCGAGATCGCCAAAAGTGACGCCAAGACCGGTGCCAGCCACGGTCGCCCCGAGGAACGCCTGCTCCTCGTCGCTTGCGATTCGAGTCCGGGCGTCGACGTCGTTCGTGCCAAGCACCGCACGGGCAAACTTCCCATAGGCGTAGGCGTCCTCGAGCGTCACGCGCCCGCCGGGAAGAACGGCAATGCCCTTCTTCCGCTTGAGCTCCATCGCCGTGCGTAAACCTTCGGCTGCGGCAGCGAGCGCCTGGGGCCACGATGTCTCAACCAACTCGCCCTCAATGCGGACAAGCGGTCGCGTGACGCGGTCATCAAGATTTTGCCAGGCGAAGGCAAATCGGTCCTTATCGGTGATCCAGTCCTCGTTGACGACCGGATCGTAGTCGGCGAGCCGCCGCAGAATCGCACCTCGGCGGTGGTCCGTGCGGATGGCGCTTCCCGAAGAATCGTGCTCGGAGATACCAGGAGAGCTCACGAGGTCGAACGGGCGAGACCGGAATCGATACGACGCGCTCGTGAGCGCGCCAACGGGACAGATCTGGACGGTGTTGCCGGAGTAGTACGAGGAAAACGCGGCGCCAGCCTCGTCTTCTGCCGCCACGCCAACGGGCCCATAGCCTTCGAACCCGAGCACGTCCTCTGAGAAGGTGCCAATCTGCTGCATCGCGCCGCGGTTCTGCAAGTCGATGAACGCGTCGCCGGCAATCTCCTTGCTAAATCGAGTGCAGCGTTGGCACAAGATGCAGCGCTCGCGGTCAAGCAGGATCTCGCTCGACAGCGGCAGCGGCTTCTCGAAGACGCGCTTGACGTCCACGAAGCGCGACTCCGACCGGCCATGGCTCATGGCCTGGTTCTGGAGCGGGCACTCGCCGCCCTTGTCGCACACTGGGCAGTCCAGCGGATGGTTGATGAGCAGGAGCTCCAACACACCCTTCTGCGCACGATCCGCCTCTGGCGAGGTGTCTTGCGTGTTGACGACCATTCCCTGGGTGACCGTCATGGTGCACGACGCCTGCGGCTTGGGGAAGGCGCGCAGGTTGCCGTCCGGCCCGGGTGACGCCACGTCGACGAGGCACTGGCGACACGCTCCCGCGGGCTTGAGCGCGGGATGGTCACAGAAGCGCGGAATCTCGATCCCGGCCTGCTCGGCGGCGCGGATGATAAGCGTGCCCTTTGGCACGGTCACCTCGGTGCCGTCGATCGTCAGCGTGACGGTGTCGACCGCCGCGGCCTTGTCAGCAGTCGCGGTCATGCGTGCGCCCCTTCGAGCGAGTCGGAGTACGTGAAAAGCGCGCTCGCTGCGTGATCGAACGGGCATTCACCCGTGCTCACGTGTTGCTCAAACTCGTCGCGGAACAGCTTCACAGACGAGATCACGGACGACGTGGCGCCGTCGCCGAGGGCACAGAATGACCGGCCGGCGATCGAGTCGCACGTGTCGAGCAACTGCTGGATATCCGCGGGCGTGCCGTGCCCCTTCTCGATGCGCTTGAGCACCTGAGTGAGCCAGAACGTTCCCTCGCGACACGGCGTGCACTTTCCGCACGACTCGTGCTTATAGAACTCCGTCCAGCGCATCACCGCGCGGACGACGCACGTCGTGTCATCGAAGATCTGTAGCGCGCGCGTTCCAAGCATCGAACCCGCCGCGCCCACGCTCTCGTAGTCGAGTGGCGTATCGAGATGAGCGTCGGTGAAGATCGGCGTCGACGAGCCGCCAGGCGTCCAGAACTTCAGGGGCCGCCCACCGCGCATGCCGCCCGCGAACTCCAGCAACTCGCGCAGGGTGATGCCGAGCGGAGCCTCGTATTGGCCGGGGCGTTCGACGTGGCCCGAGAGCGAAAAGAACCCCATGCCGCGCGAGCGCTCAGTGCCCATGCCGGTGAACCAGGCGACGCCGCGATCGATAATCGCGGGAACAGAGGCAATGGACTCGACATTGTTGACCACCGTGGGCCTCGCGTAGAGGCCAGCGACGGCAGGGAACGGCGGCTTCAGACGCGGCTGACCGCGTCGACCCTCAAGCGAGTCGAGCAGCGCCGTCTCCTCACCGCAGATGTAAGCGCCGGCTCCCGAGTGGATCGTCACGTCAAGATCGAATCCGGATCCGTGGATGTTCTTGCCGAGGTGGCCGGCCTCGTATGCCTCGCGCACCGCGTTGATGAGCCGGCGGTAGACGTGGACGACCTCCCCGCGAAGATAGATAAAGGCGTGGTTGCAGCCGATCGCGTACGACGTGATGATGACGCCCTCGATCAGGGTGTGCGGAGCCGACAGCATGGTCGGAATGTCCTTGCAGGTCCCAGGCTCCGACTCGTCGGCGTTGATGACGAGGTAGCGCGGCTTGCCGTCGTCGGGAGGCAGGAACCCCCACTTCATGCCGGTGGGGAAGCCCGCACCGCCACGCCCACGTAAGCCGGAGTCCTTGATGGCCTGAACGAGCTCGCCCGGCTGCTTCTTGAGCGCCTTCTTGAGGCCGCGGTAGCCACCGTGCTTCGTATAGGTCGAGAGGGTCCACGAGTCCTTCACGTCCCAGGTGGCGCTGAGCACCGGGGTAAGGGTGGTCATTTCTTCCCCTCCTTCCAGCCCTGGGCCTTCGCGGCCTTCACTCCGGCGAGCGTCGGCGCACCGACACCCTGGTCCTCGTTGGCACGTCCGTCGTCGAATCCCGCGAGCACGCGAGACACCTCTTTGAAGGTACATACCTTCGCAGGGCCACGGGTCGGAGCGACGTCTTTGCCGGCACGGAGGTCGTCGACGACCTGCTTGGCGCTGTCGGGCGTCTGGTTGTCGAAGAACTCCCAGTTCACCATCATCACTGGTGCGTAGTCGCACGCCGCGTTGCATTCGAGTCGCTCGAGCGTCACTTTGCCGTCCGCAGTCGTTTCGTCGTTGCCGACGCCGACATGCTCGCTCAACTCGTCCCAGATGCGGTCGCCGCCCATCACCGCGCACAACGTGTTGACGCAGACGCCAACCTGGTATTCGCCGTTGGGGCGGCGCTTGTACTGGGTGTAGAACGTCGCCACCGCACTGACTTCTGCGGCGCTGAGGTCAAGCCGTTCCGCACAGAAGCGAATGCCGTCTGGGCTCACAAATCCGTCGACTGATTGCACCAGGTGAAGCATGGGCAGGAGCGCGGACCGCTTCACGGGGTAGCGCGACACGATGTCTGCCGCGTCGTCGCGCAACTGGGCGAGCGTGGTCTCGTCGTATGTCATCGGTCGACGCCTCCCAGCACGAAGTCGATTGATGCGATCGCGACCACCACGTCGGCGATCTGGCCGCCCTCACAAAGGATGGACAGCGCTTGTAGGTTGTTGAAGCCCGGATCGCGGAAGTGCGCCCGCCACGGCTTGGTGCCGCCGTCGCTCACAAGGTGCACCCCGAGCAATCCCTTGGGACTCTCGACGGTCTGATACACCTGGCCGGCCGGCACCTTGAAGCCCTCGGTCACGAGCTTGAAGTGATGGATGAGCGCCTCCATCGAGGTGCCCATGATCTCGCGAATGTGATCGAGGGAGTTGCCCTGTCCGTCCGGCCCTAGCGCGAGCTGCGCGGGCCACGCGATCTTCTTGTCGGCAACCATGACCGGCTGGCCCTCGCTGGCCTCAAGGCGATCGGCGCACTGGGCGATGATCTTCAGCGATTCGTAGCACTCCTCCATGCGAAGCACCACGCGGGAGAAAGCATCCGAGTCGGTGGACGTCGGCACCTGGAAGTCGTACGTCTCGTATCCGCAGTACGGCTCCGCCTTGCGAACGTCGTACGGCAGCCCCGTCGAGCGCAAAATCGGCCCGGTGATACCGAGCGCCATGCACCCGGCAAGGTTGAGGTGCGCGATCCCTTGGAGACGGCCGATGAAGATCGGGTTCTTGAGCTGGAGGTCCGCCATTTCGTCGAGGCGCTGGCGCACCTTGGGGATCATCGCGCGGATAGCGTCGACCGCTCCCTCAGGCGTATCTTGCGATACCCCGCCGGGTCGGATGTAGGCGTTGTTGGTGCGCAAGCCAGTAATCATCTCGATGATGCGGAACGTGTCCTCGCGAGCGATGAACGCCGTCGTCATGATCGTCGTTGCGCCCATTTCGTTGCCGCCCGTGCCAATGGCGACGAGGTGTGAGCCGATCCTCGTGAGTTCCATCATCAACACGCGCAGCACGCTCGCGCGCTCCGGCACATCATCGGTGATTCCGAGCAGCTTCTCGATTCCGAGGCAGTAGACAGCTTCTTGGAACATCGACGCCACGTAATCCATGCGGGTACAGAACGTCACACCTTGCGTCCAGGTGCGGAACTCCATGTTCTTCTCGATGCCGGTGTGGAGGTAGCCGATGCCGGCGCGGGCTTCGGTCACCGTTTCGCCCTCGATCTCGAGCATGACCCGGAGTACGCCGTGGGTCGACGGGTGCTGGGGTCCCATGTTCACGACGATGCGCTGCTGGGCAAGCCTCGCGGCTTCTTCGGCGATGCTTGACCAGTCGGACCCGTACGCCGTGTACTCGGCCGCCTCAGGGTCCTCAGTGAATGCGCCAGTCGCGTGCGCCGTCTGCTCCGCGGTCATCGGTACTGCCTCCGGGTGTCTGGCGACGGTATTTCGGCGCCCTTGTACTCGACAGGGATGCCTCCGAGCGGATAGTCCTTGCGCTGCGGGTGGCCAACCCAGTCGTCGGGCATTTCGATCCGAGCGAGCGAGGGATGGCCGTCGAAGATGATGCCGAAGAAGTCCCAGGTCTCGCGCTCGTGCCAGTTGTTGGCCGGGTAGATGCTCGTGAGCGAGGGAAGGCGGGCGTCGTCCTCGCTGAGCGCTACCTCGACACGGAGCCGACGATTGTGCGTGATGGACTGCATCGGGAAGACTGCGTGAAGTTCGCGTCCTTCGTCTGCGGGGTAATGCACGCCGCTGACCCCGAGGCAGATCTCGAAACGAAGGTCCTGGTCGTCTCTGAGGTGACGGGCCACGGCCAGCAGGTGGTCCCGGTTGACGTACAACGTGAGTTCGCCGCGGTCGACCACCACGCTCTCGATCGCATCGTCCGCGTCGTCACCGAGCAACTCTTCAAGGACGTCCACAACGCCGTCGAACCATTCGCCGTACGGCCGCTCGCTTGCGCCAGGCATCTCGATCGTGCGAACGAGACCCGCATAGCCCGACGTATCTCCGCCAGCGCCAAACATGCCCTCGCGGACGTTGATGAGCGTCACGGGAGTGCGGTCGCCCATGTCTGGCGTTGCCGGAGTCAGATCGTCGCTCACCGAAGCAGACCCTTCATCTCAGACGTGGGTGTCGCCGCAAGCGCGGCGGCCTCGGCCGCCGCGGCAATCTCGCGACGGTTCTTGCCCATCGGTGTCGCGCGAATCTGCTCGTGGAGCATGAGGAGCGCGTTCAACAGCATCTCGGGCCGCGGGGGGCACCCCGGGAGGTAGATGTCGACCGGGACGACGTGGTCGACGCCGGGGACGATGGCGTAGTTGTTGAACATGCCCCCCGAGGACGCGCACACGCCCATCGCTAGCACCCACTTAGGCTCGGCCATCTGGTCGTATACCTGGCGCACGATCGGCGCCATCTTGTTGGAAACGCGGCCGGCAACGATCATGAGATCGGCCTGACGCGGGGAGCCGCGGAAGACTTCCATGCCGATGCGCGAGATGTCGAAGCGAGGCGTGCCGGTCGCCATCATCTCGATCGCGCAACACGCGAGCCCGAACGTCGCGGGCCATACCGAGCCCGCGCGCATGTATCCGACGAAGTCCTCGACGGTGCCGAGGAGGAACGGGGGTGCGCTTTCTTCGATTCCCATGGCTACTCCCACTCAAATCCGCCGCGGCGCCACTCATACACGAACGGGATCGTGATGAGGACGAGGAACGTCATGATGGCGATGAGTCCGAACCACCCGAGGGCCTGATGCGCGACCGCCCACGGATAGAGGAACACGACTTCGATGTCGAAGATGATGAACGTCATGGCAATCAAGTAGTACTTGATCGGAATTCGCCCTCCGCCATCAGCGCCGGGCGTTGGCTGGAGTCCCGACTCGTAGCGGTCGAGCTTCGCGGCGTTGTAGCGCTTCGGCCCAAGCAGAGCGCTCACGATGATGCCGGCCACAGCGAGGAGCCCGGCGATCGTGATCATCACCACGATCGGCACGTAGGGGTTCATGCCAGGGTTCCTTCCCTCGTCTTCACCAAAAAAGCGACGGCCTTAAGCCGCGGGAGCGATCCTGGTCAGCGTCGACAAGAGCCTGTCTGCCCAGTTCCCGCCGCGGGGTTCATAGACGTCTGCCAGCAGTCTAGAGGTGAATTCCATGATGAGCGGTCTGGGTAGACCGTAGCGCGTGCACAGGGTCATCACCGTGGGATGCTCGACGAGAGATGCGAACACCCTCCCAAGCGAGTAGTACCCGCCGAGGTCGTCCTTCATCATGCGCGCGTAAGACTCGAGCGCGCGCTCTCGATCAGCCGAGGTCGTCGCGCCACGCCACGAGACCATCGACTCCGCCACGCGGCGTGCCGCCTGCATCGCGTAGGCAATGCCCTCGCCGTTGAACGGATTCACCATGCCGCCGCTATCTCCGACGAGCATCATGCCGGGAACGTACAGCGGCTGGCGGTTGAAGGCCATGGGGATGGCTGCTCCCTTGATGGGGCCGACCTGTTCGCCAAATTCCCAGTCGTGCGCGCTGTGGGCGAGCCAGTCCTTCATGAGCGCCCGATGGTCGAGCTTCGGCGGCTTCCCTTTCGCACTCAGCGTGCCAAGTCCCACATTCGCCGTGCCGTCGCCCAAGGGAAAGATCCAACCGTAGCCCGGGAGGAGATTCGACTCCCCTCGCTTGCCGTCCCATATCTCGAGATGGCCTTCCATCCACTCTTCGTCGTGCCTCGCGGTCGTGAGGTACGTCCGCACGGCGACGCCGATCGGGCGGTTCTTCAGCCGTTCAATCCCGAGGCCGAGAGCAATCCGCGCGCTCACGCCGTCGGCGGCGATGACGATCGGTGCGCGAAATTCCACGGGCGCTCCGACCTTCCGGCCGTTCTCATCGACGCGCCGAGCCCACACGCCAACGACTCGCCCTGCGTGGGTACCCGCCTCCTCGCGTATCGCCGCGTCGACGTGCCACCCCTCGTGAATGGTTGCGCCAGCGCCGCGCGCATGGTCCGCGACTCTCGCGTCAAACTGGGCGCGCGGCAGGCTCAGCCCGTAGTTGGGAAAAGATTCGAGGTGGTGCCAGGGGAATTCCAGGCGGTGACCCCCGCCAATCATGCGCAGACCGCGATTGGGAATCCAACCCTCGTCGCGTGGCGTCGGAAGTTCAAGAAGGTGAAGTTCTTTCACGGCGCGCGGGGTGAGGCCGTCCCCGCAGACCTTCTCACGCGGGAACCGCGCCTTCTCAAGGGCGATCACGTCGAACCCCTCGCGGGCGAGGTAGTACGCGGCCGCCGAGCCGCCGGGGCCGGCACCGATGATGATCGCGTCGGCCTCAGTTCGCACACGCCTAGCGTACGTCGCGCCCGGGCATGCTCGACGCGGTGGTCGCGCCGTGGTTGTCTGTCGTTCTGCCGCCCGCGTCGGCCGACGTAGGGTGAGATCGTGACCGTCCAAGCCGCCGCGCCAGGCGCTCTCACCGTGCGCTCTGTCGAGATCGATGACCCCGGCGACCTCCTCGCGGCACTGCCCTCACCTGGAGTCTCGTGGGTTCGCCGCGATGAAGGAATGGTCGCGTGGGGAGAGGTCGCTCGGATCGCCACATCGGGAGCCAGCCGGATCGATGACGCGAGTGCGTGGTGGCGGGCGGTGACCCGCCACGCGGTCGTTCGCGATGACGTGCACACGCGCGGATCGGGGCTGATCGCCTTCGGCTCGTTCTCCTTTTCCGACGCGTCGGCGGCGGGTGGGGCGCTCATTATTCCGCGCTACGTGTTGGGCCGACGAGACGGCCGAGCCTGGTTCACCGTCATCAGCGCGTCCGACGACGGCGAGATGCCGACACTCGGGGATGCGCGAGTCGTCGGTTCTACTCCGGCGCCGGTTGGCGCCGTGACGATTGCGGAAGGTGACGAGGCGGCGTGGAACGCCTCGGTCGCCGCAGCGATCGACCGCATTGCGCGCGGAGCCCTTGAGAAGGTTGTCCTCGCACGCGCGGTTCGGGCGCGGGCGCAGCGTCCCGTGGACGTGCGCTCGCTCCTCGCGCCGCTCGCGCGGGACTACCCCATGTGCTGGACATTTCACGTCGACGGACTGCTGGGAGCCACGCCGGAACTGCTGGCGCGCGTCGACCATGGCCTCGTCACCTCGCGCGTCCTCGCTGGCACGATTCGGATGACGGGCGACGATATGGGTGACCTCGCGCGCGCAGCGGCGCTCGCGCGCTCATCGAAGGACCGCGAAGAACATGAGTATGCGGTGCGGTCCGTGACCGGGGTGCTTGCCGCCCACTGCGGCTCGGTCAACGTCCCCGAGGAGCCGTCGGTCCTGCACTTGCCGAACGTCATGCACCTCGCGACCGATGTCACCGGGGTGTTGAGCCACAATGTCAGTTCTCTCGAGCTCGTGCGCGAGTTGCACCCGAGCGCTGCCGTGTGCGGAACCCCAACGCTCGCGGCCGCAGCGGTGATCGACGAGCTCGAGTGCATCGACCGAGGCAGGTATGCGGGACCCGTCGGCTGGATCGACGCGGCGGGCGATGGCGAGTGGTGTATCGCGCTGCGAGCGGCCGAAGTCTCGGAAACCGACGCGAGCGAGCTGCGACTTTTTGCAGGCTGCGGAATCGTCGCGGCGTCGGACCCGCATGACGAGTGGGCGGAGTCAGAGGCGAAACTCGAGCCCATGCGGAACGCGCTCGGCCTGCCCTAAGCGCTGCTATCTAACCAAATTGCGTCCCCGCCAGCACGGCTTCGACGACGTCAATTCCGCGACGCGGACGGCGGAGGGCCGCGCCGAGTTCCGGAGTTGAACGCGCGACGAGGTGTGGAACGCCGTACCCGGCGCACAGGTCCCCGAGTGCGGCGCCATGCGGTGTCGTGAAGACCCTTTCCACGTGCTCGGCCGGGCCGGTGGCATGCTCGAGGTCGCCGAAGATGGTTCCGCCGCCGTCGTTGAGGACGACGATGCGCACATCCGGACGACGTTCGAGTGGGCCAACGAGCAGTCCGCCGATGTCGTGGAGGAACGTCAGGTCGCCGAGGAGCGCGGATACGGGGGCTCCAGCGCCAAGCGCAACCCCGATCGCCGTTGATACCGTCCCGTCGATACCTGACACGCCACGGTTTGCCAGCAGCAGCGGCGCGGATTCCGACGTCCATGCCGGGGCGACGCGGTCAACGGCGCGGATCGCCCCCGAGGACCCGATCACTCCGATTCCGCTCGAGTCGAGCGACGCGACAAATTCGGCGGCGACCGACCTCGAGTTCCAGCCGTCGCGGGGGGCGGCGCGCGGGGCGGCGCGGCGCCACGCGTCGAGCCACTGCGGCGCGGGGGGCGCGTCGCTCGTGAGCCACGACTGCGGAACGCGGTGCAGGACGCGCGTGGCGTGTAGCGGCGCCTCGCGCCAGCGGGCGCCATGTCCGGCGACCAGCAGTGACGAAGCGTTGGCGATGAGCGTCTGTACCGATCGGGAGAGCGTGGGTCGCCCGATGACAACCACCTGCTGCACCTGCTGCGCGAGGTCGCGCCCAGCCGCGCTGGTGAGGAACCGGGCGTAATCGGGAATGCACGTGGGGCCGACGCGCGCGCCTGACGTCGGTTCAGCGAGCAGCGGCCAGCTGTGGACTTCAGCGACGATGCGCGCGGCATCTCCGGCGCCGTCCCCTGCGATGACGATGCCGCGATCGGCGGACTTCAGCGCCGGAATCTCACCAACGCTCCACGGTGGCACCACGTACAGGCTGCCGGACGGCGTGGGATCGACGCGCGCCACATCCGGCCATGAACCGCCATCCGGACCGAGCGGGTCGCGAAACTCGACGTTGAGGTGCACGGGGCCCGGAACGCCCGTCATGTCGTCGCGCGATGGGCTTCCAATCGCCTCGCTGACAGCCCGCGCGGCAAGGCGCGACGCGCGGCCAGCCGCCTCGTCGTCCAGGGGCGCGGAGACGTCGCTCGACCACCGCACGAAGCGGTCGAACAATCCGACCTGATCGGTGGTTTGGTTGGCACCGACTCCGCGCAACTCCCCGGGACGGTCGGCCGTGAGCAGCACGATCGGCACCCCGGAGTGGTGCGCCTCCATCACCGCCGGCATGAGGTTCCCGACAGCCGTGCCGGACGTCGTCACCAGGCCGACCGCGCGCGCCGACCCGGCAATGGCCCTGCCACGCGCAATTCCGAGCGCAAGGAAAGCCGCGGATCTTTCGTCGACGCGGACATGAAGGTTGACGCGCGGCGCTCCGAGCGGCGGGTTGCGCGAACCCGCCTCAGCGAGCGCGTGCGCGAGCGGACCGGAACGCGAGCCCGGCGCGAGGACAAAATCTTCCACGC
>JAHEMW010000118.1 GCA_024643505.1 Demequinaceae bacterium
CCACGAACGTCTGGGCGAGGAACTGCTGGTCGAGCCCGAAGGACTTGAGGGCGGCGTTCTGGCCCGCCTCGTCGCCGTCGAAGGTGAAGATCACCTTGGCCCCCGACGAGCCCACCTTGAGCTGCGCCTGGCCGGTGTCGCCCATGAGCCGCCGCACCACCTTGACGTGGTCCTCGCCGAACGCGGTGCCGCACGTCGCCACCGCGTTGGTGACGCCGGCCAGGTGACAGGCCATGACGTCCGTGTAGCCCTCGACCACCACCACGGTGCGCTCCTGACGGATCGCGCCCTTGGCCAGGTCGATGCCGTAGAGCACGTGCGCCTTCTTGTAGAGCTGTGTCTCCGGGGTGTTGAGGTACTTCGGGCCCTGATCGTCGTCGTGGAGGCGGCGCGCTCCGAAGCCGATGACGTCGCCCGTGACCTCGCGGATGGGCCACACCAGCCGCCCCCGGAAGCGGTCGTAGACGCCGCGCTGACCCTCGGAGACCAAGCCGGAGGCCTTGAGCTCGGGCTCGGTGAAGCCCGAGCGGCGCAGGTGGTCCGTGAGGGAGGACCATCCCTGCGGCGCGTAGCCGCAGCCGAACGTCTCCGCGGCGGCGCGGTCGAAGCCGCGCTCGCGCAGGAAGTCCCGCGCGATGCGGGCGTCGGGCGAGTCGAGCTGCCCCACGTAGAACTCCGCGGCCACCCGGTGGGCCTCGAGGAGCCGGCGGCGCATCCCGGCCCCCGACTCCGACGTGCGCGGCCCCCCGGACTCGTAACGCAACGTCACTCCGGCGCGGTCCGCGAGGTATTCGACGGCCTCCGCGAACGGCAGCCCGTCCATGCGCATCACGAACTCGATGACGTCCCCACCCTCGCCGCACCCGAAGCAGTGCCAGCGCCCGGCCGCGGGGCGCACGTGGAAGGACGGCGAGCGCTCGTCGTGGAAGGGGCACAGGCCCTTGAGCGAGCCCACCCCGGCGGGCTTGAGCGAGACGTGTTGGCCCACGATCTCCTCGAGCGGGGCGCGCTCGCGGACAGCCGCGATGTCATCCCTGTTGATCGTGCCCGCCACGCGCTCAGACTACCCGCGCGCATAGCCCGCCCCCGCATCGTCCCCACCCCGGGTGCGGGGTGCTCGCGCTCCCCGCGATAGGCTGGTCCGGCACCCCACGAAAGGACTGGCTGCTGTGAGAGTGGACGCATTCCTCGCCGACTCGGCGGAGGTCGTGCAGAACAAGATCTACGCGCTGGGTGCGGGGTGGAACATCATCTTCGTCCGGGCCTTCCCGGCCGTGCACCGCCGCCTGTCGGTGGGCGCCGTGGTCCACGTCCCCTTCACGGAGACCAACCGTCCCCACAACTTCGAGCTGAAGCTCCTCACCGAGGACGGCATCGAGTACCCGATCGGCGTGCGCCCCGACGCCGAGGGCAAGGCCTCCCCCGTGCGTGCGATGGGCGGCGACTTCACGGTGGGCCGCCCCGCGCACCTGGTCGATGGAGACGAGCAGGTCGCCAGCTTCGCCTTCACCATCGACGGCCTGCGCTTCGACAAGCCCCGCCTGTTCTCCTGGGTGATCAGCGTCGACGGCGAGGAGATGACGCGCCTGCCGATGCGAGTCCAGCAGGCGGTTCAGCAGGCGGCCCAGTAGGCGAAATGGACGTCTACACCGGGGTGGTCTACCCCCTGGTGCTGGCGGCGAGCGGGGTGCTCGCCCTCGCCGGCATCGTGACCCTGCTCTGGCCACGCGCCCACCGCGTGCTGCGCGTGGCCGTCGCGGCCACCTACGCGGCGGTGACCATTCACCTCATCACGGTGGCGGTGCTGCTGGTCTCCGGCAACTCCGCGGGACTGGTGCTCACGCTCGGCTACCTGGTGGCGTCTCTCGCGCTGCTACCGCTGCTGGGGATAGGCCGGCTGGGCACCCCCGAGGCCGCTGCCGCCGATCCGGACCCCGACCGGCCCGTGCTCGCCCCCGACCAGATCGCCAGAGTTGACGCCGCGGCCGCGGTGATCATCGCGGCGGCACTCGCCGTGCTCGCGTGGCGGGTGCTGACCATCCTCGAGGCCGCGGCGTGAACCCCGTCGCCCGCATCGCACTCGTGGTCGCCTACGCCGTCCTGGGCCTCGCGGCACTGGGACGCTCCTCGGTCCAGATCTCGACCAAGCTGTCCGAAGCCCCCGTGCCCTACCTGGTGTCGGGCGTATCCGCCCTGCTCTACACGGTGATCGCGGTGGCCCTGTGGCGCCGGTGGGCCGGCGTCGCCCTGGTCGGGACCGCGATCGAGCTGGTCGGCGTCCTCACGGTGGGCACGCTCGGCTACGTCGAGTCCTCCTGGTGGCCCGACGAGACCGTGTGGACCGGATACGGCTCCGCCTACGGCTGGGTGCCGCTGCTGCTGCCCGTGATCGCGCTGGTGCTCCTGGTCCGCGAGCGGCGAGCGCGCACCGCTCCCGGCGATACGCCGGCTCCCCGGAGCGCGGTGTGACGGACAGCGTCGAGCCTGCGACCTCGTCGGCACGGCGCCGCACTCCCCTGCTGATCGCGCTCGACGTGGTGCGCGGCGGGCTCATCGGAACCGCCGAGACGGTACCGGGAGTGAGCGGTGGCACCGTGGCGCTGATGACCGGCGTCTACGAGACGCTGCTGACCTCGATGGGCCACCTCATTGCGGGCGTGCGGGTCTGGACCGTGGACGCGGTCCGTCGCCGCGGCGGCGGCCGCGCCCGGGAGCAGTTCGCGCAGGTGCGGTGGGGCGTGCTGGTGCCGATCGGCGTGGGTATGGCGGCCGCCTTGGTCGCGGCGGCACATGTCATGGAGCGGCTGCTCGAGGACCATCCCGAGACGATGCGGGCGCTGTTCCTCGGGCTCGTGCTCGCGTCCCTCGCGGTCCCGTTCCGGCATTCGCGCGTCTCCGCCGACGCGTCGGGCCGGGTGGGCGCGTGGCGCCCTCGCGAGTGGCTGGTCGCGGCGGTGGCGGCCGCCGCGGTGGCGGCCGTGCTGTCACTCCCCGGCGGGCAGCTGTCGCCGGAGCCGTACGTGCTGGTTCCGGCGGGCGCGGTCGCGGTGTCCGCGCTGGTGCTTCCCGGGCTGTCCGGATCCTTCCTGCTGCTCACCATGGGCCTGTACGAGCCCACCATCGCCGCGCTCAATGACCGCGACCTGGGCTACCTCGCGCTGTTCGCCATCGGCGCGGTCGTGGGCCTCGTCACCATCGTCAAGGTGCTGCAATGGCTGCTCGAGCACCATCGCCGCGTCACGCTCGTGATTCTCACCGGCGTCATGGCCGGCAGCCTTGTGGCGCTGTGGCCGTGGCAGGACGAGGACGGCGGCCGGCTCGCGCCCTCCGGCGACCTTGTGGCGCCGGCGGTGGCGTTCGCGGCCGGTGTGACGGCCGTCGTGCTCGTGCTGCTCGCCGAGCACCGCGTGCTCGCACGCGCGGGCAAGCAGCGCTGAGGGGGAAGCTAGCGGGACGCGGGACGCCGGCGCGCGACGTAGCGATGATGCCAGTCGTACGCCGACTTGTCGGTGAGCGAGGCGACCTGGTCGAGCACCACGCGCTTGCGCGCCGCATCGTCCGGCGCATCGCGGTACATCGCCGCGAAGTGAGGCTCGAGGGCCTGGTCGCCGCGCTCGACCAGCGCGCCCACCAGGTCCGCCAAGCGCTCACGCTGCTGCCGGTAGGCCGGCTTGCGCTCGCGCGGCGCCATCAGGAAGTGCACCGCGATGCCCTTGAGCATGAGGATCTCGTCGGCCGTCTCTTGCGGGATCACCAGCCGCGCGTGGTGGCGCGTCAGGGCGCCGTCGCCGTACTCGGCGCGCGTCGCGCGGGCGACCGAGCCGACGAACCTTCCGATGATCTGGCTGGTCATGCCCTTGAGCGCCGCGAGCGCGGCGTGGGACCCGTCGTAGTCGTCGATCCATGACGGATCCGACCGCAGACGATCGAGCGCGGCGAGCAGTGCGTCCGGCTCCCCTCGCCCGTACCAGTCCCGCGAATGGGCGGCGATAACGCGCGCGCGTCCGGGATCGTGGAGGACACCCAGCGACACCGTGCGGTGCACCACCGAGTCCTCGACGTCGTGCACCGAGTAGGCGATGTCGTCCGCAAGGTCCATGACCTGGGCCTCGAAGCTCTGCTGACGGGCGATGGCGCCCTCGCGCAGCCACCGGAACGCGTCGAGATCGTCCTCGTAGACCCCGAACTTCCGGGTCGGGGTGCCGTCGGGCCGGGTGGGCGTGGCGTTCTCGCGCCAGGGGTACTTGCAGGAGGCGTCCAGCACGGCGCGCGTCAAGTTCAGCCCCACGCTGGCGCCCGTCGCCGGGTCGAAGGACTTGGGCTCGAGCCGCACCAGCAGCCGCAGCGTCTGCGCATTGCCCTCGAAGCCGCCGATGTCACGGGACACCTCGTCGAGCGCCCGCTCCCCGTTGTGGCCGAAGGGCGGGTGGCCCAGATCGTGCGCCAGGCACGCCGCGTCCACCACGTCGGGGTCGCAGCCCAGGATCTTCGCGAGCGTACGGCCCACCTGCGCCACCTCGAGCGTGTGGGTGAGCCGGGTGCGCACGAAGTCCCCCGTGCCCGCCCCGAGGATCTGCGTCTTCGCGCCGAGCCGCCGCAACGCGCTGGAGTGGACGATCCGCGCGCGGTCGCGCTCGAAGGGCGTCCGGTAGGCCTGCTTGGGCGACTCCTGGAC
>JAHEMW010000029.1 GCA_024643505.1 Demequinaceae bacterium
GAGATTTCCATGGGCTTCGGCCCGAGAGGCCCCCGGAAGACCACCGGGTTGATAGGCCGGATGTGGAAGAGGGGACTAAAGACCCTTGAAGCTGACCGGTACTAATAGGCCGATAACTTGACTTCATTCAAGTTTGCAAATGTAATGCTACGCGTCCACTGTGCGGTTCCCGAGATACGGTCGGGAAACCGAAAATATATCTCCATAGAGTTTCGGCAGCCATAGCGAGGGGGAAACGCCCGGTCCCATTCCGAACCCGGAAGCTAAGCCCTTCTGCGCCGATGGTACTGCACTGGTGATGGTGTGGGAGAGTAGGTCGCTGCCGGACATTTTTCTACGAAGGGCCGCCCAATGATGGGCGGCCCTTCGTCATGTCCATCACACTGTGTTGCGTACCCGAGGAGTGAGATGTCGAGCGAGAAGCCAGCGCGTCGCGACCCACGGACGCAGAGACCGCAGCGAGACGGGAACGTGCCGCGAACTGCTGCTGGCGGCCGCCGCGACGTGCCCGGTCGCGCTCCGCGCACCGCGGATCAGCGAGACGGCGTCATTCAGCGCGATAAGCCCACGGTCGTGGCGCCGCCGATCCCGGACGAGATTGACATCGGTCAACTCGACAAGGCGGCCCGGGCCCGACTGCGGACTCTGAGCAAAGAAAACGCCGAGGATGTGGGGCGGCACCTCGTCATGGCGGGCCTGTTGCTCGATGACGATCCAGAACTCGCGTACCGCCACGCGTTGGTTGCTGCAGCTCGCGGCGGACGCGTCGACGTTGCGCGCGAGGCTGTCGCGCTGACCGCTTATGCCACGGGCCGCTACGCCGAGGCGCTGCGGGAGTTTCGGACCGTGCGGCGGCTAAACGGCTCAACGGAATACGTTCCACTTATGGCCGACTGCGAACGCGGAATGGGTAGACCAGAGCGGGCCATTGCACTTGCCGCGGAACCTGAATTCGCCACGCTCGCCGGTTCGACCCGAATTGAACTCCAGATTGTCGTCGCCGGTGCGCGCATGGACATGGGCTCTCCTGAGGCCGCGCTCCTCACGCTCGAGCGTCTCGAACCAGCGTCCGCCGAATTTGCCGAGCGCATCGCGGAGGCGAAGGTGGATGTCCTTCGTGCTCTCGGACGCAGCGACGAAGCGACGCGAATCGAAGCCGCGATAGCATCGAATGAGACCCCGGACGATGTGCACGACGATGAGATCGTCGTCTACGACACGCGCGAGGAGGAGTCATGACGTCGGGGCTTGATGGCACGGAGGTGCCGCTGCAGGAGGCCTTCGACGCCGCCCTCGTCGACCTCGACGGAGTCGCATACAAGGGAGCGAATGCCATCCCAGGGGCGGCCCCGGCGATCGCCGGCGCGCGAGTCGCAGGAATGGCGATCGTGTACGTGACGAACAATGCGTCCCGTGAGCCGCACACCGTTGCGGATCACCTCACCGAACTTGGCTTTGGCGCTGCAGCGAGCGAGGTGATGACGGCCGCCCAGGCGGGTGCCGCTCTCCTGGAACGGTCTCTTCCCGCAGGCGTTTCCGTCCTCGTGGTTGGTGGAGCAGGGCTTGTCACGGCCGTGACCGACTCGGGGTTCCGCCTTGTCGCATCGGCACGCGAACATCCTGCTGCCGTCATCCAGGGTTTCGCGCCGCACCTAGCCTGGTCGGATCTCGCGGAGGCGACGTACGCCATCCGTGGTGGCGCACGCTATTTTGCGACCAATCTTGACCTCACGTTGCCCACTGAACGTGGAATGGCCCCGGGCAACGGGTCGCTCGTCGCGGCTGTGGTCACCGCTACTGGCGTGACGCCGTTGTCAGCCGGCAAGCCTCAGCCAGCGATGTTTGAGCTCGCGGCAGCACGGGTGGAATCCGAGCGTCCGCTCGTGATTGGCGACCGGCTCGACACCGACCTCAAAGGGGCGCGAGCGGCGCACATGCCCGGACTGCTGGTCCTGACCGGGGTCAACTCAGCCAAAGACGCGGTGCTTGCTGTGCCCGACGAGCGCCCCACCTTCATCGGTGCCGACCTTTCCACGCTGGCGGAAGCGCATCCGCGCCCCACCCACGACGACGGTTGGTGGCACGTGCGCGACGCGCGCGCACATGTGCGCGATGGGCACCTTCTCGTTGACGGTGGCGACCCGATGGACCGGCTTCGCGCGGCGTGTGCCGCCGCGTGGAGCGCCGCGGACGACGGGGTTCGCATCGCAGTTGAGACGCTCCCACACTTCGGGGTAGCCTCCAGAGCATGAGCGATATCCACGATCACCGCGAGTCGCTCGGACAGGTGGAATTCCCGAACGAGGTCAAAGAAGCCCTCGGCGCCGTCACGGAGTTTCCCGATGATCTTGAGGCGCAGGCCGATTTCTTCGACAAGATCCAGTCCGCACTCGCCACTCGCCTGAGCGACGACTCCTAACAGCCCGTGCGCGCCGACCTCGCGCTCGTCGCGCGCGGGTTAGCGCGATCCCGTACCGACGCTCAGCGACTCATCGCTGATGGACGAGTGAGCGTCAACGGGGCGTCGATAGCGAAGCCCGCCCACGCTATTGCTGAATCCGACGCCGTCGTCGTCGACGGCGGCGACGCTTACGTGTCGCGCGCGGCTCACAAGCTCGCGGGGGCGCTGGATGCGTGTGCACCACGCGGCCTTGTCGTCGCCGCGCGAAACGCCCTTGACGCAGGTGCATCGACCGGCGGCTTCACCCAAGTGTTGCTCGAACGCGGTGCCGCCCATGTCACGGCCGTTGACGTCGGCCACGGGCAGTTGGTGACCGAGATTGCGGCTGACCCCCGGGTCACTGCGATGGAAGGCCTGAATGTTCGCGACCTCAAGCCCAGTCACCTGAGATACGCCCCTGAAGTTGTCGTGGCCGACCTGTCGTTCATCTCGCTCACTCTTGCGATACCGCCGCTGGTCGCCGTCTGCGCGCCGAGCGCCGACGTCGTCGTCATGGTCAAACCGCAGTTCGAGGTTGGTCGCGATCGCCTTGGCAAGCGCGGGGTCGTCACGTTGGCCAACGATCGCGCCCGCGCGGTCGCCGCTGTCGTCGCATGTATGCGTGACGAGGGGCTCGGTATCCACGAGATTGTGCGATCGGCGCTGCCTGGCCCCGCCGGAAACCTCGAGTTCTTCGTGTGGGGGGCGGTGGCGTGGCAGGCTAGGACCGCGGACGCCTCAAGGCGCGCGCCGCTCACCACACAGGAGATCGCTCAAGCTGTCGAGCGCGAGACCGGAGGACGCCAATGACGCGACGAATGCTCGTCGTCGTTAACCCGCATCGCCCCGCCGCGGCGAAGGCCGGAGACATCGTGGCGCGGGCGCTCGCGGACGAGGGCGTCGACGTCTGCCACGACTACGTCGCCGGCGTAGATGTGCCGATCGAGGCGGCCGTCGTGCTCGGCGGTGACGGCACCATCCTCCACGCTGCCGCGCTCACGCACGGCACCGACATTCCCCTGCTTGGCGTCAACCTCGGACACGTCGGCTTCCTCGCGGAACTCGAGCGAGATGATCTCGCCCACGCGGTGGCCCGGCTGGTTGCCGGCGATTACACCGTTGAAGAGCGAGGCACGTTGGAAGTCGAAGTGCTTGAGCCTGACGGTTCGACGCACGCCGGGTGGGCGTTGAACGAGGCGACCATCGAACGCACTGACTTCCTTCGCAGCGTCGAGTTGGTCGTTGCGGTTGACGGACGCCCGATGTCGACGTTCGGTTGCGACGGCGTCGTCGTCTCGACCGCCACCGGCTCGACGGCGCACGCTTTCAGCGGCGGAGGTCCGATCCTGTGGCCAAACGTCGATGCGCTGCTGCTCGTCCCGCTCGCCGCGCACGCGCTCTTCGCCAGGCCACTCGTCGTTGGGCCGCAGTCTTACTTCGCGCTTGAGGTCACGGAGACGTCCGAGTCTGGCGCTCAGGTTGTCCTCGACGGTGCGCGGGCGCTGCCGCTGTCGCGTGGCGGCCGCGTGACAATTCGTCGCGGCACGCACACGGTCAAGCTTGCGCGCCTGTCCGACGCCCCGTTTACCGAGCGTCTCGTGCAGAAGTTCTCCCTGCCAATCAACGGATGGCGCGGCGATCGTCGCGCGGCGATGGGCGACGACCTGGCGTGATCCACGAGCTCTCCATTGAGAATCTCGGCGTCATCGATTCGGCCCGATTGCCGCTCGGCGCCGGCCTGACCTGCGTGACGGGCGAGACTGGTGCCGGCAAGACCATGATCCTTGCAGGGCTTGGCCTCATCGTTGGGGCCAAAGCGGACGCGCAGGCCGTCAGGACTGGCGCCGACGAGGCGCGCGCGGAGGCTGTCGTCGACGTCCCGGCGGGGGAGGCGGCTGCCCTTGTCGCGGATGCAGGCGCGATGGTCGACGCCGACGGCACGGTCGTTGTCGCGCGCTCCGTCGGCGCTGCGTCGCGGGCGCGCGCGCTGCTGGGCGGCCGGACCGTGCCGCAGGCACTGCTTGCTGCCCTTGCTACTCACATCGTCACTGTCCACGGCCAGGCAGACCAGCTTCGGCTCCGGTCCGCCGCACGGCAACGCGACACGCTCGATGCCTACGCAGGAAGCGCTCATCGCCAGATGGTCGCGCGTTATCGCGATGCGTGGTCCGAATGGCTGCAAGCGAAAGTTGATCTCGCGGAGATTGAGGCCACCCAGTCCGACCGACGCGCGGAGGCGGCGCACTGGCGCGTGGAGCTCGAAGCGATTGACGCCGTGGATCCCCAGCCGCACGAGGACACTGCGCTTGCGGAGGCGATCGCGCGGCTAGAGGGCGGGATGGCGGCGCGGACCTCACTCGCGGCGGCCTTGGAGGCGCTCGACGGCGACTCAGAGGCGACCGCGATCGTGGCGCTTGAGGCGTCGAGACGGGCGATCGCTGACGCCGCGCGTCACGATCCTTCCCTTGCCGTCGCGTCCGCTCGACTCGAGTCGCTTCGCCACGAAGCCGCAGACGTGGCACGCGACCTCGCGATCGCCCTCGGCGGATCCGACGCCGATCCCGCGAAACTCGATGCGCTTCACGAGCGCCGATCGCGGGTGGCCGCCCTGTGCCGTCGACTCGGGACGGATCTTGACGGCGTCCTCGAGGTAGCGATCAGAGCACGCGCCGTCGTCAACGCGGATTCCGATCGCGACAGCATCGTTGCGGCTGCGCGAACTCGCGAGCGCGCCGCGAACGACACCGTCGCGGATCTCGCGGCGCACGTCAGCGCCGGCAGGCGTAGCGCGGCTACCGAGCTTGCCGACGCGATCACGGGAGAACTCGCGCAACTTGCGATGCGTGATGCGAGTGTGCGCGTGGAGGTGCTCCCCACGGAACCGGGCCCGTTCGGAGCCGACGCGGTCTCATTGCTCATGTCCGGCCACGCGGGGGCTCCTCATCGTCCTATCGGCGATGCAGCGTCCGGAGGCGAGCTGTCGCGCATCATGCTCGCGATCGAAGTTGCGCTGGCTTATCGGCTCGTGTCCGGAACCCCGACGCTCGTCTTCGACGAGGTGGACGCGGGCGTAGGGGGTAAGGCTGCCCTGGCAGTTGGCAGGCGACTCGCCATCCTCGCGGAGACGCATCAGGTCATTGTCGTGACGCACCTCGCGCAGGTGGCTGCACACGCGGGGCGGCACATCGTCGTCGAGAAGTCGACGGATGGTTCCGTCACGATGGCGCAGGTGCGCGAGGTCACTGGGAACGAGCGCGTGAGGGAGATTGCCCGACTCATGTCAGGTAAGGCCGACTCTGCCACGGCACGCGCCCACGCGCTTGAGCTGTTGAGCGCCGCCACCGTGGCACCATGAATGCCATGGGCGACGAGCACAGAGTGAACGACGAGCGCGCCCTCACACCAGACTTCGACCATGCGCCCGTGCACGAGGTGACTGGCACCGCGAGGGTGGGATCGGATCCGTTCGACGTGGCTCGACGCGTTCGTCCAGGCGACATCGCGATTATTGACGCGACGGACCTCACCCGTTCCGCAGCCGCTGCGTTGGTGGAGGCTCGGCCGGGCGCGATCGTCAATGCCGCGCCGACCTCGACGGGCAGGCTTCCCACGCGCGGCGGCACAGCGTTCGCGGATGCGGGCATCCCGCTGGTTGACCGAGCCGGCCAGGCAGTGCTCACCACGCGAGACGGCCGCTCCGTCACTGTCCACGACGCCGAGATTGTTCAGGACGACACGATCGTCGCGACGGGCGTAGTGATCTCACCCGAGGCCCTTGAGGCCCTCGAGGCCGACGCACGCAAAGGTTTGCACGTCCGCGCGGCGTCACTCGCATCGAATTCGCTTGCGCGTATCGAGGCAGACGCGCCTGCGCTGATCGACGGAGTCGGCTTGCCCGACACCGGCATCCCGTTCAAAGGGGCCGCGGTCGTGATCGTGGGCGACGGCCCGGATCGCGACGCTGAGTTGCGAGCGCTGCGGCGCTACCTGCGGGAGCGCAAACCGATCATTGTTGCCACCGGCAGTGCCGCAGATGCGGTGGCGAAGGCTGTGCGCGCGCCCGACCTCATCGTCGGGCTCCTTGACGACGTTGCCGACGCGACGCTCGGGCATGCCCGCGCCGTCGTCCTGCACCGCGGCACCAGTGCCGCGCCAGGCGCGACGCGACTGCAAACCTTGGGAATTGTGCACGGGGAATACTCCTCCCTACTCACGGACGTCGACCTCGCGACCCTCATCGCGTTTCACGGCGGCGCGAGTGCGATCGTCACCGTCGGCGCCGCGCCAAGTTTGCGCTCGCTCGTCGAGTCAACCGAGGAAGCGGCAGTTGGCGCCTTCCTCGTGCGGCTCGTTGCCTCAGAGCGCGTCGTCGACGCACCCGTCGCACTGAACCTCTACCGGCATCGCTACCGCGCCTGGGTCGTTTGGGCGGTCTTCCTCACCGCGCTCGCCACACTTACCGTCGCGATTGCGGTGTCGCCTGACGCGCGCGCGGTGGTGCTCGATGTTTGGGACACCGTCCTCGGGTGGTTCGGTGGTGATTCGTGACGGACTTCCGCGGGCGTGTGCTCATTGTTTCGCTCGTCCTTCTCGCCCTCGCCGGGGGCGTCTTGCTGGGCTCCGGGCCGCTGCGCACCGCGGTATCCGGTTCTGGGGCGCGCGAAAGCGACGCGCTCATCGCGGAGCGAGATGCTGCAGTCGCGGACGCACAAGCAGCGCAGGATAGCGCCGCGATCGGAGAGCGCTACGCCGTAGCGTCAGCGCCGCGCGTGCTGGCAAACACCATCGCGGGTCGATCCGTCGCGGTTGTCGTGATGCCGGGTGTCGATGGCGCGGAGGAGGTTGCCGCACGCGTCAGCGACGGCGGGGCCGTCGTCGTGTCAACGGTGACTATTGGCGACGATTGGGTGTCGCAAACGCGAAGTGCGTTCCGCGAGGCGCTGGCTGACCAAATGGCGGACACGATCGTGAATGCCCCGGATGGTGCACGCGCTGGCGACCTCCTTGCTCTCGCCCTCACGCAGGCTCTCGTTCCTGCTCCTGGTCCCGATGGTGTCCAACGGTCGGACACGCTTTGGACGCTGCTGACGGAAGCCAATCTCGTTTCTGGTGATCGCGGTACTGCTGCCGATTCCGCCATCGTCGTGACGGCGGGAGACGACGAGTCGAGCGCGGATTCGATCGCCTCGGCCCTGCGAGCGGTGACGTTCGGCGTTGTCGTTTCGCGGCCCGCCGGCGACATTGGACGCAAGCCCGACGCGTCGTACTCGACCGTTTCTGACGGAGCCAGCGTCTATGGCTCGATCGTCGTCGTGCTCGCACTCGCGGAACAGACCGTTGGCGGCGTCGGTAGTTACGGCGCCGATGCGGCTCCGGATCTCATCGGACGGCTCGGAAGCTAGTCGCGTCGCTGGCGCGCCCGGCTAGTGCGACCGGGCTACGTACTGTTACTCTCGAAGTCCGTGGAGCGATCTCGTTATTCGTCCGGAATGGACCACGTCACCCGTCACATCTTCGTCACCGGGGGCGTGGTCTCGTCACTTGGGAAGGGCCTCACGGCCTCAAGCCTTGGACGCTTGCTCCGATCTCGTGGCATACGTGTCACGATGCAGAAGTTGGATCCGTATCTCAACGTCGATCCCGGCACCATGAATCCGTTTCAACACGGTGAAGTATTTGTCACGTCCGACGGCGCCGAGACGGACTTGGACATCGGCCACTATGAGCGCTTCCTCGACGTCAAGCTCGCCGCCTCCTCAAATGTGACGACCGGCCAGGTGTATTCGCAGGTGATCGCCAAGGAGCGGCGTGGCGAGTACCTGGGAGACACCGTCCAGGTGATTCCGCACATTACTGATGAGATCAAGCGGCGCATGCGCGCGCAAGCTGGGCCGAACGTCGATGTGATCATCACCGAGATCGGCGGCACCGTTGGCGACATCGAGTCGCAGCCGTTCCTCGAGGCGGCGCGCCAAATCCGTCACGATGTCGGCCGCGATCACGTGTTCTTCCTCCACGTGTCCCTCGTGCCATTTATCGGCCCCTCCGGCGAACTCAAGACCAAGCCAACTCAGCACTCCGTGGCGGCGCTTCGGTCGATCGGAATTCAGCCAGACGCGATTGTGTGTCGTGCCGACCGCGATATCCCGCAGGGAATGAAGCAGAAGATCGCGCTGATGTGCGACGTCGACGTTCAGGCCGTAGTGACGGCCAAGGACGCACCGAGCATTTACGACATCCCGAAGGTGTTGCACTCCGAAGGCCTTGACGCCTACGTCGTGCGTCGCCTTGACCTACCGTTCCACGACGTCGAATGGGGCGCGTGGAACGAGGTGCTGCAGCGTGTGCATCATCCTGCCCACGACGTCGAAGTTGCGCTAGTCGGCAAGTATGTCGACCTTCCCGACGCTTACCTGTCCGTGTCGGAGGCGTTGCGGGCGGGCGGCTTCGCGCACAACGCTCGCGTCAACATTCGCTGGGTGGCGTCAGACCGCTGCCAGACGCCAGAGGGAGCGCAAGAGGCGCTCGGTGGCGTGGACGCGGTGCTTGTCCCTGGCGGTTTTGGGGTGCGCGGCGTCGACGGAAAGCTCGGTGCGTTGCGATGGGCACGTGAAGGGGGCGTTCCGACGCTCGGAATTTGCCTCGGGCTGCAGTGCATGGTGATGGAGTACGCGCGGAATGTGCTGGGGCTCGCTGGCGCTTCTTCGTCGGAGTTCGACCCAGACACGCCACATCCGGTCGTCGCCACCATGGAGGAGCAGCTCGCGATTGTCGACGGCGACGGGGACATGGGCGGCACGATGAGGCTTGGCGAGTACCGCGCGATCCTCGTGCCAGGCACGGTGGTGGCGCAGACCTACGGTGCGACCGAGGTCGGGGAACGCCACCGCCACCGCTACGAAGTCAACAACGCGTATCGCGCCCAGCTCGAGGCTGCCGGCCTCGTCGTATCGGGGCAATCGCCCGACTCCTCGCTCGTGGAGTTCGTCGAACTCCCGCGCGACGTACACCCGTATTACGTCTCGACTCAGGCACACCCGGAGTTTGTCTCGCGACCAACCAAGTCTCACCCGCTGTTCGCCGGACTCATCGGGGCCGCACTCAAGCGCACCGCCTCCGAGACCAGCGTCCACGCGCCCGCAGCGACGGCGTCCCTGTGACGCCCGCAGCGGGCTCGTCGGGTAAGGCTGCGCCCAAGAAGAAGGCGGCACCACGGAAGCGCCCGGCCAACGTGGCGTCGGTCGCGGAGCCTTCGGTACCGCCCGGCGGCGAGGCGCCCGTCGAGGTCGAGGCGCGTGCGCCGCAAACCCCAACGGAGGAGCCGCCTGCTGCGGGCGCTGCAAAGGTCGAACCCCAAGCTCCTGCGCCCGAGCCTGCGGCGCTCTCGAGCGAGGCGTCCGTGTCGCACTCTGCGCTCGCGGACCTTCCCGCCCCTCGCAAAGTCCTGCATTCGCGCAGGGCGTTCACGGGCCGGGTCTGGGACGTCACGACTGACCTTGTCAACCTTGGCGCGGCCGGCGTAGTGACCCGCGACTATGTGCAGCATCCCGGTGCGGTGGCCGTCATGGTGCTCAACGACGCGGGCCATGTTTATCTTGTGCGTCAGTACCGCCACCCGGTCCGCACCGAGACCTGGGAGCCGCCCGCAGGCTTACTCGACGTCGCGGGGGAGGACCCGCTTGCTGCAGCCCGCCGCGAGCTCCACGAGGAGGCAGACCTCACGGCGGCCCGCTGGGACGTCCTCGCGGACTTCTACACCTCGCCCGGAGGCAGCTCGGAGGGCATCCGGATGTATCTCGCGCGCGATGTGAGCGAGGTGCCGGCAGACGAACGCCATGAGCGTGAGGAAGAGGAGCGCGAAATGGTGGGAGCCTGGGTGCCGCTAGCCGACGTGCTCGCCGCGCTCGCCGCCGGCACGGTCCAAGGCCCGACGCTCACGATCGGCGCCCTCGCGCTCGACGCCGCGTTGCGGAGCGACGGTGCGACCCTGAGGCCCGCGCACACGCCCTGGCACCGGCCCCCAGCACGAGGTCAGCGCTAGCGCGCCGAGGGTCGTTGCGGTGGCTCGCCGCCGCAGCAAGGCGCTTCGTGGCGACGCGTTATCCCTCCTCGCCTGCGGCGAGTGCGATGGATCGAACGAGCCTCTCGCGCTCCTTGCTGGTCCATTGCCCCTTGGAGTAGTTGAGCAAGAACGCCTCGACAAACTCGACGGGGTCGGGACCCACGATTGCGCGGATCGGCGTTTCGTTGGTCGCGCTTTCCTCGAATAGGTCGGCGAGATCCCCGAGCATCTCCACGAGAACGTCGCCTTTGGTGACGCCGCCGAAGTACGTGAGGTAGCGCTCGACGGCGTCCATTGCGCTGCGGTACGGAGCCGGCAACTGCTGCTTTCGCGACTTGTATTGTCGGTATTCCTTCTTCTGGTCGAGCGAACCTGTGACCTGTTCGATCCAGCGCGTATTCATGACGATCTCTCCTCTTCGTGGAGCCGTATGAGCCGATCGCTCAGGAATGTCCAAGTTGTCCAAAATCTGTCCAGCTCCTCCCGCCCGAGCGCGTTCATCGCATACACCTTGCGTGGTGGTCCTTTGTCGGAGGCGACCCTCGTGACGTCGACGAGGCCGCGCTGTTCGATGCGGACCAACACCGCGTACACCGTGCCTTCCGCGATGTCCACGAAGCCCTGTTCCCTCAGCGATGCCGTGATCTCGTACCCGTATCCGGCGCGACGTGCGACGATCGAGAGCACGATGCCCTCAAGCGTTCCCTTGAGCATTTCTGTCATCTGCGTTCCCATGACAGCCCCTCGCTACCTAGCGATACTAGTTACCACTAAATAGTATCACTAAGTACCGCTTATGCTCACGCGGGTCCCGATCTCACGGCGGCTAGCGTGCCTGTCGCCAGGACATGTCCTGTGGCGGCGCTCACGAAATCGGCAAACCGGAACCCGACGGGCAAATCCAATGGCGCGTCGAGCGCCCAGACTGTAAAGACGTAGCGGTGATCAGGCCCGGGTGGGCACGGCCCGAAGTAGCCGGTCGTGCCCGCATCGGTGGTTCCGGCGATCCCGGCGAGCGTGGCGCTCGCGCCGCGCCCGATGCTCGTCGTGTCTGCCGGGATGTTGGCGTGAATCCAATGGACGAAGTCGTGAGCGGATTGATCCGTCATCGTCAGCGCGAAGGTCACTGATTCTCCGGGCGCTTCGTACCACGCGAGAGCCGGCGAGAGATTGGCGCCCGCACACTGCCCCGCGAACGCCGACGCCGTTGACCAGTCGGGAAGTACGCCACCGGCTGCGACGTCGACGCTTGCCAAGGCGATCGACCCAGAGCTGCTACCGCCCGGTTCGGTGGCACTCGCCGCGCATCCCGCCAGCGCGAGGGCGACGAGCGCTGTCAGCGCGGATGCGCGCACGTCACACCCGGCGCGTGAGGAAGTAGAACGCAGAGTGGGCGGCGGTCAATGTCGCTATCCCGAGTAGGTGGGTGCCTACGAGCAGGACGGGCAGTCCCGTGAAGTACTGGGCATAGCCGATGCCCGCCTGGGCGAAAGTGACGACGACGAGCACGACCCACGCTCGACGTACTTCGTCGCGTTCGCCTGCTGAGCGGTCGCGTCGGACCTTCCACGCAACAAAGAGCACGAACGCTACGAACGCCCACGCACTCATCGCGTGGAACTTCGCGATCACGGTGGGATCGAGGGCAAGACGCTCCGCCGACTCCGCGTCGCCGGAGTGTGGCCCCGTGCCGGTGGTGAGTGCGCCAAGCACGAGGATCGCCACGAGAGCGAGCAGCGTGAAGACCCTGAACACTCGCAGGTCACCGCCGACGCGCCGCGGCGCGCCGCGATACCTCAACGCCAAGTACACGGCCAACCACACCAACGCAGTCGACAGCAGCAGGTGCGGTGCGACGACGAGCGGGTGAAGTTTGACGAGTACCGTGATTCCGCCGAGAACGGCCTGAGCGAGGACGCCAATCACCGGGATGAGGCCCCACCAGCGCAGTTCTCTCCGCGTGCGCCACACGGCAATCGCGACGGCAACGGCGATTAGAAGGAGCGCAACCGTCAGCAAACGATTCCCGAACTCGATGAGCGGGTGCAGGTTGGACGCCTCGATCGCGACGGGGGTGAACTCGCCGGGCTCGCACTGCGGCCACGTGGAGCACCCCAGCCCTGAGCCGGTCAAACGCACCGCGCCGCCTGTGACGATGATGCCGCCCTGGGCGAGGATGTTCGCAATCGTGAGGCCGCGTGCATGCCGCCCAAGAACGTCGCCTACCCAACCGCCAGCACGCGCGACGGGATTTTTGCGCACGGGAGCGTCGGCGGTCACCCCCACATCCTAGGGCGGGCTCGGCGAGGCTTCCGCCGAGGTTAGGCCTGCCTTGCTTGCGCGGAACATATTAAGCAACAACAATGTTTGCTAAATCAAGCGCGCACCGTTTCGCGCCCCCGGGAGACACCATGACGACTGACACGATGCGCGACCGCGTGCTCAGCCTCATCGTGTCCGTCGGACCCATTACGGCTGCGGCACTCGCCGACGAGCTCGGGCTGACGTCGGCGGGTGTTCGGCGTCACGTGAGCGCTTTGCTTGATGACGGCCACATTGTTGACCACCAGCCCGCAGGTCCATTGATTCGCGGTCGTGGGCGTCCCGCGCGGGCGTACGTCGCCACACCCGGCGGCCAACAGGCGCTCGCGTCCGCATACGCCGAGGTCGCTGTCGACGCGATGCGCTTCATGCGCGACACCGGTGACCTCGAAAAGTTCATCGAGTCCAAGTCCGCGGCGTTCGAGCGAGAATTGGCGGCATCGGTGCCGCAACAGGCGCCCATGGCTGACCGGGTTGCTGCGCTCGCGCAAGCGCTCGGTCGACGCGGCTATGCGACCTCGGTGCGACCTGGACCAAAGGGCCTCACCGTTCAACTGTGCCAAGGGCATTGCCCCGTGCAGTCCATAGCTGAGGCGGCGCCCGAATGGTGCGAGGCCGAGGCCCGCGCGTTCTCGCGCATCCTCGATGTCCACGTGCAACGACTGTCAACGCTCGCCGGTGGTGCGCACGTGTGCACCACGACCATTCCGCTCGCGCGCGCGGGCTCAAGGGAAGGAACGTCATGACCGCTCCCACACAGGGTGCCCCGCTCACGCAAGACGAGACCATCGCCTCGATCGGCTCGTACGAATACGGCTGGCACGACTCTGATTCCGCTGGCGCGCTCGCAAAGCGCGGCCTGAGCGAGGACGTAGTCCGCGAGATCTCCGCCCTCAAGAGTGAGCCAGAGTGGATGCTGGCGACGCGCCTGAAGGGTTTGAATCTGTTCGGCAAGAAGCCGATGCCGCACTGGGGTGCCGACCTTACCGGCATTCACTTCGACAACATCAAGTACTTCGTGCGGTCGACCGAGAAGCAGGCGACCTCGTGGGAGGAGCTGCCCGAGGACATCCGTCAGACCTACGACCGTCTCGGAATTCCGGAGGCCGAGAAGCAGCGGCTGGTGGCCGGCGTCGCGGCCCAATACGAATCTGAGGTCGTGTATCACCAGATTCGTGAAGACCTTGAAGAGCAGGGCGTCATCTTCGTGGACACGGACACCGGACTGCGCGAGTACCCCGAGATTTTCCAGCAGTACTTTGGCTCTGTCATTCCGCCGGGCGACAACAAGTTCGCCGCGCTCAACACGGCGGTCTGGTCAGGCGGGTCGTTCGTCTACGTGCCGCCAGGGGTCCATGTAGAGATCCCGCTGCAGGCGTACTTCCGCATTAATACCGAGAACATGGGCCAGTTCGAGCGCACGCTTATCATCGCCGACGAAGGCTCCTACGTGCACTACGTCGAGGGTTGCACCGCGCCCATCTACTCGTCGGATTCCCTGCACTCCGCCGTCGTCGAAATCATCGTCAAGAAGAACGCGCGAGTGCGATACACCACGATTCAGAACTGGTCGAACAACGTGTACAACCTCGTCACCAAGCGCGCCACCGCCGCCGAGGGCGCGACTATGGAGTGGGTCGACGGCAACATCGGCTCAAAGGTGACGATGAAGTACCCCGCGATCTTCCTCCTCGGCGAGCACGCGCGCGGTGAGACGCTATCCATCGCATTCGCTGGAGAAGGGCAACACCAGGACGCCGGCGCGAAGATGGTGCACGCGGCGCCGAACACGTCGTCTTCCATCGTGTCGAAGTCCGTCGCACGTGGGGGAGGACGAACCTCGTACCGGGGCCTCGTTCAGGTCCTCGAAGGTGCAAAGGGCTCCAAGTCAAACGTGCTGTGCGACGCGTTGCTCGTCGATCAAATCTCCCGGTCCGACACGTACCCGTACGTCGACGTGCGTGAGGACGACGTTTCCATGGGTCACGAGGCGACGGTGTCTCGAGTGAGTGAAGACCAGTTGTTCTACCTCATGTCACGCGGGCTCAACGAGTCCGAGGCCATGGCGATGATCGTGCGCGGGTTCGTCGAGCCGATCGCACGCGAGTTGCCCATGGAGTACGCGCTTGAGTTGAACCGGCTCATCGAGATGCAGATGGAAGGAGCGGTCGGTTGACCGTCACAGACCACTCTCGCGCCAAGGCCGACGCGGCTCACAGCCATGGCGCAGTGCCAGACAAGTCGCGCGCCGATCGCGTCACCTCATTCGATCCAGACGCGTTCGTCGTGCCGACCGGTCGGGAAGAGAATTGGCGATTTAGTCCTGTGCGCTTGCTTTCGTCGCTGTTTGCTGTCGGGGGTGACGAGGGACGCCTCAAGGTCGAAACCGGAGTGCTTCCATCAGGCGTCCGCCTTGAGCACGTAGATCCGAAGGTCGCTCGCGCGCGATCGGTCCGCGCTCCGGGCGATCGCGCGTCCGCCATCGCCGCGGCAAGTGGTGCAACCGCCGTCGCGCTTGTGATCGACCCGAACGTGGTCGTCGACGAGCCGATCGTCGTGACGATGACCGGTTCGGGCGAGGATGCCCGCGGGCACCTCCTCTTCGAGGTGGGCGCTGGCGCTGAGGCGACCGTCGTGGTCGAGCGCCGCGGTACGGCACGGTACTCCGAGTTCGTATCCGTCGATGTCGGCGCAAACGCAGGGCTCAATCTTGTGCTCCTGCAGTTGTGGAACGACGACGCCGTGCATGTGGGAGAGGTTGTTGCCCGGCTCGGGCGCGATGCTCGGTTGCGCGGCTCGGTCGTCACCCTCGGAGGCAAAGTCGTACGACTCAATACGTCGGCAGCCTTCGCAGGTGAGGGAGCTCGCATCGACCTCTTCGGCCTCTACTTCGCCGACGCAGGCCAGCACCAAGAACACCAACTGTTCGTCGATCACGCGGTTCCGCGCTGCACGTCGCGCGTCACGTATAAGGGGGCACTGTCGGGCGCGTCGGCCCGTACCGTGTGGATCGGCGACGTGCTCATTCGAGCCGCCGCAGAGGGTACGGATACGTACGAGTTGAACCGCAACCTCGTGCTCACCGACGGCGCCCGCGCAGACTCCGTGCCAAACCTCGAAATCGAGACAGGCGAGATCGAGGGCGCCGGACATGCGTCGGCGACCGGCCGATTCGATGACGAGCAGATGTTCTACCTGCGCTCCAGGGGAATTAGTGAGGAGGATGCGCGCAAGCTCGTGGTCCGCGGCTTCTTCGCCGACCTCATCCGGGAAATTGGTGTGCCTGCCGTGGAGCGGTCGCTGATGGAGCAAATCGAACTTGAACTTGAGCACGTTGAAGAGGAGTTGGCAGATGAGTGAGCAGGTTGCGTGCCTCGTGAGTGACCTGGAGCCCGGCGCCGCGCTGCAGGCGGAGTTGACGCTCGCTGACGGCAGTGACGTGCCCGTTGCGGTTGTCCGTAGTGACGACGGGGACTTCTACGCGATCGGTGACGTGTGCACTCACGGCGAGGTCTCGCTCTCTGAGGGCGAGGTCAACGGCTGCGAGATTGAGTGCTGGGCCCACGGCGGACGCTTTGATATTCGCACCGGAGCCGCCACTGAACTTCCGGCGATGGATCCAGTCACCGCCTATCCCGTTCGCGTCGACGGCGAGCGTGTTCTCGTCGATGTCGACGCCCCCATGATGAGCAAGGAGAACGCATGAGCACGCTTCAGATCACCGACCTTCACGTGTCGGTCGAGACCCCGGAAGGCACCAAGCAGATCCTGCGTGGCGTCGACCTCACCATCAGTTCGGGCGAGACTCACGCGATCATGGGCCCCAACGGGTCGGGCAAGTCGACTCTCGCGTACTCGCTTGCGGGGCACCCTAAGTACACCGTCACCTCCGGCGCCGTCGCGCTCGACGGCGACGACGTCCTCGCGATGACGGTGGACGAGCGCGCCAAGGCGGGGCTCTTCCTTGCCATGCAGTACCCCGTGGAGGTGCCAGGCGTCTCAGTCTCGAACTTCCTTCGTACCGCGAAGACGGCGATCGACGGCGAGGCACCCAAGTTGCGCACGTGGGTCAAGGATGTGCGTCACTCGATGGAGAACCTCCGGATGGATCCCGCGTTCGCGGAGCGAAACGTGAATGAGGGCTTCTCAGGCGGGGAAAAGAAGCGCCACGAGATTCTCCAGATGGAATTGCTGCGCCCTCGCATCGCGATCCTCGACGAGACTGACTCAGGTTTGGACGTCGACGCGTTGCGCATCGTTTCCGAGGGAGTAAATCGCGCCAAGGACACGACGGGGCTCGGCGTCATGCTCATCACGCACTACACGCGGATCCTTCGCTACATCGAACCCGACTTCGTGCACGTGTTCGTGAATGGCCGCATTGCCGAAGAGGGTGGGCGCGAACTTGCCGAACGCCTCGAGGCCGAGGGCTACGACAGGTTCCTCGCGAGCGCGTGATGCTTCCTGACCTGCGCCCCGACTTCCCGCTCCTGGCCCGTACGGTCCGGAACGGGAAGCCGTTGGTGTACCTCGACTCCGGGGCAACGTCGCAAAAACCACGCGCAGTGCTCGCAGCGGAGGCGGATTTCTACGAGTTCCACAACGGCGCTGTGCAACGCGGGGCTCATCTGCTCGCAGAGGAAGCGACGGAGATGTTCGAGAACGCGCGCGCCGACGTTGCCGCCCTCGTGGGGGCAGCGACGGGCGAGATCGTGTGGACCGAGAACGCCACGTCGGCCATCAATGCGGTCGCAAATGGGATGGCAAACGCGTCGTTTGGCATCGGAGGCTCTGAGTCAGCGGGCTTTCGCATCGGTGCAGGGGACGAGATCGTGGTGACGGAGACTGAGCACCACGCGAACCTCATCCCGTGGCAGCAGCTCGCGGCGCGAACGGGCGCGACGCT
>JAHEMW010000119.1 GCA_024643505.1 Demequinaceae bacterium
ACCATGGTGGCCAAGGGCGTGATTGCGAAGACGGTCGACTACCTGTGGGACAAAGAGGAGCGGATCGATGTGGTCTACATCTGCTCCAATTCGCAGATTGCGCGCCAGAACCTGAGCCGCCTCAACGTCGTGGGCGGGACGGTCATGCGGCACGCCGACCGTCTCACGCTGCTTCCCCAAGTGATCCGGGACCTGCGCAGCCAGAAGGTCAACTTTGTCTCGTTCACCCCGGGTACTTCGTTCGCGGTCGGAAAGTCCGGCGGCGCGAGCCCGGAGCGCGTGCTCCTGCACCACATGCTTGCTGCGCGCTGGGGCAATGACGTGCTGCATCGCGCATCGTGGGTGAAGTTCTTCCAAGGCGCCGTGAGGCGCGACCGCTTCGAGGGCCAGCTCAAGTGGTTCGACCGCGGCACGCTCGATGCGCAACTTGTCGATTCCTTCCACCTCGCACTTGCGTCGGCGCGCGGGCCGCAGGGCGCTCCACTTCGCGACGAGCTCGAAGAATGCGCTGCCGAGTACGCGCATCTGCGATCGAGCCCGCCGCAGCAGCTCCGGTCGAAGCGCGACCAGCTCGTGGGCATGCTGCGGCATCTGGTGGCGAAGGCGGGCGTCGAACACCTTGAGCCCGACCTCGTGATCCTTGACGAGTTCCAACGGTTCAAGGACGTGCTCGACGGCGAGGGCTATGGCGCGGACCTTGCGCGCGAGGTGTTCGACCACGCCAACGCTCGGGTCCTGCTCCTCTCCGCCACGCCCTTCAAGATGTATACGCTGCCGGACGAGCCCGCAGGAGACGACCACTTCGCGGACTTCAACCGCACCGTCGAGTTTCTCGCCGGCGCCGAACCGGCCCGAAGCGTCAAGCGCGACCTGCGCACGATGCGTGAGGCCGCGCTCGCCGGGAGCCCGGCCGAAGGCGCCGCCGCACGCGACCGGGTTGAGTTTGAACTCCGCCGTGTCATGGCGCGTACGGAGCGGCTCGCATCCACTCCCGACCGCGACGGCATGCTCGAGCAACGCGGCTTGCGAGGTCTGGCGCTCGGCGCGCAGGATCTCGAGGCGTGGGTCACGTTTGACAAGGTTGCGCGTGCACTCGATCGCCACGATGTCTTCGAGTATTGGCGTAGCACGCCGTACCCGCTGAACCTGATGGAACGCAACTCCTACCAGGTGCGTCAGCACTTTGAGGCCGCCGTCGACCGCGAGGATCCGGTGCTCGCCCAGGTGCTCCATGGCGCGGGCGGCCTCCTCGACTGGCAGGACATCGTCAAGTATCGGCGGGTGGACCCCGGCAACGCCAAGCTCCGTGGGCTCCTTACCGACGTTCTCGACCGCGGCGCCTGGCAACTTGCCTGGCTGCCGCCCTCGATGCCGTACTACAACCCGCGCGGCGCATACGCCGACCCCGTGCTTCGGGACTTCACCAAGCGCCTGATCTTCTCGGCCTGGGCCGTCGTCCCCAAGGCGGTCGCGGTGATGACCAGCTATGAGGCCGAGCGGCGCACGCTCGAGGCGAGCGGCATGGACCGCCGCGACTACGACGCGTATCGTCCCGTCACCCCGCCGCTGCAGTATCGGCCGTCGGGCACCACCGTGGCCCTTCTCTATCCTTCACCCGTGCTCGCGCGGCTGGGCGACCCGCTAGCGATCGCGCGTGAGCGCGCGACCATCCCCATGGACCGCGACCACGTCATCGGCATCGTCCGAGAACGGGTCGACGCGGCCCTGGCGCTTCTGGTGCCCCTCGCTCCCCAGGGCGGCGCCACGGACGCGCGCTGGTACTGGGCAGCGTCGGCCCTGCTCGACCGTGCGGAGACTGGCACGCACGCGTCAGACTTCGTGAACGTGCTGCGGAGTCGCACCTTCGACGCGCCGGAGGATGGGGGCGGACGGCTTGACGCTCACCTCGCGCTGCTGGTGGCACTGGACGATGCGGACACGGTCGAGCACATCGAGGAGCTCGGCTTGGGCGCGTGGCCGCACGACCTCGCCGAGGTTCTCACCGAGTTGGCGCTGGGCGGGCCGGGGGTGACGGCCTTGAGGGCTTTGACGCGCGTGTGCGGTGGGCCCGCGGTTGCGTCGGATGCGACTGTGAGGGTCGCTGGCTTCGCCGTCGCACAGGGTCTGCGCTCGCTGTTCAACAAGCCGGAGATCGTCGCGTTGCTGAGGTCCTCCGACGGCGAGGTCTACTGGCGTGAGGTCGCGCGGTATGGCCTCGACGGGTGCCTCCAGGCCGTGCTCGACGAGTACGCGCATGTCCTTGTCGAATCGGAGGGGTTGCAGGACGTCGATCCCGTCCTTCGTGCGGAACCTATCGCCGAGGTCATGGGAGAGGCGCTGTCGATCCGCACCGCCACCAACCTGGTCGAGGACGTACGTGTTGAGGACGGTCGCGTGGTCGCGGACCCGCAGCGCATGTCGAGCCATTTCGCCGCCAGGTATGGGCGTGCGCAATCGAGCGACAGCGCTCTTACCCGCGAAGGAACGGTCAGGGTCGCGTACAACTCGCCGTTCAGGCCGTTCGTGCTCGCTTCGACCTCGGTGGGGCAGGAGGGCCTGGACTTCCACACCTACAGCCACGCGCTTGTGCACTGGAACCTCCCTGGTAACCCTGTGGATCTCGAGCAGCGCGAGGGCCGCGTGCACCGGTACAAGGGGCATGCGGTGCGCAAGAACATCGCCCGCGACTTTTCGCACGCTGCGCTCGATGCAGACAGCCATGATCCGTGGTCCGCGGTCTTCGCGGCGGCTGTAGCCGCGCGAGACGGAGCCGACTCGGAGGTGGTGCCGTTCTGGGTGTACGCACCTCCAGGCGGCGCGAAGATCGAGCGCTACGTTCCAGCGCTGCCTCTGAGCCGCGAGCTCCAGCACTATCGGAGACTGCTCCGCACGGTCGTGACGTACCGCCAGCTGCTGGGCCAGCCCCGGCAGGACGAACTGATCAAGGCAATGGGCGAAGGTACCGAGTGGTTGCGGATCGATCTCAGCCCGCCGCGGGTGGACTGACTACTCGAAGAAGTCCTCGTCAAGTTCGACCACGTCGTAGGACTTCTTCACCTGGACGCCGACTCGGTATTTGATCATGAGCTCTGCCAGGCGGTCGCCGTTGATGAGGATGATGCGTGTGGGTACTTGGCGCGCGTACTCCCGAGCGTGTTGCGTGAAGTCGCTCGATGTAATGAAGACGCCACGGCTCGCTCCGAAACCGTGGAGCGCTCCCACGAAGGCGTTGATCGCCTCGCGGCCTACATTGTTGGCCGCTCCGTACCGCTTTGCCTGAACGTAGATCTGGTCCAGACCGAGGGTGTCCTGGTCGATGACTCCGTCGACTCCGCCGTCGCCAGTGCCGCCGATGCGCTTGCCACGCTGCTCGCTGCCGCCGTAGCCCATGGCCAGCAAGACATCGACGACGGCCTGTTCGAAGAACGCAGGGTCGGCCTCGCGGAGGCGGCTCAGCAGCGCCGTCGCCACTTCGGCCTTGATGAGTGCCACCCCGTCCTCGATAAGCTCGATGGGGTCCGCAGTATCAGGTGACTGGACCGCGACTTTCGCCGCGGCCGGCTGCGAGGCCTTCTCGGGCCAGTACGGGGCGAAGTAGTGGTTGGCGCTCGCAAAGTCGTGCAGGCCGTTGGGGAATTCGTCGAGCCATTCGGTGCCCTTGTGCGCCAGCCGGTATTGGCCGCGTGATACGCGGTCGACGAGCCCCGCTTTCGTGGCGTGCGTGATTGCCCACTGGGCGCGGTTCTCGGCGCGCGAGCCGCCGCTGTCAAGCGTCTCCGATCGTGCGGCGCCATCGAGCTCAAGGATGTCGAGACAGCGGGCGACGATCGTTCGCCGAGAGACGACGTCTTCCTGCGACACAGCGACCAGGACGGGCTTTACAAACTCGGGCCAAATGGGAACTGATGAGGTCGCAGTCTCCGTCATGAAACCAATGCTATTGGACCGGGGCGACGCCCGAGAGGGCTTCGGACGCGACGGGGGACAGTCCCGTGACCGGGTTCACCCTCGCCACTTTGATCCCACGGTCCAGCGGTAGCCCCGGCGACGTGCGGCTCACCAAGATCACCTCCGCCCGCTCTGCGCAGCGTTTGGTGTGATGGCCGCCTGACGGACGCCGGTGCAGTCGCATTCGAGGGCCGGGGTGCCGAAGCGGCCGCCGAGCTGCTCCTCGGCGAGCCTTCCTGATGCCCTTGGCGCTGCTATCTACCCGCGCGCCGCCAGCCAGCGACGCGCCGTGCCTTGCGCGCGCGGCGACGCGGCGCGCGCAAGGCACGCCGGGGCCTCTGCGTCGACCAGCTCGTGGTGGTCGGCGTCTGCCGGGGCTCGGACGTCGATCCCTGGCCGGACGTGGCGGCCTCGCGGGAGGCACGTGCGGGAGGTGCCGGCGGAGGGGCGGACGGTGTAGCCGCAGTCCATTCCCTATAGGTGACGCCGCGATCCGCGACCCACATTCGCCCTCCGGACACGCTGGTCGAATTGAGCACGACCGCGGCGGCCACAGCCGCCGAAGAGAACGTCGCGTCGCGAGTGAGGATCGCGCAGCTTCCGTTCACCACAAGGGTGCCCGATGCGGAGAGCCGGTTCACCGCGAGCCTCGCCTCGCACTCGAGACGCGTTCC
>JAHEMW010000120.1:0-2626 GCA_024643505.1 Demequinaceae bacterium
GGATAGTCAGCGACAGACGAACTGCCGGGAGTCTGAAAGCCCTGCACAAAGTTCCACGCGACGGAACCACCGACGGCGAGCAGCACGATTCCGACAGCGATCGCCAGCAGCGTCCACTTACGACGAGTCGCGCGTCGCTTGTTGCGCTGCAGACGACGCATGTCTAGCGACGTGGTCGTCGCAGAATCGGCCTCAAAGAGATCGGTCATTACTCTCCTCGCGCGGAACCCCGATTGTCACTGTACCCAAGTTCCCACGTCTTTCGACATCAAGTGCGCTCTCAAGGATCACGACGGCCGCGGCCTGGTCGATCACGGCGCGCTGGCGCCGGGCGTTTCTTCCCGCGCTAGCAAGCGCGCGAGAGGCGGACGTCGTGGAGAATCGCTCGTCGGCCAAACGAACGTCGGCCTCCACGAGTTCCGCGAGCTGCGCCGCAAAATTGCGGGCGTCTGCGGCACTCGCGCCCTCGAGTCCAGCGAGCGTTCGTGGCAACCCCACAAAGACCCTGACGGCCTGGCGTTCGCGCGCAATCTCCGCCACACGGGCAGCCGCGCCATCCCCGCGTGGCACAGTCTCGACGGGAAAGGCGAGGGTGGCGTCCGGATCCGACGCGGCGACGCCCACCCGGACCGACCCGACGTCGACGCCGATCCTCACTCCCCTATCCACGCTCGGACACGGCAGCCACGATGGCGCCGAGCGCCTCGTCGATTCGATTCGGGTCCTGGCCGCCGCCCTGCGCCAGATCCGGCTTGCCGCCGCCGCCACCACCAAGGATGGCCGACGCCGTCCGCACGAGGTCTCCGGCTTTGAGCCCGGCCTCGCGGGCGCCAGCGTTGGTGGCAATGACCACCTGCGGGCGTCCGCTGACAGCGGCCGCGATCGCGACGACCGCGGGGGCCGAGTCGCCGAGCCTGGCGCGCACGTCGAGTGCGAGCGTGCGGAGGTCGTCGGCCTCGACCGCATCATTGATCACGTGCGTGACAAGCCGCGATCGTCCAGTGACCATGGCGGAGGCGGCGAGGCCCGCCGCCGCCTCGCGCAGCGACGCTTCACGGATACGGGACAGTTGTCGCTCGGCGTCCGCGACGCGGGCAAGCAGTTTCTCGACGCGCGCTCGCAACTCGCCGGGCTGCACCTTCAGCGTTGATGTGAGTTCGGCGACGAGCGCCCGCTCGGTTGCGAGCTTGTGGAAGGCCTCGATGCCGACGAACGCTTCGATTCTGCGCGATCCTGAGCCCACCGAGCTTTCGGTGGTCACGGCGACGAGCCCGACTTGGCTCGAGTGCTCAACGTGCGTGCCGCCGCACAGTTCGCGCGACCACGGTCCGCCGATCTCAACGACGCGTACTTGCTCGTCGTAGGTCTCACCGAACAGAGCGATCGCGCCCCAATTCCGGGCCTCGGGAAGCGACATGTACTTCCAGGAGACGCCGAGGTCGGCGCGGATCGCGCGGTTCGTCACCTCTTCAATTTCGGAACGCGTCTCAGCACTCAGCGCCGACGGCCACGAGAAGTCGAGACGAAGGTACCCAGGCTTGTTGTATGAGCCGGACTGCAGGGCGTCGGGCCCGAGGACCTCCCGCAACGCGGCATGCACGAGGTGAGTGCCGGAGTGCGCCTGGCGGGCGCCGAGGCGCCATTCGGCATCGACCTCCGCGGAAACCGCCTCGCCGACCGACACCGCACCTTCGGCGACGCGGACTGTGTGAACGACGACGCCCTTCACGGGCTTTTGCACGTCGATGACCTCGAGAGTTCCGTGCGCGGTGCGGATCACACCAGCGTCGGCCTCCTGGCCACCGGACTCCGCGTAGAAGGGAGTGATCGGGAGGATGATCTCGACGCTCTCGCCCGCCTCAGCACGGGTGACCGGCTCGCCGTCCTTGATGAGGGCCTGAATCTCGCTCGCCGTGGTCAGTTCGGCGTAGCCGCGAAACTCCGTGGGGCGCTCGGCAGCGTAAGCCTGGTACACGCGCGTGTCTGCGTGGCCGCCTTTCTTGGCCTTCGCGTCGGCGCGGGCACGATCCCGCTGCTCCTGCATGAGCGAGCGGAACTTCGCCTCGTCCACCTGAACGCCCTGCTCGGCGGCCATCTCAAGGGTGATGTCGATCGGGAACCCGTAGGTGTCGTGGAGCGTGAAAGCCGCGTCGCCGCCAAGCACCGCTCCCCCGCCGCGTTTGGCGTCGGCGACGGCCGTGTCAAAGATCGTCGTGCCCTGCACGAGCGTACGGCGGAAGGCATCTTCCTCCGTGTATGCGAGCGCTTCTATACGGGGGAAAGTGGTTTCGAGACCCGGGTACGAGGGTCGCATGGCGTCATAGGACACGGGCAGGAGTTCCGGCAACGTCCGGTCGTCGACGCCGAGCAAGCGCATCGCTCGGACAGAACGACGCAGAAGGCGACGGAGCACGTAACCCCGGCCTTCGTTGCCGGGGACGACGCCGTCGTCCATGAGCATGAGGCTCGATCGGATGTGGTCGGCGACCACGCGCATCCGCACGTCGTCATCACGATGAGCGCCGTAGCGCTTGCCGGAAACCTCCTCGGCGCGACGGATCACGGGCATGACCTCGTCGATCTCGTACATGTTCTGGACGCCTTGCTTAAGCAGCGCGACGCGCTC
>JAHEMW010000120.1:2726-4542 GCA_024643505.1 Demequinaceae bacterium
AGCGACGCGCTCGGCACGACTTCGTGGCCGCGCTGTTCGAAATAGTCGAGCCAGCGCTGGCGGATGTCGGCGGTGCGCATCGGGGTCCTTCCACAGGTGACGTAACGGCGACGCACCGCCCCAGCGGGACGGTGCGTCGCGTTCGTTCAAGGCTCCTCAGAGCCTAGTAGGCCTAGCGGGCGTAGTACTCCACGACCAACTGCACGTCGCACGTGACCGGAACCTCGGCGCGCTTGGGGCGACGCACAAGACGTGCGGTGAGCTTCTCCAGCGTGACATCGAGGTAGTCAGGCACCTCAGGAAGGACGTCGCGGTGGGCGCCCGCCGCGGCGGCCATGTAGGGCTCGAGGGTGACGGCCTTCGGCTTGACCTGGATGGTCTGGTCGGGGCTCACCCGGAAGGACGGGCGGTCGACGATCTTGCCGTCGACGAGGATGTGGCGGTGCAGGACCGACTGGCGCGCCTGCAGGATTGTGCGGGCGAATCCGGCGCGCAGGACGAGCGCGTCGAGGCGCATCTCGAGGAGCTCGACGAACGCCTCACCGGTCAGGCCAGACTCCTTGCGCGCCTCCGCGAAGGTGCGAGTCATCTGCTTCTCGCGCAGTCCGTACTGGGCGCGCAGGCGCTGCTTCTCGCGAAGGCGAACGGCGTAGTCGCTTTCCTTACGACGCGCGGTGCGGCCGTGCTCGCCGGGCGGGTAGGGGCGCTTCTCGAAGTGCTTGACGGCCTTAGGGGTCAGGGCGAGGCCGAGGCTGCGCGACAGTCGCACCTGGCGGCGGGCCTTCTGAACTGAGGTCAAGATGTTTCCTTACGGGTGGTGGGCGCGCGAGCGCGCCACGGTTCGAACGATATGAGAGTTGTCGCGGGGTCAGCAGCCAACCGCCCGCGAGGGCCTCGGAGAGTGTAGCAAAGGTCTCCGGGTGGACGGTAGTGGCGCGCGAGGGGTGACGCGCCCGGTAGGTCGTGTCCTCCGGCAAGGGGCCTCCGGCGACCCTCCACAGAGGCGTGAGGCGCCCCGCGAATGTCATACCCGGCTGGTGAAATGATCTCATGACGTTCTCCATCGCCGAGCTCGACCGATCCATTGGCGCCGTGTCCGCGCCAGGTGTGGAGCAGGTCGCGCGTCTCGATCGGCGAGATCTGCTTGCCACGAGGGACGCGGCGGTGCGACTTAAGCGGATCGCCGACGTGTTGCTGGCGACGGTGGCCGGTGAGGTGGCGCGGCGCTCCGGAGCGGACTCCCCCGGCGGCAATCTCGCGCGGCAGGAGGGCTTCACGAGCCCCACTCGGATGATGGCGGATGCCCTCGGCGGCACACTCGCGGAAGCTGGGAGTTTCGTCGAAGTGGGCGCGGGCATGCGGCAGTTGGCGCCAACCACACCCGACGCCCCTCCCGCGCCACGCTTCGCTGTGCTGACGGAGGCCATGCGCGCAGGCGAGATCTCCGTGCAGTGCTCGGCCATGCTTGTGCGCACCCTTGAACGACTCGCCGACCAGATGCCCGCGTGCGATGCCGCCGCGCTTGAACGTCGACTTGTCGCCAAGGCGTGTGGGCTCGCCGTTCACGACCTGCGTCAATTGCTGTGGCGCGTCGAAGCTCAACACTCGCCGCAGGAACTCGAGGCGCGGGAACGTCGCCAGCGCGCGGAGCGGACGCTGTCGTGGCGCGACGAGCCCGATGGTTCGGTGACGCTTTCTGCGCGGCTTGATCCGGTGACGGCGGCGCCGGTTCGCGCCGCGATCGAAGGCATCGTGACTTCAGCGATGCGCCGCAAGCGTGATGCGGGCCCGAGCGGCACGGATCAACGCGCCGTGT
>JAHEMW010000121.1 GCA_024643505.1 Demequinaceae bacterium
TGGCGCGAGTTCCACGCGGATGTCCTGTTCCACCACCCGCGCGCGATGAGGCAGTCGCTTCGCCGCGTCATCCTCGACGACGACTGGGCGTCGGGACCCGCGGCCGACGCCCACTTCATCTCTTGGCGCGAGGGACGCACCGGCTACCCCATTGTGGACGCGGGCATGCGTGAGTTGAAGGCGACCGGAGTCATGCACAACAGGGTGCGCATGGTGGTTGCGAGCTTCTTGATCAAGGACCTGCACCTGCCGTGGCAACGCGGCGCGGACTACTTCCGGCGCGCGCTGCTCGACTACGACCATGCGCAGAATCAGCTGAACTGGCAATGGGTGGCAGGAACCGGGCGCGACGCCTCCCCGTACTTCCGGATCTTCAATCCGACATCGCAGGCGGCCAAATTTGATCCCGACCGCCGGTACATCGAGCGCTGGGTCGCCGAGGTCGACACCCCCAATTACCCATCGCCGATCGTGGACCATTCGGAAGAAAGGGAAGCCTCCCTCGCGGCATTTCGCCACGCCAAGGCCCATGGTGGCGAGTAACCTTCCCGGTATGAATGACCCCGCGGTTGACGCCTGGATGACGCGGTACGACAACCCCATGCGCGACGTCGTCGAACGCATTCGCCAGATCATGTTGCAGGCCGACGACCGGGTCGAAGAGTGCATCAAGTGGCAAACACCCACGTTCACCTATAAGGGCAACATCGCGAGCTTCTTCCCCAAGTCGATGCACCACGCAACCATCATGTTTCACCAAGGCGCGCTGATCCCGGGCACCTACCCCCACCTCGAGGGGTCCGGACGCGAGGGGCGGGCGATGAAGATCGTCTCCATCGCGGAGGCAGAGGATCGCCGCGACGAGCTCACGTCGCTCGTCCAGGGCTGGATCGCGATGCGCGACGCGGTCGCCTAGGCCGGGAACGCCCCCATCATCACGAAGTTCACGGGATCGTCGCCGCGCCTGCGCGCATCGATCTGCGCGTGGACGAGGGCCACGTAACGGCGGTCGGTCAACTGCGCCCAACCCGCGATGTGCGGGGAAATCAGCGCCCCGGGCGCGGACCATAACGGGTGATCCGACGGCAACGGTTCGGGGTCAGTGACGTCGAGCGCAGCGCGTAGCCGACCTGACTGAAGTTCCGCGACCAGCGCGTCGGTGTCGACGACGCCTCCGCGAGACACGTTCACGAGCAGTGCGCCGTCGGGCATCGCTGCGAGGAAGGCCGCGTCAACCATGCCGCGCGTGGAGTCGTCCAGCGGGGTGACGAGGAAGACAATCTCGGCCTTCGGCAAGAGCGACGGAAGATCGCCAAACGCGTGGATGATCGTGCCGTCCGGGGCGATACGGGCCGATCGCGCAACGCCTAGCACCTCGACCTCGCACGCACGCAGGCGCGCCCCGATGGCGGCGCCGATGCTCCCGTAGCCAACCACAAGCGCCCTGCGATCCGCGAGCGACGCAGACGTCACAGTCGGCTCCCACGCGGCGCGTGCTTGCGCCTCGACGTAGCGCGGCAGCTCCCGCTGGCTCGCGAGGGCGAGCAACAGTGCCAGCTCTGCGGTCCGCGTGTCGTGCACTCCCCGCGCGTTAGCCAACGCGACGCCGGGCGGCACGAACGGCGCCGCGTGCTCGTATCCCGCGGAGGGGATCTGAATCACCTTCAGGTCAGGGCATTGAGCCAACCGTTCGTAGACGCGGCGGCCTCCGGTGCCATGAGCAAGGCACGCGATTGAGATGCGTTCGCGCTCCTCGATCGGCACGTCGGACTCGCGCGGATCCCAGATGACGACGCGAGCATCTGCGGCTACCCGCCCGATGGCGTCCGCGACGTCCTGGGTTGGGACCGAGACGGTGATCACCCGGCCAGTGTGCCACCAACCGTCGAGCGACCTCTCCACGCAAACGGCGGGCGGGCCTCGCCACAATGCGGCGTGTCGCGAAGACACGCCGCCTTGTCGAGGCGGGCACCGCGCGTTTGCGTGGAGAGGTCGCTCGGGCTAGGAGTCGGCGCCAGCGCGGTGAAGGATGATCTCGCGCACGCGCCCCGCGTCTGCCTGGCCGCGCGTCGCCTTCATCACCGCGCCCACGATCGCTCCCGCCGCTTGAATCTTGCCGTCGCGAATCTTCGCCAGCACATCGGGCTGCGCTGCCAGCGCCTCGTCGACGGCCGCCTCAAGGGCGGAGTCGTCCGACACGACGGCGAGGCCGCGGGCCGCGACGACCTCGCGCGGCGAACCCTCGCCGGCGAGCACGCCCTCGAGCACCTGGCGCGCGAGCTTGTCGTTGATCTCGCCCGCCTCGACCAACGCCTGGAGCTGCGCGACCTGCGCTGGCGTGACGGGGAGCTCGCCGATGCCCAGTTCACGCTCGTTCGCCGTCCGTGCGAGCTCGCCCATCCACCACTTTCGTGATGCCTGGGCCGACGCGCCTTCGGCAACCGTTGCCGCGATCAGCTCGAGCGCGTCGGCCGCGACGGCGTCACGCATCTCGAGTTCGCTGAATCCCCACTGGTCGCGAAGCCTGGCGCGCATGCGCGCGGGATGTTCGGGCAACGTGGTGCGAAGGTGGTCGACCCACTCTGCGGCCGGTTCAACGGGAAGCAGGTCGGGCTCCGGGAAGTAGCGGTAATCCTCCGCCTCCTCCTTGGAGCGACCGGGAGTGGTCGACGACGTGTCCTCGTGCCAGTGGCGGGTCTCCTGCACCACCGGCTGACCGGCGAGCAGCAGCTTGGCCTGACGCCCCGCTTCGTGATGAATCGCGCGCTCGACCGCTCGGAGCGAGTTGACGTTTTTCGTCTCGGACCGCTTGCCGAACGGCACCGCGTCTTGGTCCGCGCCGGGCGCCGCCTTTGGTCTGAGCGACAAGTTGACGTCGGCGCGCAGGCGCCCCTGTTCCATGCGACCGTCGCTGATCCCGAGCGCACGCACAATGTCGCGGATCGTCGCAACGTAGGCACGCGCGACCTCTGCCGTGCGAGCCCCCATACCCGCGACCGGCTTCGTGACGATCTCCACGAGCGGAACGCCGCCGCGGTTGTAGTCAACGAGCGAGTAGTCCGCACCTTGAATGCCGCCCGAGCCACCAACGTGAGTGTTCTTGCCCGCGTCCTCCTCCATGTGAGCGCGTTCGATGCCGATCGTCACGACTGTGCCGTCGTCGAGGACAACCTCGAGTTCACCCTCGTAGCAGGTCGGCTCGTCGTACTGGCTGATCTGATAGTCCTTCGCGAGGTCCGGGTAGAAGTAGTTCTTGCGCGCGAAACGGCTCGACTCACGAATCGAGCAGCCGAGCGCGAGGCCAAGCCGGATCGCGGATTCGACGGCCTTCTCGTTCGTCACCGGCATGGAGCCAGGCAAGCCGAGGCAGACCGGACACACCTGCGTATTTGGCTCGGCGCCAAACTCGTTGGCGCACCCACAGAACATCTTCGTCTTGGTGTTGAGTTCGACGTGCACTTCGATGCCGAAGACCGGGTCAAAGAGGTCCATCGCCTCGTCATAACTCGGGGCGCTCATGCGCGGACCTCCAACTCAGGCGCGAGGTTCGTCAACGGTCCGCCCCACTCGCCGGTGAGCAGCTTCTCGAGCGCCGCGCCGACACGGTAGAGCCGGGCGTCTTCGTGCGCAGGCGCGAGAATCTGGAAGCCGACGGGCAGGCCATCCTCCGGCGCGAGGCCGGCAGGCAGCGACATCCCGGGAATCCCGGCAAGGTTTGCCGGAATCGTCGCAACGTCGTTGAGGTACATCGCGATCGGGTCGTCGAGTCGGTCGCCCAGTTTGAACGGCGTCGTCGGCGCGGTCGGCGACACAAGCACGTCCGCCTGAGCGAACGCCGCGTCGAAGTCGCGCTGAATGAGCGTCCGAACCTTCTGCGCGGACCCGTAGTACGCGTCGTAGTAGCCGGCTGAGAGGGCGTACGTACCCAGAATGATGCGCCGCTTCACCTCGTCGCCGAAGCCCTCCGCGCGGGTTGCCGCCATGGTGCGCTCAACGGTCGACTTCTCGACCCGAAGCCCAAACCGGACGGAGTCGAACTTGGCGAGGTTGCTCGACGCCTCGGCTGGCAAAATCAGGTAATACGCGGCGAGCGCATACACAAAACTGGGGCAACTGACCGGCACGATCTCGGCGCCCGCGGCGCGCATCGCGTCGAGCGCGAACTCGAAGCGGTCGCGGACCCCGTCCTGATAGCCGTCTCCACCTAGTTCTGCGATGACGCCGACGCGCACGCCCGCGAGGTCGCCCGACGCACCTTCCCGCGCCGCGGCGACGCACCCGGGAACCGGCTCGTCGAGACTGGTCGCGTCCATGACGTCGTGGCCGCCCATCACCTCATGCAGCAGTGCCGTGTCCAGTACCGTGCGGCCACATGGACCGAGCTGGTCGAGCGAGGACGCGAGCGCGATTGCGCCGTAACGCGAGACGCCGCCGTACGTGGGCTTCACGCCGACCGTCGCGGTCACCGCCGCAGGCTGCCGGATGGACCCGCCTGTGTCCGAACCA
>JAHEMW010000030.1 GCA_024643505.1 Demequinaceae bacterium
AGGTGCGAGTGCCATCGACAGGAAGCCCTTGCGCAGCTTGGAATGACTCGACCACTTTTACCGTGAAGCGGTCCTCCGCTGTCTCCGCGCCGCGATGGACTGTCGTCCACAAGGGCCGCGATGCGAGCACGGTGAGCAGGGCGCCCACCGCGATCCCGACGGCGATCGCGCCCTTGCGGCCGAGGGCGTCTCTCGCCGCCACAAGCACGCGGTCTCCACGCCACCACCAGGTCACGCTCCAGGCAATCAGGAGTCCCGCGAAAGCGGCGTACCCGACGCTCAGCGCGGTCACTTGCTCGCTGAGGCGCTCTGCGTAGGCTTCGCTCCAGCGCCACAGCGATGCATAGCCGAGCAGGACGGCGCCTGCCTGCACGGCGATGCCGACGGTCGCCGCGGTCGCGCGCCATCGGCGCTGGTGCTCAGCAAGGGCGAGGGCGAGGACGAGGCCAAGCAGGGTGCCTGCGGCGAAGATCGCGCCATCGATGCGGATCAGCGACGTAGCTCCGGACGCGACTGCGGCGCCCACGATCAGCGGAAGGCGCTTTTCTACCACCCCTCGCCACGCCCAGAGAGCGCCGACGACGACAAGAACCAGCGTGAGCGGCTCGGTGTACGCGGCGCGCGAGAGCGCGATGTGGGACACGCTGAGTGCGATGGCCGCTGCGGGCGCCAAGGCCACGATCGGCCCGAGCGCGAGGCGACTGAGCGCGTAAATCGCGAGGATTCCCACTGCGCCGATGGCGATGTTCGCGCCGAGCACAGCGGACTCGCCCCCGACCCAACCTGCGATCGCGATCGTCGCCGGAAGCATCTTTGCGCCCTGGGGCTGGATGACGTCGCCACGCAGGTTCCACGCCTGAGAGGCATCTGGCAGCAGGTTCGGCTGAAGTGCCGCTGCGGTGTCGGCGTCCATGGCCGGGATATCAGTTGATGGGTGAGTCGTGAGCCAAAGACCCGAGAGCGTGAGGAACCCAGGGTCTCGGACCACGATGAGATATTCCGCCGCGAGCAGCAGATTGAGCAGCGTCCATATCGCAGCCATCGCCAGTGCGACGGTGGCTCCGACCGCGTCTCGAGCAGTCGTGCGCGGAGCCAGCGCGCGCCAGGTAGCCACGAGTAACACGGCCGCGAGCGGCAGCGTGGTGTACGGCCGGAATTGCCCAGCGCTCACCGTTATTCCAGCGGCCACCGCGAGCGCGACAGCGACGAGGACCACTCGTTCTGGTCCCGCCGCGAGAGCCCTGCTGAGGAGCGGTCGTCGATCGAGCGCACCTGCGAGGGGACCGAGCGTCACGAGGGCCGAGCCTACCTGTCGCGAAGTTCCCCACGGCGTTGCAAAGTTCCCGAGCCCAGGTATCGTGGCCCACATGACGCGCATTGTCTTGGTCGAAGATGACCCGACCATTTCAGAACCCTTGACCCGGGCTTTGGGCAGGGAAGGGTACGACGTCGAGTGGCACGGCACCGGCTTGGGTGGCGTGAACGCGTCCGACGACGCCGACCTCCTCATCCTTGACCTCGGCCTTCCGGACATCGATGGAGTCGAAGTTGCGCGGAGGGTGCGCGACAAGGGGCTCACTGTCCCGATTCTCATGTTGACGGCGCGCGCGGACGAAGTGGACCTCGTCGTCGGCCTCGACGCGGGCGCGGACGACTATGTCACCAAGCCGTTCCGGCTTGCAGAACTGCTTGCTCGGGTCCGTGCACTCCTGCGTCGCCGCTCCGGCGCGGATGACGGAGGCGAGATTGAGGTAGCGGCAGTCCGGATCGACGTCGCAGGCCATCGCGCATTCCTCGACGGCCGCGAACTCCAGCTCAGCGGCAAAGAATTCGATCTTCTTCACCTGCTCGTCGCCAACGCAGGGTCGGTCGTTTCACGCGACGTGCTCATGCGCGAGGTGTGGGGCGCGGACGCCGGTGCCCCGTCCAAGACACTCGACATGCACGTGTCGTGGTTGCGGCGAAAGCTCGGCGACGATGCGGCCCATCCCCGGTACATCACGACCGTGCGCGGCATGGGTTTCCGCTTCGAGAACGAACAGTAGGGCCGCCGGATGCGGCGGCGCGTCCTCACAGCCACGATTTCGGCTCTCGCCGTCGCCGTGGTCTTGCTGGGGATCCCGCTCGCCATTGCCGCAGCTCAGTTGGTTCGCGAAGACGCGATTCGTGACCTGGAACTGAGGACGACGACCGCGAGCAGGGCGCTTGAACTGCGCGAGCTGTCGGGCCAGCAGGTCACTCCAGAGGTGCTCGAGTTCTACGTCACCGGGGCGCCCGGGACTCCGTCATACATCTACGTGCGCCTCGCGGACGGCAGCGAGGTCGAAGCGGGAACGCGTCCCGCTCCGGCATTCTCCGACAACCACGTCACCGACTCCGGGCTCGTCGTCTACATGTATGTGTCGTGGTGGGAAGTGTTCTGGCAGTCAGCGCGTGCCGTTGGGCTCGTCGTCGCGCTCAGCGTCGTCGCCGTGCTCGCGGGAATCATGATGGCGATCTGGCAGGCAAACCGCCTCTCTGCGCCGCTCGTTTACCTCGCCGCGAGCGCTGAGCAGCTCGGAGCCGGTCAGGTGCGTCCTCGACTCGAGAGCACCGGCATCGAGGAGATTGACCTGGTTGCCGAAGAACTCGCGCGCAGCGCGGATCGGATGGCTGACCGGCTTGCCGTCGAACGGCAGTTCGCGTCAGACGCATCGCACCAGTTGCGCACGCCGTTGACCGCGTTGTCGATGCGACTCGAGGAGATCTCGGCGACAACGACACGCGATGACGTGAAGCACGAGGCGGAGCGTGCTCTCGAGCAGGTCGAGCGACTTGTCGGGGTCGTGGATGACCTCCTCGGGCGTTCCCGGAAGGCGCTTGGCTCGCAAACTGAAGTCGTCACCCTCGAGGACGTCTTTCAGCAACAGCGGCAGGAGTGGGGTCCCACGTTCGCGAAGGCACGCCGCACTCTCGTGATCGAGCCGACGCCGGTGCGCGTTGTGGCGTCGTCGGGGGGCCTCGCGCAGGTGCTCGCAACGCTCATCGAGAATTCGCTCAAGCACGGCGGCGGAACGACGACCGTCACGGCTCGCGAATCCGGCACCACCAACGCCGTCGTGATCGCTGTGGGCGATGAAGGCACCGGCGTTCCTGAGGAGCTGGCCCCGCGCATCTTTGAGCGGGAGGTCACCGGAGGCAAAGGCACTGGTCTTGGCCTCGCGCTCGCACGCGACCTTGTCACGGCAGACGGCGGGCGCCTCGAGCTCTCGAAGCGCGTGCCGGCGGAATTCTCGATCTTCCTCCAAGCAGTTCCGCACATGGTGGATCTCGACACGGTCGTGCCCCATGCGCGAGCCGTCAAGCCGCGTCGCGGGAGTCGTCGCCGGTAAACACGAAGGCCTTGTAGCCGAAGTAGCGGGCTACAGTGCCGAGCGGAAGTCCGATCGCATACGCGGAAATGTTGTCTGCGAGCGCGGACGTCAATCCGAGCCCGTGGTGCGTGATTGCGAGCACGCCCGCCTGGATGCCCAAGGCGACGGCGTTGACCACGACGAAAACGAGGAGCTCTCTCGCAGGCCGCCCGGTCTTGCGATCCTTGAAGGTCCACACGCGGTGCGAGACCCAGGCGAACAGGATCGCGACGAGCGTCGCGATGATTTTCGCTGTGACGACCCGATCGACCCCGCCAGCGACTACGGCGTCGGGCGACAGCGGGCCAAGCCGGAGCAGGTTGAACACCCCTGCATCGACGACGATCCCTGCGATGCCGACGGTGCCGAATCGCGCGAGTTCTCCCGCGTGTTGCCTCCACCAGTGCCGAGCGGTCACGAGGGACGAGCCTAGCCGCCGGTAGTTTGTACCCATGACATCTCCTGTGGTTGCCGTCGTTGGAGGCGGGCAGCTCGCGCGCATGATGGCCGCGCCTGCGACCGCCCTCGGGGTGACGCTCCGTGTCCTTGCCGAGAGTCCAGACGCGTCCGCCGCCCGCGCCGCCCACGAGGTCGTCGTCGGACTTCCCGGTGATGCCAACGCGATGGCCGACCTGCTCGCAGACCACGTGCCGACGGTGCTCACGTGGGAGCACGAGCACATTCCCGTGGCGGCGTTTGACGCCGCAGGGGAGCGCGGCGTCCCCGCGCGCCCGTCGCTCGGTGCGCTCAGGTACGCGCAGGACAAGATCGAAATGCGGACCAAGATGGACGCACTCGGGCTGCCGAATCCGCCGTGGGCCGAAGTCCACGGAGCCGACGATGTCGCCCACTTCTTGCGCGCGCACGGCGGCGAAGCGGTCCTCAAGACGGCGCGTGGCGGCTACGACGGCAAGGGTGTCCGCGTCATCAATTCCGTCGCCGACGCCGCGCCGTGGCTTGCGGCGCTCGCCACTGGCGGGCCGCGCCTGCTCATCGAGGAACGCGTCGACTTCCGGAGGGAGCTCGCGGTCCAAGTGGCGCGGAGACCATCAGGCGACGTGCGTTCGTGGCCGGTGGTTGAGTCGATCCAACGTGACGGTGTCTGTGCTGAGGTGATCGCCCCCGCACCCGACCTAGGACCGCGGCTAGACGAGGAGGCGCGTCGACTCGCCACGACGATCGCGCGCCAACTTGGCGTCGTCGGGGTACTCGCAGTCGAGCTGTTCGAGCGCGAGGGTCGGCTCATCATCAACGAGCTCGCGATGCGCCCGCACAACTCGGGCCATTGGACCATTGAGGGATGTGTCACGAGCCAATTCGAGCAACACCTGCGTGCCGTCCTCGACCTGCCCCTTGGGGATACCAGTCCGGTCGCCCCGTGGACCGTCATGGCGAACGTGCTTGGCGGCGAGCGCGTCGATCTCGCGAGCAGCCTGGTCGCCGTGAACGACCCCGGCGCGAAGGTCCACCTCTACGGCAAGGGCGTGCGACCCGGGCGCAAAGTCGGGCACGTGACGGTGTCGGGCTCCGAGCTCGCGAGCGTGCGTGCCCGTGCCGCTGCCGCGGCCGCTATCGTGGCTGACGGAGGTGTCACGTGAGCAGCACGCCGGTGGTTGGCATTGTCATGGGATCCGATTCCGACTGGCCCGTCATGCGAGAAGCGGCCGTGGCGCTTGACGAGTTCGAGGTGCCTTACGAGAAGGACGTCGTTTCTGCGCACCGGATGCCCGACGAGATGGTGGCGTACGGGCGCGAAGCGGAGGGTCGCGGACTGCGCGTCATCATCGCTGGTGCAGGCGGCGCCGCGCACTTGCCCGGGATGCTCGCGTCTGTCACGACGCTGCCGGTGATTGGTGTGCCTGTGCCCCTCAAGCACTTCGACGGGCTTGACTCGCTGCTATCGATCGTGCAAATGCCGGCGGGAGTTCCGGTCGCGACCGTGTCTGTCGCCGGGGCTCGGAACGCTGGGCTGCTTGCGGTGCGAATCCTGGGCGCATCGACAGATGAGGAAGGTCGCGCACTTCGCGCTCGCATGTCCGACTTCCAGTCGCAACTGCGGAGCGCCGCGCAGGCCAAGGGCGAGGCACTGCGCCAGCAGTAGCTGGCGCAGTGCCTAGACGTTGCAGTCCGCGAGGATTTCCTTCTGAGTCTCCCGCTTGGGGCTCGGCGAGGCAGACGGAGACGTTGGAGTCGCAGAGCCTGACACTCCCGGTGAGGCCGACGCGCTGACGGATGGCTCCGGCGGCGGGGTGACAAGTGGCTTGTCCTTGCGGATTTTCGCGAACGTGATCGCCGAGTCTTCGGTCCACACGATGTCCCCGGAACGGTCGCCGGGGTAGCGCCAGGGAACGGTGGCGAAGTTGATGTTCTCCGTGTCGATGTTGCGGAGGCTGAAGGCGAGTCCAAGCAAGTAGCCGACCGACCCGAGCGCGGGATCCATCGTCGCTGACTCTGCGGCGGACTTGACAAATTGGGTTGCCGCCGTCGCGTCGGTGAGCAGATTCAGGCCGAACGCCTTGCGCATGAGGTTGTTGATCAGCTCATGTTGACGATCGATGCGCATCAGGTCTGTTCCGTCGCCGAGCCCCACGCCCGTTCGCGCCCGCGACCACGCGAGCGCCTTCGTACCGTTGAGAACTTGGGGTCCGGCCTTCAGATGCAGTTGCGCCTTCGTGGAGTCGACGTCGTTGGGGATGCACATGGGAACGCCGCCGAGCGAGTCGATCATGCGCTTGAACCCGATGAAGTCGATGACGACGTAGTGGTCGAAATTGATCCCGGTGAGATCGGTGATTGTCTGCATCGTGCACGCAGCGGCCTCGGAGGCGTCACCATTCTTGCCGCCGTTGGCGAATGCGACATTGAACTTCGCGGTCCACCCGCGCACGGTCGAGCCATCGAAGAGTTTGCAGTCCGACACCCGCACCCGCGAGTCGCGCGGGAACGACAGGAAGTCGATGCGCGAACGGTCCGCGGAGACATGCATGAGCAGCGTGGTGTCCGAGCGCATGCCGCCGACGATTCCGCCGATGTTGCCGTTCTCCCCGTTGCGAACGTCCGACCCGATGAGCAGGATGTTGACGGGCTTGCCAGCGCTCGCGTCGACCGGGTCTTCCGACACTGGCTCCGCGCTCGGGAAGGTTCCGAGCGTCAACAGCGTCGAAATGTCCTTGGTGGTGAACGAGTGTTCGATCTTGTAGAGGTAGGTGAGTCCGAACGCGGCGGAGAATCCGAGCACCGCTGCGAGCCCCGCTGCGGTCAGCCTTAACATGCGATGGACGTACGGCTGGGCGCCGTGGCGCGCGCGACTCCCGCGGGGCGTTGCCTCGCTAGCGCTGTCGCTCACTCGTGCTCCACTCTCTTGGTCGCCGACTTCAGTCACGGCTCCGCTACTAACGTTTGACCGCAGAACTCAGTTCCTTTAGCGGCACTCTGACAGCAAGGAACCCGAGGGCTCTGGTGCGGCGGAACTTGGCGCGGCGCTCGCATTCGGGCTCGGGGTGGCCTTGCGACCATTGTCCCACGTTGAACCAGGGGTGTCAGTGGCTACCGCGGTGAGCGGAAGGTCCTCGCGCATTTGCTTCCACAGCTCCTTGCCGCGGGACACGAGGATGACATTGAGGTAGTCGTCCGTCAACTTCCACGGCACGGTGGAGAACCGAATGTTGTTCGGATTGATGTCCCGCAAACTGAAGGCGAGTGCGGCGAGGTACTTCGTGTCGGCCAGTTCGGGATCCATGGTGAGCGACTTGGCCAAGGCCTTGAGGAACTGGGTGAGTTGGCCGATGTCGGTCAGCACGTTCTTCGACAGCGCGGTTCGGGAGACCTGCCTCAACAGTTCGTGCTGGCGATTAATGCGCTGCAGATCCGACCCCGAGACCTGACCAACCTCTGCGGTGCGTAGCCGCGCGAACGCCAAGGCTTGCGTTCCGTTGAGAACTTGCGGTCCCGCTTGAAGGTCAACGCGCGCCTTCTTCGACACGATTCGCTGCGGGATGCACATCGGCACGCCGCCCAGCGAATCGATCATCGAGATGAAGCCGGTGAAGTCGACGACCGCCCAGTGATCGATATAAACACCAGTGAGTTGCTCGACGGTGTTGATGACGCACGCAGCCGCCTCGGCCGCGTTGCCGTGCCGTCCGCCGTTCGAGAACGCGATGTTGAAGTCGCCGGTCCAGCCCTTGACGGTGGTGCCGTCGTTGAGCTTGCAATCGGGGATGGCAACCTGAGCGTCGCGGGGAATCGACACGAGTTCGACGCGACTGCGGTCGGCGGAGACGTGCATGACGATGGTCGTATCGTTGCGCATTCCGCCAACAACGCCGCCGATGTTTCCGTTCTCGCCCGTGCGGACGTCGGAGCCCATCAGCAAGATATTGACGGCGCGGCCTGCGTCGCTGTCCGAAGGCCCCGGACTTGGCCGGTTCGAGATCAAGTTGGTGTTGTCGACTCCCGTGAACGCCTCGTCGACCTGGGACAGCAAAGTATTTGCGTAGACGACAGAGAAGCCGAGCACCGCCGCAACTCCGGAGATCACCCAGGTGGCCCAGCCGCTCAGCATGCGCCGGCGCGCGTGGCGCACGCGGCCCGAACTGTCGTCCGTCACTCGATCTCCCATTTCCCCGTTGTGGCGCTCAGTGTAGGTCGCGCTCGTGACGCTTCCCGCGAGCCCCGCCGATCGGATGTCGTTCGGCTACTCTCGTCCCGTGGCCACCCTTACCCCGCTCGCGGCTCGCGTGCCGGTGAGCGTGGTGATTCCCGTGCTCAACGAAGAGAAGCACCTGAGCGTTGCCGTTGAATCGATTCTCAACAACGGCTACGACCATGACATTGAGGTCGTGCTCGCACTCGGTCCATCGAGCGATGGAACTGACACCGTTGCCGCGGCGCTCGCTGCCGACCCCCGCGTCACGCTCGTCCCCAATCCCACGGGCTCCACGCCGGTCGGCCTCAACCTCGCGATTGACGCCACGCGCTACGACGTGGTCGTTCGGGTTGACGGGCATACCGCACTGCCGGTCGGCTACATTGCGGCGGCCGTCGTGGCGCTACGGAATACCGGCGCCGCCAACGTCGGCGGGCGGATGGTGCCGACGGCGAGCGCGCCGCTCGCCGGTGCCGTGGCGGTGGCGATGCAGTCGCGGTGGGGGATCGGGGGAGCGGGGCACCGGATTGGCGGCGCGGCCGGGCCGGCGGACTCGGTGTTTCTTGGATCCTTCCGCAAGGAGGCCTTGGCCGCTGTCGGTGGTTTCGATGAGCACTTCCGTCGCGCTCAGGACTGGGAGCTTAACTATCGGCTGAGGGCGGCCGGCTACCTCGTGTGGTTTGAGCCATCGATGCAGGTTCCATATGCCCCACGCGGCACGTGGAGCGCGCTCGCGCGGCAGTTTTACCACTCGGGCCGGTGGCGACGCGAAGTTGCCTCGCGCTACCCCGAGACGGTGTCTGCGCGCTATCTCGCAGCCCCGCTTGTCGTCGTTGCGGTGGTGCTGGGGACAGTCCTCGCTCTGGCGGGCTTGCTCGTGCCGATACCGCTGCTCACCTGGGGCTTTGTTGCCCCGCTCGGCTACGCGGCGGGCGTGGTCGTCGCCGCCGCGAGCCATGGTCGTAGCACCCCGCTTCGGTCACTGATCCTGCTTCCGGGCGTCCTCGCTATCATGCATCTGGCCTGGGGCGCTGGATTTATGCGAGGGATTCGGTGATTTCAACTTGACGCAAACGGATTACACCGGTGTAATTCGTGTAAGCGGCGTTGTCCGTGGCGATCGGAGACCAACCTATGTGGAACATCTACGAAGGTGCCCTTCCCTCTGACGCAAGTCGTCCCGCACCGACATTGGCGTCGGTGGTGGATATCTTCAGCGGGGCCGTCGATGACGGCCCTCTTGCATGGCAAGAGCGTGCCTTGTGCGCGCAGACCGACCCCGAGGCGTTTTTCCCTGAGAAGGGCGGCTCGACCCGCGAGGCTAAGAAGGTGTGTGCGTCGTGCGACGTTCGCTCCGAGTGCCTCGACTACGCGCTCGCGAATGACGAGCGTTTCGGGATTTGGGGCGGGCTGTCGGAGCGTGAGCGGCGCAAGCTGAAGCGCCGCGCTGTCTAGCGCGACGACTCGCGTGAGTGTGCGATGAGTGCCGCGCGCATCTTCGTGCGCGCCATTGTCGTCACTGACGGATTTGCGCGCCACCTCGACGAGGTGTTCACAGGGCTCGCGGCGCAGTCTCTCGCCCCCGATGCGCTGCAGATCGTCGTGACTGGCGATTCTGAGGTGCACCTGCCCCACGCGACGTCAGGCGAGATCCTGCGGGTGGCGTCGGGCAGCACCTACAACGAAGCGGTCAACGCCGCGATCGCGCTTCACGAAGCAGTGCCGGGAGAGTTTCTGTGGCTCTTGCATGACGACACCGCGGCGCTCCCCGACGCCCTCGCTGCACTCGTCACGACGACACGCAGGCGGCCACGCGCGGCGGTCGTGGGCGCGGTGCAAGTGCAGTGGAGGGATTCGTCCCGACTCGTCAATGTCGGAATGACGACGTCACGCGTTGGCGCGCGGCGCATCAACCTGGTCGACGACGACGACATCAATCAGGGTCAATACGACGCTCGGGATGATGTGCTCGCCGTGAGCCTCGCCGGAGCGCTCGTGCGCCGCGAGGTGTGGGAGGCGTTTCGAGGGCTCGACTCCGCCTACGGGGCGTTCGGCACCAGCTTGCACTTTTGCCGGATGGCCTGGCGCGCGGGCTACGACGTTGTCATCGTCCCAGGGGCGAAGATCCGCCACTCCCAGGAGACCTTGCATGGTCACCGCACCGCCACCCGCGGGGGGCCAAGGACCACCTATGCCCAACGCCGCGCATCAGATTGGTACCACGCGCTTGCATGGGCCCGCGTGTGGTGGATCCCGTTCCTCGTGCTGTGGTCATTTGCGTCGGCCGCCGCGCGAGTGGTGCTGCGGGTGGCGCAAAACGACTCCCGGCTGGTCTGGGCAGACCTCGCCGTGCCGTGGATTGTTCTTGCTCGGCTCCCGCGACTGCTGCGCACGCGGCATCGGATCAGACGCGTAGCGACGGCGCCGCGCTCGGTTGAGCGGGAACTGCTCGTCACCGCGCGCGGAGTCGTCGAATACGCGCGGTCGAGATACCGGCGCGAGCGGGAACGATGGCGTGCAGCCGCCGCGCCGAACCAGATCGTTCGTGGCGAACTCCGGATTGCCGCCACCCGTCGCCGCTGGTCCCTGTCGTTCGTTTCGGTGGTCGCTGCCGCGATCTCGGTCGCGCTGTTTGGCGCATGGCTTCCTCCGCTGCTCGGCGGGCAGATGCTCGCCGGCGCGGCGCTCGGAGTGACCGACATATCGTTCTCGGACCTGTGGCAGCGAAGCACGAGCGGATGGGACGAGACCGGCTTTGGCGCACCCGCCGTCGACGGCACGTTCGCCGCCTTGCTGTCGCCGCTTGCCGCTGCGCCCGGCGGTGCGCGCGTGTGGTGGGGTCTCCTGCTCGCGGCAGCCCCGTTACTCGCCGCGTTGTCCGCATGGTTCGCTACGGGGGCCGCGACTCGATCGCTTGCAGTGCGCGCGCTGTCTGCCTTGTCCTACGCGTTGTGGCCGATTTTCCTCGTCTCGGTGGCGCACGGGCTTGTCGGCGCCGTCGTCGCGCACCTGGCGTTGCCATGGTGCGCGCTTGGCGTGGCGAGGGCAGTGGGCTGGCAACGCGGGGAGCGGATCGGTGGAGGCGAGGAGTACCCACCGCGCCGCTACGGCTCGCCCTCGGCCTCCGCCGGCGCCGGCATCGCGCTCGCGATCGCCGTTGCCGCCGCGCCGGTCCTCCTCGTGCCCGCGACCGGTGTCCTCGTCGCCCTCGCCGTGGTGGCGCGACGACGCTGGTTCCGGGTCGTGGCGATTGCCGTTCCCGCTGTGGTGATATCGGCGCCCGGACTGTTCGCGGCTCGAGGCCTCGACCGCGCTCAGGCGTGGGCGGTGATTGCTCGAGAGAACGGACCGGTGTTGCCGACGCCAGCGGCTCAACCGTGGGAGCTGGTGCTCGGCCTTGAACCAGCGTCGAATACCGACGGATGGTGGGCGTCTCCTTGGATTGTCGGCGCCGTTCCCGCGGTTGTGCTACTCGCGGCGATCATCGCGCTCCTTTCGCTGCGAGCGACGCCCGCGACGGCAGTTGGCTGGCTTGCCGCAGGTAGCGGCGTCGCGATTGCGGTGGCGGTTCAGCGCACTGTGGTGGTCTACGCCGACGGTTCGGGCGCCACCGATGCCAACGGCTGGCCTGGGGCCGGTCTTTCGTTTGCGCTCGTCGGGCTGCTCGCCGCGTCGTCGGCGGCGTCCGCCGGCGCGTGGGGCGCCGGGGCAGGCCTGCGGCGCGCGTGGCGAAGGGTCGGTGCGGTCGCGTTGTTGACTGTCACGACGTCTGCTGTTGGCATCCACGTCGTCGCGCAGGCGTGGCCGGGGCGACCCGCGGAGGGTGATGTCTCAGCCACGCGCGTTGACGTGCTTCCGCTCGTCGCGGCGCTTGATCAGGCTCCGCCGAGCCGATCGAGAGTCATGACCCTCACCGACGCCGACGGCGGGTTTACGTTCGCGATTTCCGCAAGCGATGGCACGCAGGTGCTCACTGGGCGTGCCGGAGTGGACGCGGACGGTCATCCGCTCGTGCGCCCGGGGATCGCTGTGGCAACCCCACAGTCGCTCGCGGGTGCGGTGGCCGAACTGACGGTGGGCGGCGGCAGCGGAGCGACAGATATCGCGGCGTGGGGCGTCGGCGTCGTCGTGGCAACACCCGGCTCACCACGTGCTGCGGCCGCCCTGGGGCAGTCGACCGACCTTTCGCTCATTGGCGCGAGTGAACTCGGAACGTCGTATCGCATTCTGCGCGACGGCGGAGACATTTCGCGCGCATGGATCGAGGCAGCACCAGACTCCGGGGTCATCCCGCTCGCGTGGAGCACAGACGGCGTCCGCGCTGCCGTGACCACCGATGGCGGAACGCTGGTGCTTGCCGAGGCGGCAGACTCCGGCTGGGCGGCGACGTTCGACGGGGTTCCCTTGGCGCGAGTCGCGGATGAGCGTGGTCGCGTGGCGTTCACGATGCCTGCAGGCACAGGCGAGCTGTCCGCCACCTACGACGATCCCGCGTATCGCGGATGGTGGTGGGCGGCAGCGGCGACACTCGCGCTCGCGGTCGTCGCCTCCGTGCCGATTCACGACCGTGCGCGCAGGGGGGTGCGGCCGTGATGTGGCGTGCGCTGGCGAGCGCTGCGGCTGCGGGCGGCGCTGTGGCCGCGGTGTTGTGGAGCGCTGATCTACCGGTCGTCGCGCCGCGCGAGGGTTCGGCGTTCACCGCAGAAGTCGAGCCGCGCTTGCAGGACGTCGCATGCCCGGGACCCGTGAGCGTTCCCGTCGGGGACCTCGACAGCCCCGATCCGGTGCTTGGATCGGGCGCTGACGACAGGACGATCGCCGTCTACACCCGCGGCAGCACGCGTCGCGCCGGAGAGGGTGTCGCGTCCGACGCCGCGATTGCCGCTAGCGTCGAGCGCGTCGGCTCCGGTGACGTCGCGGGGCTCGCGGCGATCACGTGCACGCGCGCCCTGTCCGACCAGTGGATTCTCGGTGGAGCCACCACCATCGGAGACAGTGCGCGATTGGTGCTCACTAATCCGGCAGCCGTCGCGGTCGAGGCAACTGTCACCATCTACGGCTCGCTCGGGAAGGACGCCGAGCGCGTCGTCGCGATCGCCCCCTTTGGCCAAGGCGAGATGCTCCTTGAGGGGGTTTCCCCGGAGATCGCAGCCCTCGCGGTCCGCGTGCAAGCGCCTGGAGTCGGAATCGTTGCGGCGATCCAGGATTCCCGATTGAACGGCTTCCAGGCAGCCGGCACTGACTGGGCCTCGGCCGCTGTGCCCGCACCCGACCTCGTCGTGCCTGATGTTGGCGCGGTCGGCGCCGACAGCACCGCCGTGCTGCGACTGCTCGCGCCCGAGGGCGCGATTGTCTCGCTCGGATTACGTACCCCCGACACCGATGTGGTGTGGGAAGGAGTGAGATCGCTTCAGCTTGAGCCGGGGCTCGTGGTTGACGTTCCCATTCCAGCGGTTGACGTTGGGGCAGTCACGGTCAGCGGAGACGGTCCGGTGCTAGCCAGCGCGCTCATCACCGTGCCTCGCGTTTCCGCGACCGTCGAGGGCGCCCTCGCCGCGGACATCGCTTGGGTGCGCGGCCAGGCGGTGGACGAGGCGTCGCTCGCGGCCGTCGCCCCGGGTTATACCGCCGCGCTCGCCGTTTATGCGCCGCGCGCGGGCGTCTTTCAACTGACCACTGCCACCGGGCGCGTGCTCGTCGATCTCCAGCTCGCCGCCGACGAAACGGCGCGGGTTCCGATTTCGGTGCCAGCCGGATCCGTGCTCACCGGCACCGCGTCGTTCGCGTGGACACTTCGTGCGTCGGACGCTCCCGGCTTCCTGACGTTTGTGGAGCCGGGGCGGACGGATGCCGACGCGGAGACGGTGACGGTGGGCGTCGCGACTTACGTGCCACTGCCGTAGTCGGGATCCACGTCGTGCGGACTGCGCGCGAGCAGGTGCCCCACGTTCTCCGCCAGCACGTCGCGGACGAGAAACTCGAGTTCGTGCGCGTCGGCCCGCTGCTCAATAGGCCGGCGGTACAAGACGATCCGCGCCGGCTGGCCAAGGTCCGCCGGAAAAAGCCGCCCGAGCGGCACGCCACGTTCCCACGGCGACGGTTCAGAAGGCGGAACGTCCTCCGTGCCAAACTCGACGTCACCCCACGCAGCGCCCCAGCGCGCCTCGAGCCTGTCTGCGGCATCCGCGACAAGTTCGTCGAATCGCTCGGATCGCGTGCGGAACCCGGGGGAGTCCCACGGCAGCAAGGGCCGTTTGAGACCCCTGCCATGCCTGTCGCGCGCGGCCATGGTGCGAGGCTATCGCGGCGTGGCGGCAGCGAGCTCGGCGCGCGCGCGGGTAGCGTCACGTGACGTGATGACGTCCCGCCAATGCTCGCGTCCCTCATGCGCGCGCGCCGCCGCCGCGACCCTCACATACGTGTACGACGATCAGACGGTCGTCGTGGGGCAGCTGTCCGCGCGTGCTGAACCGCATTCGTATGACCTGTGCGCAGAACATGCGGAGCGATTCACGGCTCCGCGCGGTTGGGATGTCGTGCACATTCATCAGGAATTTGTCGACGCCGGTCCCACGGACGACGATCTCGACGCCCTCGCGCGCGCCGTGCGCGAGGCGGGCACGCGCCCCGCGCCTCACACGGTGATCGTGACAGCTCCGATGCCGAGCGAACCGCGGCGCGGCCACTTGCGCGTCATTGCCACCGACGCGTAGCCCCGCCTCGGGCTGGCGCGGCATCCGGGTACCCTTGTCCACGTGACTGACGCCCCCGATCTCAGCCAACTCATCAAGTCGTACGACGTGCGCGGGATTGTCGGCGACAATCTCACCGAGCAGGTCGCACGTGCTATCGGAGCGGCATTTGCCGATGCGATCGTGCTACCGGATGGTGCGACGACGGTGGCGATCGGCCACGACATGCGAGACAGCGGCGTGGCGCTGTCGGAGGCGGTGGCCCGCGGCTTGCGCGAGCGCGGTGTCGATGTGCTTCATGTGGGGCTGTGCTCGACCGACGGGCTCTACCACGCGTCTGGCTCGCTCGACATGCCCGGAGTGATGGTCACGGCAAGCCACAACCCTGCCGCGTACAACGGCATGAAACTGTGCCGTTCGCGCGCGAGAGCCGTCGGAGAGAATACGGGCCTCGCCGATGTGCGGCGCCTCGCCGAAGACTATCTCGCGACCTCGATTCCTCAGGCCACCAAGCGTGGCTCCGTGTCGCAACGCGAAATGATCAGTGACTACGGGCACTTCCTGCGTTCACTGGTTCCGCTCGACGACATTCGGCCACTCACGGTGGTCGTCGATGCCGCAAATGCGATGGCGGGGTACACCGTTCCGGCGGTGCTGGGGACGGCCGCAGGATTGCCGGCACTCCCGCTGACGATCATTCCGCTCTACTTCGACCTCGACGGAACCTTTCCGAACCATGAGGCAAATCCGCTCGACCCGGACAATCTTCGCGACTTGCAGGCGGCGGTTCGCGCGCACGGCGCGGACCTGGGCCTCGCCTTTGACGGCGATGCTGACCGGTGCTTCGTCGTTGATGAGCGCGGTGAGATCGTGCCAGCGTCTGCCATCACGTGCCTGGTGGGGCTGCGCGAGAGTGCCCGCGAGCTCCGCGCGGGGCGCCAGCCGACGGTGCTCCACAATCTCATTTCGTCAAAGGCCGTCGCTGAGCAGCTGAGCGCCGCCGGCGCGACGCCGGTCCGCTCACGTGTAGGACACAGTTACATCAAGGCCGAGATGGCGCGGCTTGACGCGGTGTTTGGCGGGGAGCATTCCGCCCACTTCTACTTCCGGGACTTCTACTTCGCCGATTCCGGCATGCTCGCGGCAATGCACGTGCTCGCGGCGCTGGGCGAGTCGGACGCCCCCCTGTCCGACCTGCTCGCGGAACACAATCCCTACGCGGCGTCAGGAGAAATCAACTCGACCGTTCCGGACGCAGCGGCGGCGTCGACCCGTGTGCGTGACGCATTTGTCACGACAGATGCGGTCGCGGACGACTTTGATGGCCTGACCATTGACCACTGGGACGTCGAGCCGCGCTGGTGGATGAACGTCCGGGCATCAAACACCGAGCCGCTGTTGCGCCTCAATGTGGAAGCAGAGTCGCCGGCGGTCATGGAGGCCATGCGCGACGCAGCGCTCGCTGTGATTAGGGGAAACTAACGTGTCCGCAGAAGGCGGTACCAAAGCCGTCGTCGCCGCGCTCGCCGCGAATCTCGGCATTGGGATCACGAAGTTTGTCGCTTTCGCGCTCACGGGGGCGTCCTCGATGCTCGCGGAGGCGATCCACTCGGTCGCAGACTCGGGCAATCAGGTGCTGCTGCTGTTCGGGGCGAAGCAGGCGCGCAAGGAGGCAACGCCGGAGCATCCGTTCGGCTATGCGCGCTACCGGTACTACTACGCGTTTCTCGTCGCGATCGTGCTGTTCACGCTCGGCGGCCTCTTTGCGTTGTACGAGGCCTGGCACAAGTTCCGCGATCCAGAGCCGATTGAGGCATGGAAGTGGGTGCCCATCGTGGTGCTCGTCGTCGCGATCGCCCTCGAGTCCCTCTCGCTCAGGACTGCGGTCCGAGAATCAAACAAAGTGCGAGGCACGGCCGGTTGGGCGCGATTTATTCGCCATTCTCGTTCACCCGAACTTCCGGTCGTGCTTCTCGAAGACCTTGGCGCGCTCGCCGGCTTGGCGTTCGCGCTTGTCGGCGTGTCACTGACGTTGCTCACGCACAATGGCGTGTGGGACGCGGCGGGAACAGCGATGATCGGTCTCCTGCTCGTCGTCATCGCCTTCGTGCTGGCGCGCGAGACGCGATCCATGTTGCTGGGCGAGTCAGCGACGCCAGAAGACCTCGCGCGGATCCGCGCCGCCCTCGCGTCCGCTGGTTATGCGGACGTGATCCACTTGCGCACCATGCACCTTGGCCCGGATGACGTGCTTGTGACGGCGAAGGTCGGAGCGGACGGAAGCGAATCGCTTGCGACCATCGCCGCGCGTACCGACGATGCCGAA
>JAHEMW010000122.1 GCA_024643505.1 Demequinaceae bacterium
TCAGATCGGTGGCTCGGCGGACGCCGCCGCCTCCTGTAGTAGCCGGACAACCTGGGCATCCGGATGCATCGCGCGCAGGCGTTGACCCAATGCGCGTGAAGTGGCTCGCTCGGGGCCGTCTACGAGAAGCCTGTCGACGGCTGCGCGAATCGCGGCCGGACGCGCCCGCCGCGGAAGCGCCTCGCCGGCCGAGACCCGCGCGACGGCAGCAGCAATTGACGGCTGGTCGGTGAGCGGGTGCGCAGGAAGTACGAGGACGGGGATGCCATGGGCCAGCGCTCGCGCGGTCGTGCCGTGTCCGCCGTGGGTGATCACAAGCGACGTGCGCGGCATCTCCCGCGCGTGATCCGCGAGGGGCCGAACCTCGATGCCGTCGGGAATGCGCAGCCCGCGCGGATCGATCGCGGGACCGGTCGTCACCAGGACGTGAGCCGAAATTCCAGCGAGAGCATTGAGGATTCGCTGCAGCATCTGTCGCTGCCCTGGCGCGGTCGCTGTGCTCAGACTCACGAGTATCCGTGGTGCCGTTGGCAGCGCGTCGGTCGCCCCGACCGCCTCCATTGGTCCGACGTGTTGAAGGCCGTGCCCACTCAGGTCTCCCTCGAGGTCGGGCACGACCGTGATGATCTTCATGGCCGGCGCGTTCAGCGCAGCGCGGGCGTCGACTCCCAGCATTCGCACCATCATGCCCAGGGGGCCATCCAAAGCCTTGTCGAAAAAGCTCCACAGCGTGTGAACGTGCGCGACCACAGGGAGGCCGGCGGCGATGGTTTCCTCCAGGGCGCCGACCAGCAGGCAATCGATCACGACTACGTCGGTGGGCTCGGTGCGGAATGCTGCGATCACGTCCCGCCCCGCGCCGCGGTCGGCGAAGGCTCTCGCCTGTCGGAGCGAGACCGACGCGAGGCTGCCGGGCGCAGTCGCGTCGATGGGGCGCGCGCTCGGGTAGATCTGTACCGCGAATCCTGCTGCTTCGATGCGCGAACGCTGCGTGGGCGAGGCGAGGAATCGTGCGGTGCCGCCAGCGTCGACGACCGCCCGCGCGACGGCGAGGGCCGGGGGCAGGTTGCCGCCGGCATCGAGAGTGGCGAACAAGACGGAGATCATGACGGGGCCTTTGGGTTCGGGAGTGACAGCACTGCGTCGATCATTCGACGGGTGCGCCTGGCGACGGTTTCGGCGTCGAGGCCGCGGTCGCGGCGAAGGAGGCTCCACACCTGCAGGTCTGTGGCAACGGCAACCAGGTCGGGGATGTCGTCGGCGCGATCGGCGAGCTGCGGCGCGAAGGTCTCTTGGACCCACTGCCGGTGGATCGTCCTCCCCTGGCTGGTGAACGCCATAATCCGTTCGTCGCTGGTCTCGGCGCCGACCAAGCGAACCATAAGTTCGCCCCACTGTTCGTAGTGGGCACTCAGCGCGGCGAGCGCAGCGTCGATGTCACCTGGTAAGACTCGTCGCTGATCGCTCACCTGCTGACTGGCGACGGCCAGCACGTGGGTGAAGAGGGCATCTCGGCTTCCGAAGTGGCGAAGTACCGTCTGCACCGTCACCCCCGCGCGAGCAGCGATCTGATCTAGCGTGATCTCGATCGTCAGGAGCTCGTGTGACAGCGAGATCACGGCATCGATAACGGCTTCGCGGTTCGCCGCCGTCTGCGCGGCTCGATTCGTCTGTCGGTACGCTCGCGTCTGGCCCACACTCGGACGGTACGCCTGAGCATCATTTCATGTCAATAAGGACTAATGCGAAATGAGGGTACGGATGGAGATCGAGGGCTGAGTTCAACTCGGCTTCCACTCCGCGACCGCATCCATGTGTAACAGGGGGTGTTTGTCGACGACGGGCCAATTCGAGGCCAAAGCGGCGCTTAAAGTGAGGCCACCGGTTCGGGAAGTGAGTCTGCCGGATCTTGGGTTCCGATGCTGGGGACGCTGTCGATTCCTCGCCCGCGTAGCCGCGCCACCAGCGCATCGGTCTCCGGTAAAGCCCGCGCTCGACGGGATCAGCCAGGGGACCATATGGAAGTTGGCCTCACTCCCCTCAACAGCGTCGCGGTAAGAATCGGGCCTGTGCTCGTCATCTGCTTGATCGGCTTCGGCATCTTCCCCGCCGGAGGCCGCTACGGTCGTCTGACCCGCACCCTCAGGCTACGCGTGCGCGACGGGGAGCCAGAGTTCGCAGGTTGCAGTGCTGAAGTCATCCGATCGGTCGAGGATGCTGACGATCGACGGCCCCGGCCGGAGCCGCCACGGGTTGGACGGGAACCACTTTGTCGCAGTCGCGGCCCACGCCGTCTGCAAGGCGCGAGGGTAGTCGCCTTCGGTGCGGATCACTGCCCAGGTGCCGGCCGGAACCTCGACCACGTCGAGGGCCCCGGGCGCCCGGGTGCCGTCAGTGACGGCGACGCCGTGGAGGTAGGTCAGCTCCGTGCCCTCGGCGGTGAGCACGGCGAGCGCATCGCGAAACCCATCGAGCGGAGGGCTCGGATTTCGGCGGCCTCGCCATGACCCTGTTCCAGCGAACAGCGCGTGCCTCCGCCCGGTCTTGGACGGGATTTGTCTGTCGAGGAACGGTCCCAACTAGCCCAAAACACCGATCTACCAGGTGGGCCCCGTGGGGCTCGAACCCACGACCCGCGGATTAAAAGTCCGCTGCTCTACCAACTGAGCTAGAGGCCCGCGGGAGCCATCCTAACCGCGCGCCCGACACGCCCCGCGCCTCACCCGCACCCTCAGCGCAGCAGCCCGAGCGCGTCGAGCCCGCGCCATCCCATCGCACGCGTGACAGGTCGGTCGACCATCGCGATCCCCACGCACTTTGCCAGGGCAATGCCGCGGACGCGGGCGAGGAACGCGTCGTCGTGGCGACCCGTGAGACGCCCGTACTCGGCGAGCGCGGCCTCGATTCCGGCGCGGGGGATCAGGGAGTGCGCGAAGCCGAGGTCGACGGCCGGATCGCACGCGGCCATCGAGCCCCAATCGACGATTCCGCCGAAGGCGCCGCCGTGAACGAGCACGTTCGCGCCATGGAGGTCGGCGTGTGACCACACCCGCTCGTCCGTCTCCGGCGCGTCGAGCGCCCGCTCCCAGACCTCCATCGCGGCGTCGACATCAAGTCGCGCCCCCAACAGCCCAGGCGTCGCCGCGAGGAGCGGCACGCGCTGCCGCACTTTGGCGTCGCGCGCGGTCATCGGGATGGACTGCTCGTCGTTGTACGGCGCGTCCGCTGGCGCCGCGACGTGGACCTGCGCCAGCGCGCGCCCAAGAGTTGGGCCCTCGCTCGCGTCGAGTGGCGCCTCGTCTGCGGTGTCGCCGGGCAGCCAGGTGACGACCGCCCATTCCCACGGGTAGCCGTGTCCCGGTTCACCGAAGGCGACGAAGCGCGGAAACGGGAAGTCCCAACCGACGCACAGCTGCGGCACCCAGCTGGTTTCCGCGAGGAGGAACCGCACGGCGCCTTCGGTGCGCGGTAGTCGCACGGCGAGATCATCGCCGAGGCGGAACATCGCCGAATCCCAGCCGTCGTAGCGTGGCCCCAACTCGAGGGCACCGAGTGCCGGATGCTGGTCATTGAGGAGCGCCTGCACGGCGTCGTGGGAGATCGATGGGTGTGCCTCAGGCGGGCGCGTGTCGCTGCTCATTGTCGCCGCGCCGCGAGAGTCATATGGCCGACGCTAGCATCGGCCGCGCCCACAATATTCGGCGTCGGCCCAGTCGTGGGCGTTCCACATTCGCCCGACGCCGGGGTATGGTCAGTCCAGCGGTGTGACGATTAAGTAGCGACGGAGCAGGCAATGGCGCGAGTGAAGACCTCGAAGGTGACGGCGAAAGACGTCGCGCGCGTCGCTGGCGTCTCGCAGGCCACGGTGAGCTACGTCATCAACGACACCCCGAGCCAGCGCATCTCTCCAGACACCCGCGATCGCGTTCTTTCCGCCGTCGCGGAGCTCGGTTACACCCCGAGCGCGGCGGCGCGCGCGCTGCGCAAGGGCAGTAGTGATGTCGTGTTGCTCGCCATGCCAAACTTGCCGATCGGCCCGACCATCGCGTCGCTTATCGATCGACTCGAGGATGACCTCGAATCGACGGGGCTGAGCCTCATTACGCGGCGAATTTCCGACCGGCACCCGCTCGACTCGCTCTGGCGTCAGATTTCGCCGGCGGCTGTGGTCGCGTGGACCGAGGTGCCCCCGGAACTTGAGCGCGACATGACGGAGTCGGGAATCTTTGTGGCGCAGACGCTGTGGGCGCCGCGATCGGGCGAGGCCACACTCACCGTGCCGCAACATCTCATTGGGCGGCTCCAGGCGGAGCACCTCGCCGTCGCGGGGCACTCGAGCATCGGGTACGCCGCTCCGGCCGACGCGCGTGTCGAGGGCTTCCTCCGCTTGCGACTTGACGGCGTGCGAACGTCGTGTGTCGAGCTTGGTCTCGACCTTCCCGTCGTGCAATTC
>JAHEMW010000123.1 GCA_024643505.1 Demequinaceae bacterium
GCTTGAGTCGCCTCGCAATCAGTTCGCGATGGTCCTTGACGGGGTCGTCATCTCGGCGCCGGTCGTGCAAACGCGCATCACCGGCGGCGAGGCACAAATTACGGGCACGTTTACGCAGGATGAGGCGGAGCGGCTCGCGAACCAGTTGAAGTTCGGTGCGATTCCCCTCACGCTCACCCTGCAGTCGAACGACCAGGTATCGCCAACGCTTGGCGCGGAGCAGCTCCAGAAGGGACTGCTTGCTGGTGCGATCGGCCTTGTGCTCGTCGTCATCTACTCGCTGATTCAGTACCGCGCGCTCGGACTCGTGACGGTCGGCTCCCTGTTCCTCGCGGGCGTCGTCACGTACGCGGTCATCGCGCTGCTGTCGTGGGGAATCGGCTATCGGCTCTCGCTTGCGGGAGTCGCCGGTCTGATCATCGCCATCGGTATCACCGCTGACTCGTTCATCGTGTACTTCGAACGCGTCCGCGACGAACTGCGCGAGGGGCGCTCGCTGAGTGCCGCGATCGACCACGGGTGGTCGCGCGCCCGTCGCACCATTCTCGCGTCTGACGCGGTGAGCCTGCTCGCAGCCGTGGTGCTTTACCTCCTCGCGGTCGGCTCGGTACGCGGCTTCGCGTTCACGCTTGGCCTGACGACGCTTGTCGACATTTTGATTGTCTTCCTTTTCACTCACTCGATTCTGATTCTGCTGACGAAGACCGAGTTCTTCGGGATGGGTCACAAGTGGTCGGGGCTTGATCCTCGCCAACTCGGACGAGACACCATGTACAAAGGCCGTGGCCGCATCGCAGCGCCAACGGCGCCGACGCTCGCGGAGCGCAAGGCCGCCGCGGCGAAGGGAGAGCAGCCGTGAAGTTGAACTTGGCTCAGTGGGGCAACCGGCTTCACTCGGGGGAGAAGACCTACCCGATCGTCCAGGAGCGTCGGCGCTGGCTGGGATTCTCCGCCGCGCTGATGGTCGCGTGCATCATCGTGCTTGTTGTCAAGCAACTGAACTTCGGTGTGGACTTCACCGGGGGCGCCGTGTTCCAGGTCTCCGATGTCGCCAATCCCGACCCCGCGATCGCGATCGACGTCGTCACCCAATACGCACCGGACGAAGAGCCGCGGGTCTCCCTGCTCGGAGTGAACGACATCCGCGTCCAGGTGGGCGTCATCGAACTCGAGACTGCGCGCGCGATGAGTACCGCCCTGGCCGACGCATACGGCGTACCCGAGTCTCAGGTCAGCTCCACACAGGTCGGACCGACGTGGGGCGCTGAGGTTGGCAAGAAGGCGATTCAGGGTCTCCTGATCTTCCTCGTGCTCGTCTCGCTCGTCATGACGCTGTACTTCCGTGCATGGCGGATGGCCGTCGCCGGGCTAGCCGCGTTGTTCCACGACCTCATCTTCACCGTCGGTATCTACGCGCTCATCGGCTTCGAAGTGACGCCGGCGTCGGTCATCGGGTTCCTCACGATCCTCGGTTACTCGCTCTACGACACCGTCGTCGTGTTCGACAAGGTGCGAGAGAACACCGAGAATCTCACGTCGCAAAACCGCTACACATACGAGGAACTCGCGAACCTCGCGCTCAATCAGACCCTTGTACGCTCGATCAACACGTCCGTCGTGGCTCTCCTGCCGGTCTCGGCGATCCTGTTCATCGGATCGTTGCTCCTTGGCGCGGGCACGCTCAAGGACATCGCGCTCGCGTTGTTCGTCGGGATGGCGGTCGGCACCTACTCGTCGATCTTTGTCGCGACGCCGCTCGAGGTGGCCTTACGCACGCGCGAGCCGCGGATCGTCGCGCACACGGCAAAGGTGCTTGAGGCCCGCGAGCTTGGCGCCACTGACGTCGTGAACTCTGACGGGAGCGTGCGAGTCGGATCGCTGACTCCCGGGGCGCACCGCGGCACGGCCGCGCAGCCCAAGCGCAAGGGCCGCAAGTAGACTGAGGCCCAGTGCTAAGGAGGCGTGTTCGTGAGTGAAGCCCGCGCCTCAACGTCGCCTGGAACTGGCCGCATTTTCATGCGGCGGCCGCGTGAGGTCACCGCAATCGACGGGCTCCTCGAGACCTACCGCGGGATGTATCCGCGCGGTAAGACTGCTCTCATTGAGCGTGCGTTCGAAGTCGCGGCGATGGCGCACGAGGGCCAGGAGCGCAAGAGCGGCGAGCCGTACATCACCCACCCGATCGCGGTCGCTGAAATCATTGCCGAGCTGGGACTGCCTGACACGGTGATCGCCGCGGCGCTTCTCCATGACGTTGTCGAGGACACTGGCGTGAACATCGAACAGATGGAGGCCGACTTCGGTCCAGAAGTCGCGATGATTGTCGACGGCGTCACGAAGCTCGACAAGGTCCAATACGGTTCGGCGGCGCAAGCGGAAACGGTCCGCAAAATGGTGGTGGCGATGGCGAAGGACATTCGTGTCCTGCTGCTGAAGCTCGCGGACCGCCTTCACAACGCTCGTACGTGGGCTTACGTGAGTCCCGAGAGCGCGCGCAAGAAGGCCCAAGAAACGCTCGAAATCTATGCCCCGCTCGCGCACCGAATGGGGCTCAACGCCATCAAGTGGGAACTTGAGGACCTGTCGTTCCGCACGCTCTATCCCAAAATCTATCGGGAGATTGTCGACGTCGTCACCGACAGGGCGCCCGAGCGAGAGAAGTACCTCGATCAGGTGCGCGCGGAAATTGACCGCGACCTCAAGGCGATGAAGATCAAAGGGGACGTGTCTGGCCGCCCCAAGCACTATTACTCCGTGTACCAAAAGATGATCGTGCGCGGTCGTGACCTCAATGACATCTACGACCTCGTCGGGGTGCGCATCCTCGTCGATTCGGTGCGCGACTGCTACGCGGTGCTCGGTGCCATGCACGCGCGGTACCAGCCCGTTCCCGGGCGGTTCAAGGACTACATCGCGACACCCAAGTTCAACCTCTATCAGTCGCTCCATACCACCGTGATCGGCCCAACCGGTAAGCCCGTCGAATTGCAGATTCGGACGTACGACATGCACCGGCGCGCGGAGTATGGGCTTGCAGCGCACTGGCGCTACAAGGAGGACGGGCGGTCCGGCGGTGCCTCGGGCGAGCGGCCCAACGACATGGGTTGGCTGCGGCAGATCGCGGACTGGCAGCAAGAGACCGCAGACCCCAGTGAGTTCCTCGACAGCTTGCGCGGCGAAATCTCCCGCGCCGAGGTGTACGTGTTCACGCCGCGCGGCAAGTTGCTGTCGTTGCCGCAGGGCGCGACGCCCGTCGACTTCGCCTACGCGATTCACACGGAGGTCGGCCACAAGACCATCGGGGCGCGCATTAACGGCCGGCTTGTGCCGCTCGACTCGAAGCTCGACAACGGCGACACCGTCGAGGTGCTGACCACGAGCGACGAGAATGCCCACCCTCGTCGCGACTGGCTTGAGTTTGTTCAGTCGACGCGTGCGCGCAACAAGATCCGCCAGTGGTTTACCCGCGAGCGGCGTGAGGAGTCCATCGACACGGGCCGCGACATGCTCGCGCGAGCGATTCGCCGTCAGCACCTTCCGATGCAGCGCCTCATGAGCAAGGCGACGCTCACGGCGCTCGCGAAAGCCATGCACTACGAGGATGTCGACGCGCTCTACGCCGCGGTCGGGGAGCATAAGGAGCAGGCGTCCGATGTCGTCGCTCGCATGGCTCAGTCCGTCGGCGGTTCAGCGGGCGCCGACGAGGACATCACCGAGGCCGCGCGGCCTGGAGTCCCGCAGCGAATGCGCCGTGGGGAGCCGGGAATCTCCGTCGCGGGGCTCACAGACGTCGTCGTGAAGCTCGCGAAGTGCTGCACGCCGGTGCCGGGCGACGACATCGTTGGCTTCGTCACGCGTGGTGCTGGCGTGTCGGTTCACCGCACCGATTGTGAGAATCTCGCGGCGCTGCGCGATCAGCCCGAGCGCCTCATTGACGTGCAGTGGACGGGACACACAGAAACTGCGTACCTCGTCCAGATCGAGGTCGAGGGCCTTGATCGCAACCACTTGCTGTCCGACATTACGCACGTCCTGTCTGAGCACCACGTGAACATCCTGTCGGCGCAGGTGTCGACGAGTCGAGACCGGGTCGCGCTATCGAGCTTCGTGTTCGAGATGGCGGATCCGTCCCACCTCGGTGCCGTCATCACGGCAGTGCGGCGCATCGACGGGGTCTACGACGCGCGTCGCATCACGGGTGCGCGCCGACCCGTGTAGTCCACGCAATCGACAGCGCGTCCCACGCTGCCATCGCACGAGCGGTCGTTGCTGCGTGCTCGTCAAGGGCGCGTGCCGCCTTCGCCACGTCACGGACGGAAACGCTGCGAATGGAGAGTGCTCGCCACACTGCCGGTATTGCGTCCTCGAGCCGCGACCACCGCAGTGCGTCCATGCATGCGGTGCCGACGTCCGCCGACGTTCC
>JAHEMW010000031.1 GCA_024643505.1 Demequinaceae bacterium
GCGCTTCGATGAGCAGCGCAACATCTCCTGGGCGCGCAAGCTCGAACAGGCTGGCGTGCACGTCGTCTACGGCCTTGTGGGCCTCAAGACGCACTGCAAGCTCTCTCTCGTGGTTCGCCAGGAAGACGACGGGCTCGTGCGGTACTGCCACCTCGGCACCGGCAACTACCACCCAAGAACCGCGCGACTCTACGAGGACTACGGCCTTCTCACTCGCAACACGGACGTCGGCACAGACCTCACAAAACTGTTCAACCAACTATCCGGCTATGCACCGAAGGCCAAGTTCCGGCGCGTGATCGTCGCCCCGACCGGCCTGCGCAATGGCCTCATCTCGCGGATCGACGCCGAGGCCGCGAACGCGCGTGAGGGCAAGCCTGCGTGGGTCAAGATCAAGGCGAACTCCATCGTCGACGAGGCGACGATTGACGCGCTGTACCGCGCGTCGCAAGCGGGCGTGCAGGTTGACCTCGTCGTGCGAGGCATCTGCGCCATTCGGCCCGGCGTTCCCGGGCTGTCTGACAACATCCGGGTGCGATCGATCCTCGGCCGGTTCCTTGAACACTCACGCGTGTACGCGTTCTGTGCGGACGGGCATCCCGATGTCTTTATCGGGTCCGCCGACCTCATGCACCGCAACCTCGACCGCCGTATCGAGACCCTCGTGTCGGTTGTCGAGCCCTCAGAGATCGACGCGCTGCTCGAGAACATTAACCTCGCGATGTCCGCTGAGATCGCGGGGTGGGAACTTGGGTCCGACGGGGAGTTCACGCGCAAGGCATTCGCGGAGGATGGCACCCACCTCGCGGACCTCCAGACGATCTACATCGAGCGCCAGCCCAAGCGGAGAGCCAAGGCCAAGTGACGGTTGTCGAGCCCGGCGCGATCCAGGTCGCTGCGGGTGCCATCGTGTGGCGCGTCCGGGACGGCCAACTACAGGTGCTCGCCGTGCACCGGCCGCGCTACAACGACTGGTCGTGGCCCAAGGGAAAACTTTCCGGCGATGAGACGCTGCCTCAGTGCGCGATTCGCGAAGTGGCGGAAGAGACGGGCAAACAGATCACCCTCGGGCAGCCGCTGCCCGCGCTGCGGTACCCGATTGGAGCGGGCAAGCAGAAAGTCGTGCGCTACTGGGCGGCCCAAGTCGCCTCGAACGACGCAAGGGCAGTGCAGGCGCGCCCGCCGGTCAAGGCGGCTGCCAAACACGAGATCGACCAAGTGAAGTGGCTCACTATTGAGCAGGCTCACGCCCGGATCACCTTCGCAGACGATCTGCGACCGCTCGCCGCACTCGAGGAGGCCTTCGAAGCCGACCGGCTCGACACGCGCGCCTTCGTACTTGTGCGCCACGCGCGCGCCAAGCGCCGCAAATCGTGGTCGCGTGACGACCTCGAGCGGCCCATCACCAAGACCGGCGCGACGCGCGCCCAACAACTCGTCGCACTTTTCGCCGCGTTCGGCGTCAACAGCGTGGTCTCGTCCCCCGCCGAACGCTGCCTCGCGACCGTGCGGCCCTACGCCACAGCGGCACGCCTCTCCATCAAGACCTACGCGGCGCTTCGCGAAGACGCGCACGCCGAGAAACCGATCAAGACCGCGTCGGTGCTGCTCGGACTCATGAACAAGCAGGTCAGCAGGGCCGTGTGCGTCCATCGACCCACGCTGCCGACGATCGTCGAGATCGTGCGCGCCTCGATCCGTCCGTACACGCGAGGCGCGCTACCGCGGAAGAACCCTTACCTGCCGGCTGGCGGGGTGCTGGTGGCGCACGTGACGGATACGGAGTCCGGACCACGAACGGTCGCGGTCGAGACTCACATGCTCCACATTCATCCGTAGCCGCGACAACCGCCAACGGCGGGCGTGAAGCGACGCCGGATCGGGAGCGCCAGTCGGCGCAAAGGCCGCTCGCGGCGGCTGGATTTGGAGCCCGGGGCTGCCACGATCCGACGTCACCATCAGGATACGCCTCGCAGAGCCCGCGGGGCGCGTCGTTGTCTGATTGATAACACCCCGAGCGCCTGCCGAGACCTAGGGCAGCCGCCCACGGCCGCGGTTTGGGCTAGTCGAGCCGCTCGTCGCGCCACATCGTGGCGCACTTCTCGAGCACCTCGCCGGTGCGCAGGAGCTGGGCTGCGCGCAGGGCGGTGCGGTGGGCGCGCGCGTCAGCATGCCCGTCGTCGGCCTCCGCCTCGAATGCCGCCCCGGTCGCGACGACGCGGCAAAACGCGCCGGCACGATCGAGTGCGACTGCGAGGTCGCCCGCGTAGACGCCGGACAGGATGGTGTCGGCGAGCGCGCGGACCTCGTCGGGGCCAGGCGGGTCGCCCACGCCGGCAATGGCGTGCCGCACGTGCGCGGCATGAACACCGTGGTGATACGAACGCGCCACCGCGTCCGCGTCCCGAACGACCCACTCGCGCAGCATGTACAGACGCCACAGCGCGCCGGGCAGAGTGTGCTCCCCCGCCTTTGACCACATCATCGCGACGGTGTCGATGCCTTCCTCATCCACGAGCCGGATGAGGCGCGCCACGAGTTCTGGGTCGCGGGATGCGCGCGCCTGGGAGACGATCGCCGCCGCCGTCTCATGCGCGATGAGCCCACGTTCAGCAGGGTCAATGTCACCTTCGAGCTGGTCGGCAAGCTCCATGTCGAGCATGGCCGGGCGGCGGAAGCGGTGCTCAACCACTAGGCGGGCTCCGCCTGCTCAAACGTGAGGCACACAGAGTTGATGCAATAGCGGTCGCCCGTCGGCGTCTGCGGGGCGTCCGGGAAGACGTGGCCGAGGTGGGAGTCGCACGACGCGCAACGCACCTCGGTGCGGAGCATCCCGAGCGTCGAGTCCTCGAGCAGGGTGACGGCGTCGTTCTCGGCGGTGAAGAACGACGGCCAGCCGCAGTGGGAATCGAACTTCGTGCTGGAGCGGAACAGTTCCGCACCGCACGCGCGGCAGCGATAGACACCCGTGTCCTTATTGTCGAGCAGCTCCCCGGTCCAGGGACGCTCGGTTCCAGCCAGGCGCAGCACCTTGTACTCGATGTCGGACAACTGCGCACGCCACTCGGCGTCGGTCTTGACGATCTTGTTGGGGCTCATCGGGGACTCCTCTCGGTTCCAGCATAAATGGGCTCCGACGGCCTTTCGGGGCGCGCCGTGCCGACGGCGATGCTCGCCGCCCGGCCCCACGCGGGGTACGGATGTCGCACGCCACGCGGTCTCACCCACGATGGCTGCGCGGCGCACGCCGCGATGGTTCCACAGATGTGACGTCACGACGAGGCGTTTTGTTCCGCTGGGTGACCAGCGACATGTGGCCGCCCGACGCCCAGCGGGGTCGGCCCCGCGGCGGACCTCCCCGTCCGCGCCGGTCGTTCCCCGACATGGGAGAGTTACCAATGAGCCCACCGGAAGGGACAGCCGTGACCCACTACCTCATCAGCGTGTATCCCTACGGTTCAGCGGCAGTGTCCGTCGAGACCCAGAATGCGCCGCGCATGACGCAGATCGGTGCCTTCAATGACGAGATCATCGCCTCGGGCAACTTCGTGTTCGCAGGCGGCTTGCTAGGCCCCGCGGCCGCCACGGTGGTGAAGGCCACGCACGGTGCGGTCACCATGACCGACGGCCCGTTCGTCGAGACTCACGAGGCGCTGGGCGGATTTTGGGTCATCGAGGCCGCAGACCTTGACGAGGCGCTTGCGATCGCAGCGCGCGCGACCATTGCGTGCGGGGCGCCCCTCGAGGTGCGGCCCTTCGACGGCATCGTTGACGCTTGATACGGCCGCGGAGGCCCAGCTTCGCGATGAGTCTGTCAGGGCCGGCGCGACGTCACCGCTCGCGACGCCCTGCTCGCACTGTCAGCGGACACACGAAGCGCCCGACCTCGAAGGGGGGTCGAGAGGTCGGGCGCCACGGTGTCACCCACCCCCGCGGCGTTCGCCGAGGCAGGTACGTCAGTAATGACGCGGGACGGGGGCAGTTTGTTCCCGCACGTTGCTCCGTTCGTCGGCTCGGCGTTGTGCGGTGGTCGCCGCGGGGCTCTAGCGCGTCGCGGTGAGTTCGCGGACGGCAGCGTATTGCTCGCGAATCTGCGGCGCGTGATCGGCCTCGTAGACGGCCGCATCCGACGCGGCGCCCCACTGAGGCGGGCGTTCGCTGCCGGCGAGCACCCACGCCGCCTGTCGTGCCGCGCCGTCGGCGACGTACTCCCCCGGCTCCGGCACCTCTACCGGCATCCCGAACACCGCCGGCGCGATCGCACGCACCGCCTCTGAGCGGGCGCCGCCGCCGATGAGGATGATCCTTCCCACCGGCACTCCAAGGTCGATGAGCGCGTCGAGCCCGTCGGCGAGGCCACACAGCAGCCCCTCGACCGCCGCGCGTGCCACGTGCGCGGCCGTGCCATTGTCGAGCGTGAGCCCGTGGATGGCGCCGGTCGCATCCGGCTTGTTCGGCGTCCGCTCGCCCTCGAGATAGGGCACGAGCACGAGTCCGTCGGCACCCGCAGGCGCGGACAGCGCGAGGCGCGACAGGCCGTCGTGGTCAACCCCGAGGATCCGCGCGGTCGCGTCGAGCACGCGAGAGCCGTTGAGAGTGCACGCGAGGGGCAAAAATGCTCCGGTAGCGTCGGCGAAGCCGGAGACCAGACCGGTCGCGTCGGCTACGGGCGCCGCGGCGATGGCCGACACCACCCCGGACGTGCCAATGGAGATGGCGACGTCGCCTTCGGCCAGGCCGAGTCCGAGCGCGGCGCCAGCGTTATCGCCGGCGCCCGGCCCGAGGACGAGGCCGTTCGCGCGGCCGACACCGTATCCCGCGGCGTTCGACGGGCCAAGCACGGTCGGGAGTCGGACGTCGGAACGGCCAAACGCGAGCGCGAGCACGTCGCGCCGGTATTCGCGCCCGGCCGGCGACCAATAGCCGGTGCCCGACGCGTCGGACCGGTCCGTGGTGAGGTGACCGAGGCCGCGTGCGCCGGCGAGATGCCAGGTGAGCCAGTCGTGCGGAAGAGCGATGGCAGCGACGCGCGTAGCGTGAGCGGGCTCATGCTGGGCGAGCCACCGGAGCTTGGTCACGGTGTACGACGCCACGGGCACGCTTCCCGTCGCGTCGGCCCAGGCGCGTGCGCCAGCCTCGCGATCCCCCGCACCGAGCTCGAGCACCAGGTCCTGTGCCGCCTGCGCGGAGCGAGTGTCGTTCCACAGCAGTGCGGGACGGATCACGCCGCCGGCATCGTCGAGGGCGACAAGGCCGTGCTGCTGCGCCCCGACCGAGGCGGCCGCGACGTCCGCGAGTCCGCCGGCGCGCGCGATCGCGGTGTCGAGCGCGTCGAGCCACGCCTGCGGATCGACCTCGGTGCCGGCCGGGTGCGGCGCGGTACCGGACCGCACGAGCGCTCCGGTGGTCGCGTCCCGAATGACGACCTTGCACGACTGCGTGGAGGAGTCGATGCCAGCGACGAGCGCCATGGGTTCGCGCCTGATCCCGCGCTAGCCGCGTGCGCCGAGCGCGTGCTCGAGCGCGAGTTGGTTGAGGCGAACAAAGTGGAAGCCGCGCGAGGCCACCTCGTCTACGTCGAGCTCGTCGTACGCGGACGGGTCGGCGAGCAGGTCGGCGACGCTCTCCCCCGGCGCGAGCGTCGGCTCTGCGAGCTCGTACACGCCGCTAGCCGTCATCGCCTCTTGCACCTCGGGGTCGGCACGGAAGGCGAGCGCACGCTCCTTGAGAATGAGGTAGGTCGCCATATTCGCCGCGGCGGACGCCCACACGCCATCCATGTTCTCGGTCCGCGACGGCTTGTAGTCGAAGTGGATCGGGCCCGTGTATTGCGGGCCACCAGACGGGAAGCCGTTCTCGACGAGGTCGACGGTCGCGAACGCCGAGAACAGATCGCCGTGGCCGAACACGAGGTCCTGGTCGTACTTGATGGAGCGCTGGCCGTTGAGGTCGATGTGGAACAGCTTGTCTGCCCACAGCGCCTGCGCGAGCCCAGACGTGTAGTTGAGGCCCGCCATCTGCTCGTGGCCGGTCTCGGGGTTGAGGCCAACGATGTCGCCGTGCTGCAGCTTGGCGATGAGCGCGAGCGCGTGGCCGACGGTGGGAAGGAGGATGTCCCCGCGCGGTTCGTTCGGCTTTGGCTCAATCGCGATGCGGAGCCCGTAGTGCTTGTCCTTGATATAGCCGGCGACGGCGTCGATGCCCTCTGCGTATCGCTCGTGCGCGGCAAACAGGTCTTTGGCGCTGTCGTATTCGGCGCCCTCGCGTCCGCCCCACATCACGAACGTGTCCGCTCCGAGTTCGGCGGCAAGGTCGACGTTGCGGAGGATCTTCGTGAGCGCGTAGCGGCGAACGCGGCGGTCGTTCGACGTGAATGCGCCGTCCTTGAAGATGGGGTGGGTGAACGTGTTGGTTGTCACCATCTCGACCGTGATTCCCGTGTCTGCGAGCGCACCCTTCAGGCGGTCGAGGATTCGATCGCGGGTCGCGGCGTCGGAGCCGAATGGCACCACGTCGTCGTCGTGGAAGGTGATGTGAGCCGCTCCAAGCTCGGCGAGGCGGTGCACGGATTCGACGGGGTCGAGCGCAGGGCGGGTGGCATCGCCGAACTGGTCACGCGCCTCCCATCCGATGGTCCACAGGCCAAACGAAAAGCGGTCCTGGGGGGTAGGTGTGCGAACCACGGTGTGTCTCCTTCGACGGTATTTGTTATATGGTGTAACTTATCGCCAGATCGAGATAAGGTCAAGGGGTGAATCCACCGGATCGGCCCGAGCGGCACGGCGCGACCCAGTCGAGCCTGCGGGAGCACAATCTCGGTCTCGTCGCCCGCACCGTCGGCGCTTCCGGGCGGCCGATCACGCGCGCTGACGTCGCGCACCTGACCTCACTGACCCGGCCAACGGTGTCGCGCCTTGTCGACGATCTCATCGCTGCCCGAGTCATCGTGGAGCTTCCGACCGCGCCGACCGAAGGCGCGGGAAGGCCCGGCATCCCGCTCGCCCCCGCCTCTGGAACCCTCGTCGCGCTCGGACTCGAGGTGAACGTCGACTACCTCGGAGGCGTCGTCGTCGACCTGACCGGCGCGATCCTCGCCGCCAGAGTCGAGCCCCGCGACCTACGCGCGTCCGAGCCCGCAGCGGTGCTCGCGGACCTCAAGCACTTGGCCACCGGACTCGCCGCGCGGGCCACGGCTGCCGGAGCGAGCGTCGTCGGCGCAGGAATTGCGCTTCCCGGGCTCGTCGATTCCGACGGGTCACGACTGCGCCTCGCGCCGAACCTCGGCTGGCGCGATATCGATCCGCGCGCGCTGGTCAACCTCGATGACCTTGGGCCAGCGCCCATTGTCGCGAACGAGGCCGACCTTGCCGCGCTTGCCGAAGCGAGCCTCATGCGCAGCACTGACCCGGCCGCGCGCTCCTTCATCTACGTGTCGGGCGAGATCGGGATCGGGGCGTCCATCGTGCTCGGGGGGGTGCCGTTCCGCGGACGGCACGGCTGGAGCGGCGAGATCGGCCATATGCGCGCGCAGGCCGGTGGCCCGCCCTGCCGCTGTGGCTCAACGGGATGCCTTGAGGTGTTCGCCGGAACCGCGTCGATCGCAGCGGCGGCAGGCATCGACACCGCAAACGACGGGGCCGACGCGATGGGCGCGGTCCGCGCTGCCGCAGAAGCAGGGGACGACGCCGCGGTTGCCGCGATTCGGCGCGCGGGAGCGGCGCTCGGAGCGGTGCTCGCGGACGTCGTCAATTTGCTCGACATCCCGATGATCATCCTGGGAAACCGGTACGCCTCGCTCGCGACGCTGTTGGAGCCCGCGATCGCGGAGGCACTGACGGCGCGCGTGTTGTCCGCCCCGTGGGCCCCTCCCGCGGTACGACCAGCACTTTCGGGCGAGCGGTCCGCGATGATTGGGGCGGCACGCAGCGTGCTGGACACCGTGCTTGCCGACCCTGCGGCCTGGATGGCGCGAACCGCGCCTCGCGCCTAGCGCCTAGCGCCTCGCGCCTAGCGCACCCTTCAGGCGTCCCGCGCGCGACGAGCGAGCTTGGCGACCAGATCCGAGAACATGAGCCGCATGTCCAGATGCGTGTAGACGCGAATGGGCCTGCCGGATGCGTTCGCCACGTACGAGCCGTCGTCGGCAATTCCCGGTGCGGGCATCGTCACGTAGCGGCTCGACGAAGGGTCGGCTTCGAACGCCGACTGCAGCGCGGTGAGCAGGACGAGCGGGCTGTCGCCGAGGATGTAGGTCTCGCCAATATCGAATCCTGCGGCGCCTGCGAACTCTCGCACGTGATCGAGAGCCGCCGCGAGGTGGGCGCCCAGCGCGCCCGCGGGGCGAATCTGCGCGTCGATCTCGTCGAACGACATCAGCGTCTGGCGGTACGCGTCGCGCGGCACCTGCCACAGCGGGATTGGAGCGTCGAACACGACCTGCGCGGCAGGAATGTCGATGCGCTCGTTGTATTCGGAGACCTCGGGGCCGTCCGCACGCGGCGGCGCCACGGCGAGCCCGTCGTGCTCGGGGCCGCCAATCCACACGGCCGTGAGCCGGGAGGCGATGGCGGGCTCGATCAGGTAGGCGCTCGCGAGCTCGGTGAGTCCCGCGCCGCACACGACATACAGCGGGCGCGGATCGTCGCGGAGGGCCTCGGCGATGATCGCGTCGACGGCGGCTGAGCGTCGCGGCGTCGTGCGATCGGCAAGACCCACCTCGGATCCCGCGATGACCGGGACGTCGGAGCGTCCCGCGAGGTCGAGGACGACGCGCGCGGCAGTGACCGCGTTCGCCGCGCTGCGTCCCGAAGGATCGAACGGATCGTCGACGGCGAGGTGAGAGCCGATCACGGCGACCAGGTCGACCGACGGCGACAGGGCGTGGTGCGCCAGCTGAACCAGTCCGTCTGGATCGCCCGCGTAGTCGTTGTCGCTGATCACCCGAATGCGCGGCGCCACGGTCAGTTCCCCACCTGAACGTCCGCGCTCACGCGCAGGTCGGCAAGCGAGCGGCCAACCTCGAGCACGAACGTACCCGCCTCGAGCGCCCAGGCTTGCGCATCGGCGTCCCAGTGCTCGAGCGCGCGCGCCGGGATGGACACGGTGGCGCTCGCGCTCGCGCCGGGGGCTGCCTCAACGGCCGCAAATCCGACGAGCCAGCGGGCGGGGCGCTCGACAGCGCCGCCCGGCCGGCTGGCGTACACCTGCACGACCTCCTTGCCGCTGCGATCACCGGTGTTGCGCGCCTCGACGATGAGCTCGATCGGCTCGCCGGCCACTGCGGCATCTGGGGCGGACACGGTCTCGATCTCCCACGTCGTGTAGCCGAGGCCGTGGCCGAAGCTGAACGCGGGGGTACGCCCGATCTTCTCGTACCAGCGGTAGCCGATGTACAGGCCCTCGTCGTAGGACAGGTGGCCGTCGATCGGCGTCGGCGACGGCAGGCCCGCCTCCGTCGTCGGCCACGTGACGGGGAGGCGACCGCCCGGCTCGACGTCACCCAAGAGCACGTCCGCCAGCGCGTTGCCGAACTCCTGACCCGGGAACCACGTCATGAGAATCGCGGCGACCTCGTCGGCCCAGGGCAGCAGCACCGGCGCTCCAGAGTTCACGATCACGACGGTACGCGGGTTGACGGCGGCCACGCGGCTGACGAGCTCGTCCTGGCGGCCGGGCAGCGCCAGGGACGAGCGGTCGAAGCCCTCTGACTCGACCTCTTCGGTCGTCCCGACGACGAGGATTGCGACGTCGGCTGCGGCGGCGAGCGCAACGGCCTTGTCGATTTCCTCGTCGTCCGTGCCGTGAGGGGGCTCGATGTTGAACTGGAACATCGGGCCGATATCCATGAGCGCGCCGCCCGCATTGGGGTCGATGTGGTGGGCGAGCACGACGTCGACGGACTCGCCCGCCGCGAGGAACTGGCGATGGATGCCCTGCGGGGGAGTCATCATGCCCTCGACGATGTCGGCGCCGGGAGGCAGCGTCAGGTTCGCGTCGAGCACGTCTGCGCCGTCGATGACAACGCGGAACCGGCCGACGCCGGAGCCGCCGACCTCGTAAACCCCGGGATCGGTCGCGGTAAGAGTCGTCCGCACCTCGATCGACGCGACACCCTCAACCTCGAAGCCGGCCATCCAGTTGAACGATCCACCGGTGCGCGGCTCCGTGTGGAGGACGGTGCCGTCGGCGGCGATGAGCGCAACCTCGACGCCAGAGCTGCCGTCGGCACGCCACGTCCAGGGGGCGCGCGCCAGGGACGTGCGGCCGCTTGAACGCACCCCGAGTGCCACGTCGACGTCCGCGCGACCGGCAAGTGCGGTGCGGATGCCGTCGGCGGGCGAGATCGTGTACTTCGGGGAAACGGTGGCAGATCCGCCGCCGAGCGTGCGCCCAACTTCGGCGTTTGGACCGATGAGCGCGACCTTCGTGAGTTCGGCGGCAGCCAGCGGCAAGACGCCGTCGTTGGCTGCCAAGACGAAGCCAGCTGCCGCGCTTGCGCGCACCATCGCGGCGGCGTCAGCGTCGGAGAAGTGTGCAGGCGTAGCAACCCCGGCGACGCCGTCGAGGGCGCCGACGCGCGCGGCGAGGCGCAGGATGCGCGCCACCTTGTCGTCGACAGCCGCCTCGGACACCGCACCCGAGCGAACTGCGGCGAGCAGCGCGTCGCCCCACGGGCCCACCGGTCCCGGCATCGCGAGGTCGAGGCCGGCGTTTCCGGTGCCGACCGTGTCGCGCGCCGCGAACCAGTCGGACATAGTCACGCCGTCGAAGCCCCACTCACGCTGAAGCACGTCCCGCAGGAGCGGGTTGGCAGTCATCGACGTGCCGTTGACTCCGTTGTAGGCCGCCATCACCGACCACGCGCCCGCCTCGCGAACGATGACGTCGAAGGGCGCGAGGTAGAGCTCACGCAGCGCGCGCTCGTCGACCGACGCGTCGAGCGTCATGCGCTCGGTTTCGGAATCGTTGGCGACGAAGTGCTTGACGCACGCGCCGACTCCGCCGGACTGCACGCCGGTGACATACGCGGCGCCGAGTTGCGCGGTTAGCAGCGGGTCCTCGCTCAGGCATTCGAAGTGCCGACCGCCGAACGGCGTGCGGTGGAGGTTGACGGTGGGTGCGAGGAGCACGTCGATTCCCTTGCGACGCGCCTCGGCGGCAAGCAAGGCGCCCAGTCGCTCGATGGCCGCCGGGTCCCAGCTGGCGGCGAGCGCCGTTGGCGACGGAACGTTCACGGAGGTGTCGCGCTCATCCCAGCGTTCGCCGCGCACGCCGGCCGGGCCATCGGACAGCACGAGTCGACGCAGCCCCGCGTCGGGCTCCGCATGGAGCGCCCAAAAGTCCGCCCCGGTGACGAGTCGCACCTTCTGCTCGAGCGTAAGCGTGGCAAGCCGCTTCGCAATGTCCGCCTCGTCGACGGCGGGTGCTGCGGTGGTGAGCGTGGTGTCTGTCATGGGAGTGTCTCTCGGTCAGTAGCGGATCAGTGGTGGATGGGGGCTGGCTCACGCAGGACGCGAACGTCCCATGGGCCGAGGTCGATGACCGCGCCGGCAGCAAGCGCCGACCCGGAAGATATGTCGTCGCATGCGGCGGGCGCCACGAGCGCAGCAGGCGCCCACGACCAGTTGTGGACGACGCGCAAGAGGGCGCCGTGCTCGTCCGTCGCCGTGTGAACGGTGACAGACGTGGGCCGTGCGTCGCGCCACCCGTCGCGCGGGAGCGACGTGCTCATGAGGTGCGCGGCGAGGCTCGCGCCAAGCTCGCGGTCCGGCACGGTGCCGACGGTGGTCACGCGCCCTGCGCCGTGCGCGCGGCTCGTCACGGCCGCAAAGCGTCCGAAGTGCGGGTGAACGTAGGTCGCGAGCACGTCGGCGTCGTCGGGTGTGAGGCCGTCCGCCCAGTCGAGACCTGCGCCCGACCAGCCGTCGCCCTCCACGGGCAGCGGCGCGTCGAGATTCGAGTACTCGAGGTAGTGGACGCCCGCTGGACCACGGAGGCTGCCTGGAGCGATGACCGGTCGAATGATCCCGGAATCGTCCGCGTATCCCGTACGCGGCGTGAGCACGAGGTGCCCGCCGGCCTCGGCGTAGCGGGCGAGCAGGTCGAGCGTCGCGTCGCTCGCGATGTAGGTGGCGACGGCGACGATGACGGGCCAGCGCTCGACGAGTGCCTCGACGTCGTCGCCGAGCTGCTGTGGACCGACCACGTCGACCGCGAGTCCCGCGTCAAACATGGCGCGGTAGTACGGGGCGAGGATGCGCTCGTACGACGCCGGATCGCCGAACCAGGAGTGGGCCTGTGGCGCGAGTGGGCCCTGAAACTCCATGGCCCAGCGGCTTTCGGGGCTCACCAGCAACGCGAGGTCACTGCGCGGGGTGAGGCCGGCCAGGTCGTCCTCGAGAGCGGCGAATTCGCGCGCGAGGCCCGAGAGCTCGGAGTAGGTGCGACCTGGCGTGAGGCTGTGGCCGAGAATGCCGCCCCAGTACGTCTCTGCCCCGGAGTGAAGCGTGTGCCAGTGCCAATACTCGAGCATGCGGGCGCCACGGGCGACCATCAGCCACGCGGCCTGTCGCCACTGCCCGTCGTATGCGGGCTTGTTGTCGCCGGCGCCCGCGACGGACGTCGCGTTGGTCTCAGTCACGATGAACGGGCCGTCCTGCACTCCGCGCGCGATGTCGGCCTGCAGCGACGGGAAGGCGGGTCCGCCCCAAGGCACGAAGTCGGGGGCGATGCCACCGACGAGCCCATCGGGGCCCGGCAGCTCAAGGGAGTCCTGGGTGTTGTAGTAGATGTTGACGCCCGCAATGTCGAGCGGCGCGGCGATCGTCGTGACGTCTTGTGCACGGTGGTGCGGCGCGATGCACGTCATGACGAAGTGGCTGTCAGGCACGAGGGTGTGCACGAGGTCTGCCTGCCAGCGGATGAGGTCGTCGGCGAGGCTTGCCTGGTATCGCCGCCACGCGAGGTCGTAGGCGGGCGTGGTGTTGAGGTCGGGGGTCCACAACTCGGACCAGTCCGCAATGCGATGCGACCAGTAGGTGAGATTCCATGCCCGGTTGAGCGCGTCGGTCGTGCCGTAGCGCGACTTCAACGAGTCGACGAAGCCCTCGAACACGTCAGGATTGAAGAAGATCTTGTTTCCCGGCTCGTTGTCGACCTGCCAGCCGATGACCGCGGGGTGGTGCGCGTAGCGGCCGACGACCTTGCGCACGATGCGCTCGGCGAGGCGGCGGAACGTCGGGTGCGCGTAGTTGACGTCCTGGCGGACGCCATAAGGCATGGGGACTCCGGTTGCGACATGCGCCGTGGTCTCGGGGTACGCCTTTCGCAGCCATGGCGGCGCGGCGTACGTCGGGGTGCCGACGATCACGCTGATGCCGCGAGCGTGAGCCGCGTCCAGGATCCGCTCGAGCCAGTCAAGCTCGAATTCGCCGTCGCGAGGCTCCCAGGTTGACCACACCGACTCGCCGACACGGATCACGGAGAAGCCCCCGGCGACCATCAGGTCAAGGTCGGCTTCGAGCCGTTCATACGGCTGGTACTCGTGGTAATACGCGGCGCCAACGAGAATGCGGCGAGGCATCCCCGGTGGCAACGGGCGTGGCGAATCAGGCATCGCGGCCCGCATACTCGAATCGGTCGACCTCCACGGTGCCGCGGGTCGCGTAGACCCCGCAAATGCGGCCCGTGAACGAGGACGTGACATCCGACGTGAGGTAGCGGCCGTCCATGACGGCGAGCTCGGTGTCGACGCCGTCGGCGGTGAAGCCTAGGCGCACGTTGTCGCAGGTGGACAGGTCAAGAAACTCGGATCCTGGGGTCGGAGTCATCGGCACCGCCTCGATCCACACGACGATCGGACCGGACGGCGCGGTTGCGCTCCACACGTGCTCAAGCTGGTCGAGTCGAACGCGTGCGGTCACCGCGCCGCCGCCGACCTCGACGTCGTAGTGGTGACGCTCGTCGTATCGGATCGCGAGGCCGCCAACACCGTCGCCGACCTCGATGCGCGCGGCGAAGCGCGCGCCAAGGTGCTCTTGGCGTCGGCCAACGAAGCGCGGATGTGCGGAGTCCATGACGATGGCGGGACCGGCAGGGTCCGCGACGATTGACAGGTGACCGTCGGTGACCGTCGCCCACTCGCGCACCGCATCCCGGATGGTCAGCCACTCGCCGCCGAGCGGCCCGTCGAACTCGGTCGTCACCTCGATGCCGGGACGGTCGGGCGTGACCACGAAGGGCTCGACGACCGGCCAGCCGTCCGCCCACGTCACGCGGGTCTGGAACGTTTCGCGACCGAGCGGCGCGAACATCTGGCTCATGCCGCCAGGGCGGGTGCCGAGCAGCACCAACTGCCAGCCCGTGTCGGTGCGGAACAGGTCAGCGTGGCCCGCATTCTGCACGGTGTGACTCGTTGAACGGTGGGAGTAGATCGGGTTAGCCGGCGCGGACTCGAAGGGGCCCATCGGCGAGGGGCCGCGCGAGATGGAGATCCCGTGACCGCGCTCGGTGCCGCCCTCGGCGATCATGAGGTACCACCTGCCGTCGACCTCATACAGGTGAGGCGCTTCGGGGAACTTCAGCCCCGTTCCCGACCACATTGAGCGCGGCTCCTCGAGAGCCTTGCCCGTCGCCGTGTCGAGCCGCACCTGCTGGATGCCAAGGTGCCTGCCCATGTCGTCGCCTTCGAGCAGCAGCCCGGAGTAGGTCACGTAGCAGACGCCATCGGCGTCCCACGCGATGTCGTGGTCGATCCCGTTCGCGCCCTCGAGCCGAAGTCCGTCGCTCCACTCGCCAGCGGGGTCGGTCGCCGTGAACAGGAGCGGCCCCCTACCCAAAGCGTCGGCCACCAAGAGCCAGAACTGGCCGTCGTGGAACCGAATCGTGGGCGCCCACGCACCGCCACCAGTCGGAACCGTCTCGATCGACAGTTGCCCCTTGCGGGTGACGACGTGTCCAATCGGCGCCCAGTGCTCCGCGTCGGTGCTGTGGAACAACGGCACCCCGGGGAAGTACTCGAACGACGAGCAGGCGAGGTAGTAGTCGTCGCCGACGCGGCAGACGCTCGGGTCAGGGTAGAAGCCGGAGACGGCGGGGTTGAGCACGGTCAGTCCCTTCGGGTTAGGCAGCCTGGGTGGCGGCGAACGCGAGGCGAGCCTCGCGGCGCTTGGCCTGGCGGTCGGGGTCCGGCACCGGAGCCGCGAGGAGCAGGCGCTTCGTGTAGGGGTGTTCGGGTGCGCGGGTGACCTGCTCGGCTTCGCCGGCCTCGACGATCTCGCCGTGATACATGACGGCGACCCGGTGGCTAATGTGGCGCACCACCGACAGGTCGTGCGTGACGAAGAGGTAGGCGACGCCGGTGCGCTCCTGGATCTCGATGAAGAGGTCGAGCACGCGCGACTGGTTCGACAGGTCGAGCGCACTTACCGGCTCGTCGCACACGATCACCTTGGGGTCGCGGCACAGCGCGCGCGCGATGGCAATGCGCTGACGCTGGCCGCCCGAGAACTCACGCGGCAGCCGCTCGCCCGCGTCTTGCGGAAGCTTGACGGCGTCGAGCAGGTCCCGGACCCGCGCGTGGGCGTCCGCCTTCGACGAACCCGCGACGAGCAGGGGCTCCGTGAGGATGGAGTTCACGGTCATGGCCGGGTTGAGCGAGGTGTACGGGTCCTGGAACACGACCTGGATGTCGTCGCTCAGGGTCCGACGCTCCTTCTTGCTGATGCCGGACACGACTTTGCCGTGATAGCGGATCTCGCCGCCGGTCACCGGCGCGAGGCCGAGGAGCGCCCGCCCGAGCGTCGTTTTGCCGGAGCCGGATTCGCCGACGAGGCCAACGGTCTCGCCCTCGCGAATGTCGAGCGAAATGCCCTTGAGGGCGCGGAAGCCGGGCTTTCGGAAGCCCTTCACGGGGTACTCCACCTCAACGTTGTCGAAGACCACGAGCGGTTCGGTTGGCGAGGTCGTCATGAGACGTGCTCCTGTCCTTCGTGACGCGCGGCCGAGGCGGTCGCGAGCGGGGTGCGGGTTGAGGCGTCCTCGAGCGTGGATTCGAGGAGCATGCGGGTGTAGGGGTGCTGCGGGTTGGCGAACAGCTCCTTCGCTGGTGCCATTTCGACGATTTCGCCGGTCTGCATGACCGCGATGCGGTCGCAGATGTCCGCGACGACGCCGAAGTCGTGGGTCACGAGGATCATGCCCATGTGCCGTTCGGCCTGGAGCGAGCGCATGAGGTCAAGGACCTCGGCCTGGACTGTGACGTCGAGCGCCGTGGTGGGCTCGTCGGCGATGAGCAGGTCAGGGTCGCAGCTGACCGCGCCGGCGATGAGGACGCGCTGCGCCATGCCGCCAGACACCTCGTGCGGGTAGGCGTTGTAGGTGCGCTCGGGGTCGGGGATGCCGACGCGGGCGAGCAGTGCGAGCGCCTTGGCCTTCGCTTCCTTGCGGGAGATGCCGAGGTGCTGACGCATGGGCTCGGTGATCTGGAACCCGATCCGGAACGAAGGGTCGAGGTTCGACATCGGCTCCTGCGGGATGTACGCGATGTTGTTCCCGCGCAGCACGTTCATGTCGTTGCGAGACAGGCCGAGGATGCCGCGGCCTTGGAACTCCATGGACTCCGCTTCGACCTTCGCCTCCGGCGGCAGCAGGCCGAGGATCGCGAACGC
>JAHEMW010000124.1 GCA_024643505.1 Demequinaceae bacterium
CGGCGAGCGCGAGTTCGCTCACGAGGATCTGGCGCGCCTTGTGAAGCATGCGCTTCTCGCCCGCCGACAGGCCCTTGTCCGTGTCGCGGCGGCTCAAGTCGCGCACCACTTCGGCGACGCGAATGACGTCCCCGGAGGCAAGCTTCTCAACATTGGCCTTGTAGCGGCGCGACCAGTTGGTCGGCTCTTCGATGTACGGCTCGCGAAGGACGCCGAACACCTTCTTCAGACCCTCTTGGTCCACGACGTCACGGACGCCGACGAGGTCGATGTTCTCCGCAGGGACCTCAATCGTGAGGTCTCCCTGCGCTACCTTCAACTTGAGGTAGGTCTTCTCTTCGCCGCGAATGGTGCGCTTCCGAATATCTTGAATGAGGGCCGCACCGTGGTGGGGATACACGACGGTCTCGCCAACGACGAAGTTCATGTTTGGGGGCACTCCTTCTTTTCGGATTCCTATTCTACCACCCAAGAAATCCCCAAAATCATGCCCCTTCCAGGGGCGTAGCGCGGCCTTGACGTGGCCCGCCCGCCGCTCACCCACTATCCTTGAGCCAACCCCGGAAAGGACGGCCGTGAAGACTCGACTTCTCGTCATCGCCACCATTGCTGGCGCCGCCCTTGCCGTGACCGGATGCTCCGCTGTCAACCCGATTACGACCTCGCAGAAGTACGCGGCGTCTGACGGTTTGCAGGCGGACCTCGGCTCCGTTACGGCGCTCAACCTGCTGTTGGTTTCGGAGGGCGACGGCGAGCAGGCGGTCCTCATTGGCGCGCTGTACAACCACACCGCCGACGTGGTGACGGTCCAGATCAGCATCGACGGCTCGCAGATTCAGTCGGTCGATGTGCCGGCCTTCACGACGGCGACGTTGGGCACCGGCGAGAGCGACGAGGTGGTCGCTGGCGTCGCCTCCGCCGCTCCGGGCTTCATTGCGGATGTCAGCATGAGGACGGTGGACGCTGGCCTCGTGCAGACTCCCGTTCCCGTCGTGGACGGCACCCTGCCTGAGTACCAGATGGTGCTCGACGGCCTCCCCGACGCGATGGCGCGCAACGTCGCGTAGGCACGACGCGCGGCCGCTCAGCCGAAGCGGCCCGAGATGTAGTCCTCTGTCGACTTCTCTGATGGGGTCGAGAAGATCGTCGACGTGTCGTTCATCTCGATGAGTTTTCCCGGCTTGCCGGTGCCTGCGATGTTGAAGAAGGCCGTCCGGTCAGATACGCGCGCTGCTTGCTGCATGTTGTGCGTGACGATGACGATCGTGTACGACGACTTGAGCTCGGAGATGAGGTCCTCGATCGCGAGCGTCGAGATGGGGTCGAGCGCGGAACAGGGCTCGTCCATGAGCAGCACGTCGGGCTTGATCGCGATCGCGCGCGCGATGCACAGTCGCTGCTGCTGACCACCAGAGAGCGAAGAGCCCGGCTTGTCGAGTCGATCCTTCACTTCTTCCCACAGGTTTGCCCCGCGCAGCGACGACTCGACGACCTCCGCAGCTTCGACTTTCGACATGCGGCGGTTGTTGAGCTTGAGTCCTGCGAGCACGTTCTCGGCGATGCTCATCGTGGGGAACGGGTTCGGCCGCTGAAACACCATGCCAACGTGGCGACGCACAGCGACGGGGTCGATCCGGGCGTCGTACAGGTTGACGCCGTCCATCAGTACCTCGCCCTCGACGCGCGCGCCGGGGATGACCTCGTGCATGCGGTTGAGCGTGCGAAGGAAGGTCGACTTTCCGCAGCCCGACGGCCCAATGAAGGCCGTGACGGACTTGGGCTCGATGGCGAGAGACACGTCCTCGACGGCGAGAAAGTCGCTGTAGTAGACGTTGAGATTGTTGATGTCGATGCGCTTAGCCACGGATGCTCCGAGTTCCTAACGGCCGGTCTTCGGCGAGAAGTAGCGTGAGATGAGGCGCGCAACGAGGTTGAGCGCCATGACGATGAGGATGAGCACGAGCGCTGCAGCCCACGCGCGGTACTCAGTGATTTCAGGCACGCACGGAATTCCGGGGTCGTTACACACGGCTGGGCCCTTGCGCCATTCGGACACGATGTACACGGGCAACGTCATCATGCGCCCGTCGAAGATGTTGAAGTTGAGCGAGTCGGCGACGCCGACGGCGATGAGCAACGGGGCGGTCTCGCCGATCACGCGCGCAACGGCGAGCGTCACTCCGGTCGTGAGCCCCGCGATCGCGGTGCGAAGCACGATGCGCACAATCGTCAGCCATTTGGGAACCCCGAGCGCGTAGGACGCTTCGCGGAGTTCATTGGGAACGAGTCGCAGCATCTCTTCAGACGCGCGGACGACGACGGGGATCATGAGCACTGACAGCGCGACCGCGCCGACGAAGCCCGTCTTCGTTCCGGGACCGACGATGAGGGCGAACACCGCGTACGCGAACAGACCTGCGACGATCGACGGGATGCCCGTCATGACATCCACGAAGAACGTCACAGCCTTCTTGAGCGTTCCGCGGCCGTACTCGACGAGATAGATCGCGGTGAGCAGGCCGATCGGCACGGAAATCACCGTCGCTGTCAGCGTAATGAGCAACGTCCCCCAGATCGCGTGGAGGATTCCGCCCTCGGGCGCGCCACCGAACACGCCTCGCATGGTCTGCTGCAGGAAGTCCAGGTTGAACACGTGGTCGCCGTTGGAGTCGACGAAGAAGCGGTCGATGCCACGGGTGGCGACTGTGACAGAGAGCCAGATGAGCGGGATCAGTGCGACGGCGAACGCCGCGTAGATCACGACGGTCATGCCCGCGTTGGTGAATCTGCGCCGCGTCGACAGCTCGCCGAGCGGGGACACGGCGGTGTCCGTTGCGGTCATCAGTTGGCTCCTGAGAACGCGGCCCGGCGCGACACAACCCAGCGCGCGAGCATATTCACCAGCAGCGTGATGACGAACAGCGCGAGGCCCATGGTGATGAGCGCAGCGACGCCTTGCGAGTTCGCCTCCGGGAACTGCGAGGCAATGTACGAGGCGATGGTGTTGTGGTTACCCGCCTGCAGAATGCCGAACGAGTAACTGAGGCCCGGCGAGAGGATCATGTAGACGGCCATGGTCTCGCCGAGCGCTCGGCCGAGTCCGAGCATCGTCGCGCCGATCATTCCTGAGCGTCCAAACGGGAACACAGCCATGCGGATCATTTCCCAGCGCGTGGCGCCCATCGCGAGGGCCGCCTCCTCGTGCAGTCGCGGCGTCTGCAGGAAGACCTCGCGGGTCACGGCGGTGATGATCGGGATGATCATGATGGCGAGCACGATGCCCGCTGACAGTGCGACACGGCCCGTGGCCGAGACGACGCCCGTCGTAGGGTCGGGGGCGAAAAGCGGAATCCATCCGAGCGTCGTGCCGAGCCAGTTGTAGAACGGCTGGATCGCGGGCAGCAGCACGATCGCACCCCACAGGCCGTAGACGACCGACGGGATCGCGGCAAGCAGGTCAATGACGTAACCGAGTCCGGCGGCGAGTTTGCGCGGCGCGTAGTGCGAGATGAACAGGGCGATGCCGATCGACAAGGGCGTCGCAATGAGCAGCGCGATCGTCGAGATCAGGATCGTCCCGAAGACGAGGAACCCGATGATCTGGATGAGGCTCTCGCCGATCTCCGGATCGATCCACTCGACGCGCGAGGCAAGTTCGCCCGAGGTGTCAGTGATCGCCGGCCACGCCTCGACAAGAAGGAACGTGGCGACCGCCGCGAGGACGACGAGGATGAGCGACGCCGACGTCACGGAAAGTCCCGCAAAAATGCTGTTTGCGGTGCGTTGCGTCCGAGCGGTCAGCCCAGTGACCCCAGCCGCAGCGTCGGACTGTTCCTCAGTGATCGTCACGCGCCTGCTCCAGAGTGCTTAGCGGAAAGAACGGTGGTGGACTCATCCTCGCGGACGAGCCCACCACCGTCCAATCGGATGGCTACGCGGCCGCAATCTTGGCGATGATAGCCGTGATCTCGGCCGACAGTGCGGCACTGATGGGCGAGGAGCCAGCGGCGGACGCCGCGGCCTGCTGGCCCGCGTCGGAGGCGACGTAGGTGAGGAACCCTGTCACGAGGTCGCGCTCCGCAGCGTCGTCGTACTGCTGGCAGACAATCTCGTACGAGACAAGCACGAGCGGGTACGAACCCGGTTCGGTCGTCGTGCGGTCGATCTTGTAGGCGAGGTCGTTCACGCCGTTCGCGCCTTCTGCGAGCGGCGAGGCGTCGACGACTGCGGCAGCCGCCTCAGCCGAGAACGGCACGTACGCGTCTCCGACCTTGATCGCCACGGTGCCGAGCGAACCGGCGCGCGAAGCGTCGGC
>JAHEMW010000125.1 GCA_024643505.1 Demequinaceae bacterium
GCGTCGCCGTCGCCCAATTCCGTACTACGTCGCACCCAACTGGCCGCCTCAGCTCGAGTGACGACCACGGACGGACGTGCCGACACGTGGGTCTCGCCCGGGTCCGCGTTGTACAGGGCCGACAACTCAAACGCGACCGTCGAACCCGCCCATCGCGGGACGTCGAGGAAGTGGTTGACCGCGAGGAACGTTCCCTTTCGACTCAGGTCGAACTGGACCGCACGGGCCGGAACGTCCACTGGCGCCCGATTCCATCGGACCGACCTCGCCGCAAGAGCGCCGGCGGCCGCCCCAATGAGCGTCGTTTCGCTTTGCAGGCGCATCGCCCCGGACGCGTACCGCGACGCGGAGATGTTCTTCTCGGCGAAGATCAGGCCGCTCACCTCCTTGCTGACGAGCGCGCTCATGGGGATAGCGAACGGTCCGGTCGTCGGAACTCCGGCGACAGAACTCAAGTAATCGGACGCCGACTCGAGCTCCAACTCGACGTCCGCCGGGCCGTAGGTGCCATGGAGATCGCTGCGGTAGTAGCCGACCGCGATGGTGTCGAGCGGTTGATTCCGGGCGGCGAGTGGTGAAGTGGTTCCGAAAGGGCCCTCGACGGCCTCGCCAGTGGGAACGCGCTGGATCTGACCGGCGGCAACTGTCGTGAGGCCAATTCCGCGCCTCGACTCGCGGACGTAGGGCAGGGTGGGCATGGCGGCCTCGAAGGCCGCGTAACGGGTCGAGACCTCCGTCCCCGCGCATCGGTTGGCCCGGTTGTAGGGGGTATTGAAGCCTTCGTCATTCGCGACCGACCACGCGGACTGGCCTAGCTTGTTCTGCATGTACCAGACGAACTGAATGGTGCGCAGTTTCGCCCGGCAGTTGATCCGCCACCGGTAGCCCGCGTCCTCAAGGTAGCGAACCGAGAGCGCCTTGCCACCGAGATCTCCAGCCGCCGCCCTGGGGTAGTCGTTGGCCCAGTTGAGGGCCGTTCGCGTGATGCGCCAGGTCTGCTTCGCGAGGTACGGCGCCTGCGGAGGGTTCGGGAGCCCACGGTATTGCAAGTGCCACAATGGGCTCCACGCGGATTTGGTGGTGTTGTTGTACGTCGAACCGCCGATGGCGACCTTGGACGCAAAGTACGTCAGCACGCGCGCTTTGGTCGTCGCGGGGGCGGGATCCCCGGGCGCGACGGGGAATGGCTTGCCGACGAGGTTGAGCGCCGCCGGCATTGCACCCGGCGCGTACTTCTTCACAATGGCGGCATTGGTGATTGGCTGGACGTGGCCCGCTGGAGCCGTACCGGCCGTGTTGCCGAGTCCGTTGCCCGAGCGGTACGGCGCGCCCGTCTGGGCGAGCACATCGCCGTATTCCGTGGCGTCGATGACGACCTTGCTCGAGACGCGACCCGCAGCCACCGTGCCGGTGACGTTGCGCCACGAGACGCCAAGCATTCGTCCTCCTGACACGACCGGCGTGACCCGCACGCCGAGCCGCACCTCGACGCCCGCTTCGCGAAGCATCTGCCCGTAGACCTTGCGAGCAACCGAAGGCGCGATGCACACGGTCCGTCCCGCGGCGCCGGCCCCATAGCAGGTGCTGGCGTGGGGCCAGCCGCGCTTCGCATACTCGGCGAGGAATCTCGCGACGATCGTGCCCCACATCCCGTCGGCGCGCTGGTCGTACTTGTCGTAACCGCCCTCGTCCATCGTTCCTACGCCGGCGGCGACTTGGCCGCCGATGTAGTCGTTGGCGTCCATGAGGAAGACGCGCTTCGCGCCGTACTTTCGAGCGCTGAGCGCGGCAGCAATGCCAGAGGTGCCGGCTCCCACGACGATCACGTCGGCGCTTTCATACCGAAGCGCCGACGGAACGATTGCGTTGCCCGTGACGGATGCGCGAGGGCTCGCGGCCGCTTCCAGCGCGGTACCCGCGACGATAACGAACGCGAGCACCAACGCGATTGTCGAGGCGCTCCAGGTTCTCCGCGGTGACAGGTGACCCTTTTCCATTTGGTGCAGAATCCTTCCAGCGAACGCCGGGAGGCCTCTGAACCCCCCGATCCTGCGCAGAGCATAACTGATGAAACGGGTGCTCTCCGCGGCCGTTTTCGGCGAGCGGACGTGCGCCAAGAGGGCCGTTGCGGGCGCTTCCGCGCCTCGCCGATAGCCTCGGTCTCATGAGCGGAACCGTCGCCAGTGCTCGGCTGGTCGAGGTTGACGCCTGGGTGCGCGCCCACCTCGGCAGTGCGGTCACCGGACAGTTCTTTTCGGCCAGCTCAATGTCGGAGGTGGCGGGGATTGAACTCGCGGACGGCCGCGCGATCGCAGTGAAGGTACGCGAAGGCGGCCCGCACCTGGCGGCGTCGGCCGCTGCGCAACTCACCGCACAGGCGAGAGGCATCGCCTGCCCGGCACTGCTCGCGGGGCCGCTGCCGCTCGCTGAAGGAAGCACCCTGTGGGCGAGCGCGGAACAATGGCGACCAGAGGGCGCGATCTACCCGAGCGGCGACGCTCCCGTCGCCTTTGCGCGACTGCTGTCGTGTCTCGTCGACGCGCTCCAAGGCGTCGATCCCGTGGGTCTCGCGCCGCCGCCATGGCTGCATTACGCCCACGGCACTGCCCGCATCTGGCCACCCGCGGTGTCCGATCGATGGGATCCGCACCGCATCGAGACAGACCTGCCGGAGGAGCTGATTGTCATCGCGCGCGCCGCTCGCGAGCGCCTCCTCGCGAGTGACCTCCCTTCGGTGGTTGGTCACACGGATCTCAACGGGCTCAACGTCCGCTGGATTCTCTCCGGGGGCGAGGAGGTGCCGATCGTCCATGACTGGGATTCGATCTCGTACCTTCCCGAGGCCGTCTTGGTGGGGAACCTCGCTGTGGGGCACAACGAAGTCCCGGGTCACGTCCGCATTGCGTCCTGCGAGGCGAGTGAGCGGCTCATGCGCGCATACGAGGTCGAACGAGGGCGCGTATTCGGGCGCGAGGAGCGGGAGGTTGCCTGGGCGACGTCCGCCTGGCTCGGGAGCTACAACGCGGCCTTCGAATACCTCCACGGCGCCCCGGGGGGAACTGCGGCACAGATCCTCAGCGACGGACGCGAGCGACTGGCGTTGGCTGGGTGCTCGCCGTGACCGGTCCGACGGACGCGCCGCCACCGTGCGCGTGGGTGCCCGGGCGGGCGCGCGCGTCGCGTGGGACAATTCGCCGACGTGGAACGTCGCAAGCCCTTGGAGGCCACCGGTGTCGGATACCACCTGCCACATGTCCATCTCGCTCGACGGCTTCGTCGCGGGGACGGCGCAGAGCAGCGAGGATCCGCTAGGAAAGCGCGGCCTCGAGGTGCATGGCTGGCACCTTGGCGATGAGCGCGCGAACGAGGCAGACGCGATCGCGCAACGTTGGCTCATGAGACCACGGGGCGCCTATGTGATGGGCCGCAACATGTTCGGACCCATCCGCGGCGAATGGGACGACGACTGGCGTGGATGGTGGGGGCCCGAGCCGCCGTACCACGCGCCCGTGTTCGTGCTCACCCACCATGCGCGCGAGCCGATCGAGATGGAGGGTGGCACGAGCTTTCACTTCGTGACCGACGGATTCGCTGCCGCGTACGCGCTCGCACGCGCAGCGGCCGGCGAACGCGGCATCGATATCGCGGGCGGCGCTTCGACTGTGCGTCAGGCGCTCGTCGCTGGAGTCATCGACGAACTCACGCTCGACGTTGTCCCGGTCCTGCTCGGCTCCGGCGAGCGGCTCTTCGACGGCGTTGAGTCGTTCGACTTGGAGCCGGTTGAGGTGCTCCATTCGCCGCTCGCCACGCACATTCGTTACCGGCGGGCAGACTGAGGCGACGCCCGTCGAGCCCCACACGGCTACAGTGACGTGCGGTGACGGCGCGATCACGCGCCCGCTTACCACTTCACCTATCGAGGCAACCGCATGGCCCAGACCCTCAAGCGCGGCACGGGACGCCGGTGGCTCCACGGCCGCACCGCGCTGCTCATTGCGTTCGCGTTCTCGGTGATGGCTGACCCCGTGTCGTCGGTGGCTTACGCCATTGAGGCCGCGCTCCGAGCTCTCGACGGCAACCTCGGGTTGCTCCTGCCGGCGATGGCGGCGGTGGTCGCGGTCGTCGCGCTCGTGGTGGCCAGCTATCACCAGCTGGTGGCGAGGTTTCCGGCGGGGGGCGGGTCGGCCGCGGCCGCGGGTGGAGCCTTTGGTGAGGGCTTCGCCTTCGTCCCCATGGGTGCGCTTGTCGT
>JAHEMW010000126.1 GCA_024643505.1 Demequinaceae bacterium
CTGGGCATAGGCAGCGAAGTCGCGCAGCTGGTTCGTGTAGCTCAGGTTCGCGACGTTCTTCACCTCGCCCAGAGCCGTGCTCGTCAACTCGTCCGGGATCCGATAGGACGCCGTGCCACTCGGGACTGTCGGATTTTCTGTGTAAGTGGTCATCGGCTTAGTTGATGTTGAGCCGGTCGCCGTACGTCAGCGACAGGACATTGAGGACCCGGCTCCAGTTGTTCACTCGGCCTCCCGGGTTGCGGTCGAAGCCTCGGCTTCCCGTGGCGCGTTGCTGTGACGCTAAGTACAGCACCTTCAGCGCGGATTGCTCATCAGGGAAGTGGCCGCGTCTCCTGGTAGCAGCCCGGAAGCGGGCGTTCAGCGACTCGATCGCGTTGGTCGTGTAGATCATCGTGCGGACCTCCTGGGGGAAGGCCAGGAACGGTGTGAACTCGTTCCACGCGTTGCGCCACAGGCCGATCATCGCCGGGTACTTCTCGCCCCACAGCTCGGCGAAGCCTTCAAACTCGAGCTCGGCCGCCTCCGCCGTCGGGGCCGTGTAGATGGCCCGCAGGCCCTTGGTGATCTTCTGCCAGTCCTTCTGCGACGAGTAGCGCAAGCTGTTGCGCACCAGGTGCACCACGCAGGTTTGCACGATCGCGTCGGGCCAGATCGCGCCGATCGCGTCGGGCAGGCCCTTCAGCCCGTCGCAGCACACGATGCACGCATCGACGATCCCGCGGTTCTTCAGGTCCGTCAGCATCGTCATCCACTGCTTCGCACCCTCCCCGCCGGACGGCCCCACCCACATGCCCAGCACGTCGCGATAGCCGTCCAGGTTGACGCCCATGGCCACATATACCGGGCGGTTCGCGACCGTTCCGGAGCGGACCTTGAGGACGATTGCGTCGATGATGACCACCGGATAGACGCCATCCAGGGGCCGGTTCTGCCAGGCGCGCATCTCCTCGGACACCTTCGCCGTCACCGCAGACACGAGATCTCTCGACACGGTCGTGTCATACACCTCGTCCAGGTGGGCGGCGATGTCGCCGGTCGTCATGCCCTTGGCGTAGAGGCTGATCACCGCGTCGTCGAAGCCCGCTAGCCGGCGTTGGTGCTTCGCGACGATTTGCGGCTCAAACGTGCCGTCGCGGTCACGGGGCACATCGATCGTGACCTTCCCGATCTCGGTCGTCACGGTCTTCGGCGTCGACCCGTTGCGGGAGTTGCCACGATTACGGCCACCACGGTCGTGCTTGTCGTAGCCCAGATGGCGTGACATCTCGACCTCGAGGGCCTGCTGGAGCACCTGCCGCGTCAGCGCCGTCAGCAAGCCCTCCTCACCAGTCAACGCGATACCGCGATCGGTCGCCGAAGCGACCAGCTCCTCGGCCAGCGCCGCTAGGTCAGGCTCACGCACGACCGGCACGCCCGCCGCGTCCCCCGGATCCGACGGCTGCTCGAACATAGACTCCATGACGTGATGCTCCTTCCACCGCAGACCAAGCCCGCGGCATCACGCCGAGCCACTTACACAAAATTCCTGACAGACCCTCCGGTGGGCACGCCTTCCAGAAGCACGTACTGGATCAGGCGGAGTTCCCGGGGATCGCGACGCGACCGCAGTTCGCGTCGCACATCGAGGACGTCGTGCTGAACGGCGAGATGCGCACGCTCTCTGGTGGCCGAACCGGCTACTGGCAGAACGGGACGGTCGTGATTCGCAACCCCGGAGCGGTCGACGGGGGCACTGCTCTCCGGCCTACGACTGGCTACGACTACTTCCTGAACACACTCCACTGAGGTTGGTGCCATGAGACTGGTTGAAGCGGATGACGATCTTGTTGTCGCTGTGACGCTGGACGAGCTTCGCCTTCTGGCGAGTTCCATCGGGGAGGCCCTTGAGGCGGTGGACGAGTGGGAGTTCTCGACGCGCCTCGGATTCGAAGTCTCGGCAGCGCGAACCTTGCGCTCTGAGATCAACGACGTTCTGGCGCACGCCGCAGGTGCGGAGTGAGCACCAGGCTTCAGCGCCCGTGACCGCCGGCGCCCGGCATACCGACCGGCCAAGAGGGGTCCTTGCCTTCCTAGCCGCCGTCCTTGCAGTCGTGCTCGGGGTGTTCGGCGCTGGACCTGCGTCGGCGGCAACGACCCACGCGGCCCAGAACGCCGTCGGGGCCTCGACCTCCGCGGTCCAGAACGCCGTCGGGGCCTCGACCTCCGCGGTCCAGGTCGTCGTCGGGCCTTCGGCGGGTGTTGTCGCAGGTCAGCAGCTAGGGAACGACCCCCCGCAACCCCAGATCGCGGTGGCGACCGGTGTTGCCGCAAAGACGGGAGACGATTGGGCCAAGGTCAGCGGGGCTCTTCGCGATGCGTCCCGCGGGAAGGGTCACTTCGGCGTCGGCACGGGCACGGTCGCGGATGCACAATCGGCGGTTCGGGCCTGGGCCGGTGAAGGTGCGCGCCTCGCGAGCGACGGGAGGACTTGGTTGAGTCAAGACGGGTTGCGTCAGTGGCGGCCGCCGACCTTCAAACCCGGGTGGCAAGGAGGGACCTGGCAGTCCAAATTCGAGTCTCGATTGGTTCCTCGTGGACAGTGGCAGACAAACGGCCACCTTGACATTACGGACCTGCTATGAGAGCCGCTACCAGATCGATCTTCTCCAGCGATGTGGAGAACCTCGACGACTTCCGACCGCCAGATGACGTCTTCGCAGTTCCCATCCGACTTCTGATCGGCCCCGTTAGGCAGCCCGGCGAGGAGTCGTGTGACCTCACGGTCTGCTCGGTCGCGTGGCTCGAGGAGCGAGTCGAGCAAGTGCCTGTATTCGACGCGCGCCATCATCTGGTTGTTCGTGACTTTCACTGGGCTACGGTGCTCCGCTATATCGAAGGGCGGGTCTCGCGGTGCGAAGGTGAGACCTGGGAAGACGTATCCCGGAAACTGAGCCGTTTCGCGTACTGGGAGTTCGAGGACTATTCATGAGTGCCCAGCGGCTGCTCCTCCGGGTCCTCATCGGACTGCTCGTTCTCGTGTTCGACGGCGTACTAGAGGCGCCATCATCGGCCCCCGCCGTCGTGCCGACCTATGGGCACGACGCCACTACCTACGCCTACGACGCCCCCGTGGTGCTGTCGTCATCGGACACCGTGGCATCGTACGAGCGGGCCTCGCGTCCAGGGCCGGAAGTCGTGTCCCGGGGGAGCTCTGTCGTCGTTCGCGGCTGCTGTGTTGCCGCAAGCGCTGGAGCCCGGACCTTCGGCAACTTCGCCGTCAACGACCACCGCGTCGCTGCACAGGCGGCTGACCGGAACGGGCTGACCCAAGTCGGTCGGGCACTTCAGAAGCATTCGGGGCGTGATGGCAGCGTGTTCAATGGCCTCTCAAACGGAACCGCTACCGCGAGGAACGAGCAGGGTCTGCGAGTTCTGGACGACATCCTGAACGATCCCGCTGGCCACTCAGACGTCCTCGACCGCGTCACGAACATCTGGGATTCAACCGGTCGTGGCGTCCGGTACGGCAACGACGGGTCCTTCATGGGCTTCCTGGAGCCGGTCGGATGAACGGTTACAGGCTTCTGCTCGTGAGTGCTGTCGGTGAACGCGATGGGATGGCGCTGGAACTCTCGCGCGAGACCGGGGAGCAAATCGCCGAAGTGTTTGAGGACGACGAGAGCCGCGCCAGGTCGGTGACGTTCTTCACTGACGAGCCAGTCCCCCTGGCCGTGGTCGAGTGGTTGCTGTCTGAGGCGGCGAGGCAACTGTGATCCTCTGGCTCAAGACTGTGCTGGCTGCCCTAGTGGCAGTGCTGGTCAGTGCTGGGCCTGTGGCTGCGAGTCCGGCAACCGGCACTCACTACGGCGGGCACACTGAATCGCCAGCCGCGCCGACGCGACCCATCGATCCGACGAGGCCGTGACGGTCGAGTTCGTGCTGGTATTCGCGGCTTGCGCTCCTCGGTCCGCGTGGACGCTCGTGCCCGGCTGGGGTCGGCGCTGCCAGCGGGCCATGTCGAGTGCGTCGACGACGATGTCCGGCGTGATCCGGTCCGAGATCGACCAGCCCACCACCCGTCGCGAATGGGCGTCGATCACGCCGCCGGAGTAGACCCAACCGTCCTATGCCGAGGGCGTCCAGACCACGCCCGTCGCCTCCGACCAGCTCAGCACGCCGCCCTCGAATCCCTGGGTGACGGTGCCATCGGCCCACGCGGGCAGGCCGGTGGTCCACCCGAGGGTGCTCCCCGTGA
>JAHEMW010000001.1:0-33599 GCA_024643505.1 Demequinaceae bacterium
CGGCCACTGGGACCCCACCCGGTGGACCTCGCCCCTCATGGACACATTCATGCACGTGGAGCTCATGGGCGACGATGACCTCGGCGAGTGAGCCGCGGTGGCGCGCCGCGGCGGACCCGCACTCATCGAATGAAAGGGAATCATCATGACCTCGCCTCGCAGAACTGACGTTCGCCTCACCCACCCTGAGTGGAGCAAGAACGCCTCGATCTATCAGATCAACACGAGGCAGTTCACCGCAGAGGGCACCTTCGCGGCTGCCGCTGGCCACCTTCCGCGGCTTGCCGCGCTTGGGGTTCGAATCCTGTGGCTGATGCCGGTGCACGAGATCGGCGAACTCAACCGCAAGGGCGCGCTCGGCAGCCCCTACGCCGTCAAGGACTACTACAGCGTCAACCCCGAATTCGGGACTCTTGCCGACCTCCGTGCTTTCGTGGACGCCGCCCACGACCTCGGGATGTACGTCATCCTCGACTGGGTCGCGAATCACACGGCGTGGGACAACCCGCTGACTGAAACGCACCCCGAGTGGTACGCCAGGGACTGGAAGGGCGGCCTGCAGCCGTCGCCGTGGTGGGACTGGGACGACATCGTCGACCTGGACTACGACGCGCAAGGCGTGCGGCCTTATATGACAGACGCCATGTCCTATTGGGTGCGTGAGGTCGACGTCGACGGCTTCCGCTGCGACGTCGCAGGGTTCGTTCCGACCCACTTCTGGGAGGAGGTGCGGGCCGAATTGGAGCGGATCAAGCCTGTGTTCATGCTCGCCGAATGGGAGGCACGCGACCTCCACGACGCCGCCTTTGACATGACATACGCGTGGAGCTGGAACCTCGCGATGCATCAGATCGCGTTGGGCCATGCCGACGTCGACGCGCTCCGGGTCTACTACGCCTGGAACGAGAAGGCCTTCCAGGACGACGGAATGCGGATGCTGTTCGTCACCAACCACGACATGAACGCGTGGGAGGGAACCGAATTCGAGAAGTTCGGCGACGGCGTCGAGGCGGCGATCGTGCTGAGCGCGGTGAGCGACGGCATGGTGCTGGTCTACAACGGCCAGGAAGCTGGCAACGACCGTCGCCTCGACTTCTTCGACCGCGATCCGATCGAGTGGCGTGAGCACCCGATGGGGGAGTTGTACCGCCGGCTGATCGCGCTCAAGAGCGCAAACCAGGCGCTGTGGAACGGGCACTGGGGCGGACGCATGGTCGAGGTGCGCACCGACGCCCCGTCCCGCGTCATCGCGTTCGTGCGTCGGGCCGGCAGCCACGCCGTCTTCGCGGTGCTCAACCTGTCAGCGGAAGCGATCACCGCCGTCCTTACTGACGGGCCGTTCGCGGGGTCATGGGACGACATCGACGGCGGTGACGTGGCGTTCTCCGAGGGAGCGTCGGTGGAGCTCCCTGCGTGGGGGTACCGCGTCCTCGTCCAAGGGCCCACGTCGTAACCGCGCGTACCGCTTGACGGGGACCTTCGCACCGCTCAGAATCACTCCAACAGTGCGTGTCGTCTGCACAAGTCGGCGCGCACTGTCTGCGCGTGGCGGCAGCCGCGCATGACGGCCACCGCGCCCGTCTGGCCGCTCGACGACAGCCGACTCCTTCGCCGACACTTCTCGCCGCAGACGGCCCTCAGCGCGCGGCGTGGTGTTCAGGTGCATGCCCGGGCACTATTACGGTGGAGGCGTGGTGGACTACATCGGGCGCGCCCTCGTGGCGGATGCCCTCGAGCAGTGGCGCGAACAGTTGCGCGAATCCGCTGCCGCGTCCGCGTTGCGCGATGTCACCTACGCGGAGCCAACGCTCATCGATCTCGGTGACGCCCATCCGGGCGGGCTCGCGCCATTCTTCGCCGGGCGTCCCACGCTGCTGAGTGGGTTGATCCGCAACCCCGTCCGCCAGCGGGGTGCATTCCATCGCGGCGCGCTCATTCGCGAACACGCGCGTCGGGTGCAGGCTGCGACGGGCGACTGGACCGCTGCGCTCGCGGTCGGTACGGCGGCATGGACCGAGAACGGGCAGCCCCGCGAAGTGCCACTCGTGCTTCGACCGGTGGGATGGGACGAGGCGAGGGACGGCGACGCATACGTGACGATGGGAGATGCCGTCGTGCTGAATCCCGTTGCCGCGGCGCTGTTCAAGGATCGCGGCATTGCCGAGGGACTCGAGCAGATGCTGCCGTCGACTGGCGGCGGCACCGCATTCGACCCGCGCCCGCTGTGGGACGTGGTGCGCGAGCGCGGCACAGCGCTTGGCCCGCACTTCGAAGTCCGCGAACGCCTGCTCCTCGGGGTGTTCGATGACCCAGAGCAGCGACTCGTAGACGACCTCGACGACCTCGGCGACGCGCTTCGCCATTCGGACGTGATCGCTGCGGTCGCGGGGGATCACGACGCCGCAGGTCGCCTCGCGGTGCCAATCCCCGCATTTTCAACCGGGGACAGGGATCCCTTTTCCGAGCGAGGGCTTGGGGATCTCGACGACGCGCAGTTCGCGGCGCTTGATGTCGTGGCAACGGGACGGTCGGTCTTTGTGCAGACGGCGCCCGGCGCAGACGCGGTCGGCACCGTGGTCGCGATTGCCGCTGACGGCGCTGCGTCGGGCAAGTCCGTCCTTGTTGTGGCCGGCAACGCGGCGGGGAGGTCAGCTGTCGCCGCGCGCCTCGAACAGTGGGGAGCCAAAGACGTTGCCGTCGAGGGTGACGACGAGGCGTGGGACGCCAGCGCTCGTGCGAGCCTGCTCGAGGCGATGACCGCAGGAAATCCTGACGTCGACGACGATCGCGTGCGCGAGGCTGGCGAGGCCTTGCTGGCGGCGCGGCGCGATGTTCAGCGCAGGTTCGATGCCCTCCATCGGTCGTACCGGCCGTGGGATGTCAGCGCGTTTGAGGCAGTGCAAGCCCTCGTGCGGTTGACGTCCACTGACCCAGCTCCGGTTACGACGGTGCGGTTGGGATCGGCCGCGGCGGCGGTGGTCGCCGAACATGGGTTCGCCTCGGTTGCCGCCGCGCTCGTCGACGCGATCGCCAGCGACGTCGACGAGGATTCTCAAGGGGTGTCCGACGTCTCCAGCGAGCCGGTGAATCTGGTGCCCTGGTGGTCGGCGGTCACGGACGATCCCCGCGAGGGAGGTTCCCTTGACGAAGCCCTCGCGACCTTGCTCATGCGTCACCTTCCCAAGTTGCGGGCCGAGGCGGCGATCGCAGCGCATGAGACTGGGCTAGACGAGGCGATATCGCTCGCAGAATGGATGGACCAGGTCGCCCTGTTTACCGACCTTCGCGCCACGCTCGACATCTTCTCGCCCGCAGTGTTCCATCGTTCCCTTCACGACATCGTGTCCGCGACGGCACCGAACGCCGCGCGCGAGAGCACGCTTGTGCGGCGTGACCGGCGCGCGCTGACGCGCAGGGCCGTGGAACTTCTCCGCCCGGGGCGAAGCAAGGCGACGCTGCACGCCGACCTGCAATCCGCGCACCAGCAATCGCTTCGGTGGCGTGCGATGTGCTCGGCGGGCGGCTGGCCGGCCGTGCCCGACGACTTCGACGTGTTCGCGGATCGCGCGGATCTCGCCTCGCTGTTGTGGGCGCGGATCGCCGACGCCGTGGGTGAAGTCACGGGACAGTTGAGTCTGCCGGAGCGCCCGTGGGACGAGATGATCGGTGCGCTGTCCACTCTCGCAGAGGGGATCCCCGGCGATCTTGAAGCCGTGCGCATGCACCCCCTCGAGCGGGATCTCGACGACGTGGGACTTGGCGAGCTGCGAGATGACCTGCGAGAGCGCCGTGTCGATGCCGTGCAGGCCCGGCGCGACCTCGAGTTCGCGTGGTGGGCGTCGGCGTTTGACGTCATCGTCGCGGCTGACGCGCGACTCACGGAAACCGGTGCCATCGGCGCTGCGGTCGAGGAGTTCCTGCGCGCCGACGCCGCGTTCTCGGGTATGCGCGTCGGCCCGCTGCTTCGCGCGGTCGCCGAGCGGCGGCGCACCGCGATCGCGCGCCACCAGGACAGCGCGCGCGACCTTTTTTCCGCGCTCGTCGAGGGTTCCGGCGCGCCGTTCAGGGAACTTTGGCGTGACCACACCGCGGTGGTCAAGGCGTTGCGGCCCGTCGTGCTGTGCCAGGCGGAGCACGTCACGCGGATCGCCCCGCCCGAGGCGATCGTCGACACCGCCGTGGTCATCGCGGCCGAGTCGCTTGCCCTCGCCCAGCTTGTCCCGGCGCTCGCGCGTGCGAGGCAAGTCGTCATCGTCGGTGATGCCGAGGCGGCCACCCGGTCTGCGGTGACCGCGCTCGCCGCGCTGCTGCCTGCCGTTGTCATTCCGGCGCTCCCGCAGCCGCGTGACCCGCGCGTGAGCGCCGTTCTCGCCCACGCTTCGTACGGACGGGTGATCCAAGCGCTCCCCGCGGCGGGCAAGCGCCGGCTCCTCGGCGTGACCTTTGTCGATGCCGTCGGCTCGCCCGTCGCGGGCCACATCGGCGTCGAGTCCACTCGCGCAGAGGTGATGAGCGTGCTGCACCACGTGGTGTCAGCTGCGCGCTCGCTTCCCCGGCGGAGCATCGCGATCATCGCTGGCAATGACCTGCATGCGGGGCGAGTGAGCGACGCTCTGGCGCAGCGTGACCCGCGGCTCGTTGACCGGATTCCGGTTGTTTCCCTGGGCGGGGCAGCGGGCCTCGACGTCGACGAAGTGGTCCTCACACCCGGCTACGCCACCGACGCCCGCGGCAGCGTCCCGCGAAACGTGGGGGTGTTGGGCGAGGACGTCGGCCGCCGCGCCCTCACCCAAGCGCTCGTTGCGACGCACGAACGACTCACTCTTGTCACCTCGATGACCGCGGAGCAGTGGGGAGACGTTGCCGACACGTTCGGGGACGCGGAAGGCGTCGAGGGATTGCGGGACCTGCTCGTGGCGGCCTCAAGTCCCGCGGTCGCTCCGGAGCCCGTTGAGCCCGGCCCCGCCGATTGGCTTCTCAGCGAAATCGCGGCGCGACTGCGCGACGAGGGCTATGCGGTGCGAGTGCGTTATGGCCAAGGCGCCGACACCATCCCGCTCGTGGCAGGGGGGAAGCACGAGCGCACCTACCGCGTCGCGGTGGTGACAGACGAGTCGCCGATGGGCCAATCCGTGAGCGTGCGTGATCGTGTGCGCCGCCAGCAGGCGTCGCTCGAGGCTCTTGGCTGGGTGGTGATTCCCCTCTGGACGGTGGACGTGTTCACGGATCCAGACGCGACGCTTGATGCCATTCGCGAAGTGCTTGACGCGGCAGTGGCAAGCGACACGATCGCGTTGCCGACGATTCAGTTCGCCCTGCCGCCCGACCTGCTGGAGGAGCTCGCAGAGACGATTGTGGCCGAGCAGCCCGACCTGCCCGAGACCGTTCCCGTCCCGATCGTTGCCGCGCGAGACCGCACACCCCCGGTCGCGGATGACGCAGTCGCCCTCGCCGCTGACGGTCCGGCTGACCCACCCACGACGCGCGAGGGTCGTCGGGTGCGATCCGCGGATCGCACCCCGCAGACGTCCACTGGCGCCGACCGCCCCCTCATTCCCACGCGAGCGCGGGAAGACGAGGACCAGACGTGGGGCGGCTCGCGCGAGGGAAGTCGGGACGACGACATGAAGGCGGACAAGCCGCCGCATTGGTAGGTCCTAGGCGGGAGTGGAGTCCGACTTCGCGGGAGTCGGCCGCGAGTCGTTGCGGTAGAACCCCGCGCCTTTGAACGCCACCCCAGGCGCGCCGACGACTCGGCGTACGCTGCTCCCGCATTGCGCGCACGCCTCGAGCGGGGTGTCGTGGATCGACTGCACCGCGTCGAAGCGATGACCGCATTCGATGCAGGCATAGGTGTACGTCGGCATGGGCACATCCTACGCGGGAAGCGTGAGCACACCCTCCGGCGTAATCACCGCGTCCACGCCGACGTCGTGCGGCTCGCGTGGGAGGGGCGACACCCGCGCGTCGTGGACCTCGCCGGGGAAGACCAGCGCGAAGAACCGCGCGTCAGCCCGAGCGTCCACGAGCGCTCTGTCGTACCAGCCGCCGCCCTGCCCGAGGCGTGTGCCAGCAGTGTCGACCGCGAGTGCCGGGACGAACACGACGTCCGCCTCCGCGAGTACGTGGGAGGGGAGAAAGTCCCCTGATGGCTCTGGCGGGCGTCCGGGCGCGCGTTCCACGAGGTCGTGCGCACCGCTATACACGGCCCATCCGCGCTGGAGGCCGTCGCCGAGAAGTGGGATGAGTACCTTGACGCCTCGGGCGTGAAGCGCGTCGATGAGGGGAACAGTGCCTGGCTCGTGCGGGCGCGATGCGTACACCGACACGCAGCGCGCGGCCTGCACCTCAGCAAGGTCGAGGGCGTGATCGCGGAGCCCAACAGCGAACTCTTGCCGCCTGCGCTCCGAGCGCTCGAGGCGCTGCTTGCGAATCGCGGCACGAAGGGCGTCCTTCGTGTCACCGGGCTCCGGAGGGAGCGGAAGTCCTTCCGGAGACGTCGCCATATCCCCATTGTGCCAAATGTGAGTAAATTTCTGGCACCCCGTGCCATGTTTCACACACCGATGCGTAGTAAGACAGGCAACAATGCGACAGTGAACGTTCGATCGCTCCATGACCACCGCGCGGCAGTTGCCGCTGCGCTCGGCGAGATCCGCCCGCTTGAGGTTCTCCTGCCGGACGCCGCTGGCGCGACGCTGGCTCGAGAGGTCATCGCTGCGGGCCGGGTTCCAGCGCTCGATCTCGCCGCATTCGACGGATTTGCGGTCGCGTCGGCAGATGTTGAAGCAGCGAGCGAAGACGCGCCGATCACGTTGCCCTTGGCCTACGAGGTCGATCCGAGCGAGTCGAGTGCACGCGTGCATGTGCGTGGAACGGTCGCGAAGGTGCGTTCAGGTTCGCCGGTTCCGCGCGGCGCGACCGCGGTCGTCCGCGCCGAGCACTTCTCCCCGATGCACGTGTCCATCGACCGCCAACCTCGCGAAGGCGAGGGCATCCGACGCGCGGGAACTGACGCGGAGGGCGGCACCGTCGCTGTGCCCGCCGGACGGCGGTTAGGGCCGCGCGAGATTGCGCTTGCCGCGGCACTGTCACACCCGCGCCTGTGGGTGAGGCCAGTGCCGCGCGTCGTCGTCATGCCGATCGGCAGCGAACTTGTCGAGCCCGGATCTCAGCGTGAGGGCGTCGTCGACTCGAATGGGCACATGCTCGCCGCCCTGGTCGCCGACGCCGGCGCCCGCGCGTATCGAGTGGGAGTGATCCCCGACGATGAGGATGTGCTTGCGGCCGCGATTGAAGATCACGTTGTGCGAGCCGACGTCATCGTCACGACCGGCGCGCTGTCGACTGCAGACGCTTTGCCGGGGGTGCTTGCGCGGATCGGCGATGTCGATGTCGTCGATATCGCCCTGTCGCCAGGAGGTCGCCACGCGATCGGGTCGGTCGGCGGTGTGCCCGTGATTTCGATGCCCGGCCATCCCGTCTCGGCTCTCATTGCGTTCGAGGCGTACGTGCGCCCCGCTCTGCGCATGATGAGCGGATTCGTCGAACCGCATCGCGTCACCGTACGGGCCGAGGCGGACGCGCGGTGGTCGTCGCCTCCGGGGATGGTCCATGCGCTTCCCGTGAGCTTGGACCTCAACGACGAGGGCGCGGTGACCGCACGGCCAATCGGCGATCCTGACGCCGTCGGCCTCGCGGCGATCGCCGAATCGGACGGCCTCGGCTGGGTGACCGCCGACGTGACAGACGTGGGCCCCGGCGACTCGCTGTGGTGCACGGTCTGGGACCGGTAGACGCATGCCCAGTGTCGTGCTTCGGCGGGACGAGATCACCGTGCGACCGCTGGTACGCCGCGACGCCACGGGGTGGCTGGCGCTCCGGCAACGCAACCGCGCCTGGCTCGAGCCGTGGGAAGCGACGGTTCCCGGTGGATCGCGCCCCCAGGCGATGACGTTTGCCGCCTACGTGCGAAGCGAGCGGACGCTGTGGCGAAAGCGTCGCGGATTTCCGATGGCGATCGAGGTAGCCGGGCAGCTCGTCGGGCGCGTGGTGGTGAGTGGCATTGAGTGGGGAGCCGAGCGCGGAGGCTCGATCGGCTACTGGATCGATCAGGAATTTGCCGGGCGTGGCATTGTCCCGCGCGCTGTCGCAATGCTCGCCGACTACGCCTTCGCCGCCGGGCTCCATCGACTGGAAATCGCGGTGCGGCCGGAGAACAATTCCAGTCTTGCCGTCGTCGCGAAACTCGGCTTCCGCGACGAGGGGCTGCGCCCGAGCTACCTGTACATCGACGGCGACTGGCGCGACCATCGCGTGTTCGCGCTGACCGCGAGCGAACCGCGAATCGGACCGGCGTGGAGCACAGGGTCCTGACACGCCGCGTGCCATCCGCGCCGATAACCGCCCCCGCCCGTACGGTCATCTCATGGCACCCGCAGCACTGCTCGCGATCGTCGCGCTCGGCATGGTCCTCGCCTATGCCATTCCCCAGCGGATCAGGGAGCGCACTGACTACGCGCTCGTGAGAACCGAGGATCGTTACAGCGCAGACATGCGCGTGGTGCGCACGACGGCCGAACGCCTTGAGCGCACGTCACGGCATTCGTCCGACTCTGAAGGGGTTCCGTTGCTCGTCACGGGAGCGGCCCGAGCATCCATCGCGTCACTCGGCGCCTCGATGATGTCCCGTCCCGCGACTGCGCTTGACAGGGTCGCGACGACGGCGGAGCGCGAGCGGCGTTCGTTGCGGGGCGATCGCACCGCGGTGCTCCGCGTGCGCAAGGCCCACGCTCGACGGCGCGCAGCAGTGGCCGGAGTGCTCGCACTCGCCGCAGCCGGTGCCTGGGGGCTGGCGATCGCCGGCACCGTGTCAACGGTGGTCGGCGCGATTGTCACAGCAGTGTTTGCCGGAGCCGTCGTTCTCGGTGCACGGGCTGCTGCCGCACAGCGGAAGACCGATGCCCGCATTCTCCTCGTCGCCCGCGAAGTCGAGGCGGCTGCGACCGCCACTCAGGCGCTTCGCCGGGTGAGCGTCGAACGCGCCAAGGGCCACGTTGTGGAGCCGACGCCGGTCGAAACGCAGGCGATCCGAATCGTCACCGCAGAGGATCTCGCGCCGCTAGCCGCGCCAGCCCAGGTGCCAGCGCCATCGTTGCCCGTCGTGGCCGCTGAGGAGCGAGAGTCCGGCGCATGGTCGCCGCGGTCGCTTCCCGCCCCCGCGTACACCCTCAAGGCCGCCGTCCGCCAGCAGGAGGCGCGGCCGCTCGTCGCGTCGGACTTCGCGACCCACGCCGACACCGCAGAATCCACGAGCGGAACCGACGACGCTGAAGCCCCAGCGCCGAGCGAGACTCGCCCCGCCACTGGTCAGCTGGACGCGATTCTCGCGCGTCGGCGCCGCGTCAGCGCCTAGCCGCGTAGGCCCTCGCAAACGTTCCGGAGTTGACTCGCGCAAACAAGCGCTCGTAGACGTTGATGCGGTCGAACTGCAGCGCGTACTCGCGTGCCTCCCGCTCCCAGGACGCCACGAGCGATGATGGCGCCGACAGCGCTGCGTTCAGCGCCGCCGTGATCGCAGCCGGGTCTGATTCCGGGATGATCATGGCGGTGTCGCCGACAGCTTCCGGTATGCCGCCAGTGTCGGTCGTGATCACCGGGCCGCCTCCCGCGAGCATCTTCTCGACGAGCGCAATGCCGAATGTCTCGGTGAATTCCGGGCGCGGCTTGCTCGGAAGCACGTAACTGGCACACCCCGCCATGAGGTGCGGCTTCTCCTCGTCGGAGACGTCGTCGAGAAACACGATGCGATCGGCGGCAGGAGACGACGCGGCAATCGCACGAAACAGCGGCGCCTCCGGACCGTTTCCCGCGATCACGAGCGTGAGTTCGCGTGCCGCTTCCGACCGCGCGAAGCCGTGGATGAGGTCATCGACGCCCTTGGCGGCGTTGACGCGAGACAAGAACAAGACGAACGACCCGCGAGTGAGACCACGCTCGGCGAGCCAGGCGTCGGTGTCCGCCGCGTCAATCGTGAGAAAGGCGGACGCATCGACGGCCGGGTATGAGATCCCGACGCGTTCCTCGCACTGGGAGGCGAAGGACGTGCCGTGCCTGGCGTCGATCTCTGCGGCCGACTCCACGATGACGTCCTTCGTATATTGCGACACCGCCACGCAGTGATCCTGATCGAGGTAACTCGCGAGAATATGCGCGGCCGCGCCGAAGTTTCCGGACTCGACGCTCGCCCTCACGACCTCGGTCACGTCGGACCCGACCGCCTCCGCGATGGTGGTCACGTTGACGGGCAGTCCGGTCGCATGCGCCACGCGAACGGCCTCGGAGACCGCGAGGGTGTGCGGGCTGAGGTAGAGCGACAGGCACACCGTCGGCACGCCGTCGGTGAAGAGTTCGACGAGGCGACCGACGATGCCGGCCTGGTACCGGCCGTCGGGAATCTTGTAGCCGCCCACCGGCTCAGGGCGCTCGACGAAGATCCCGGGGGAGTAGGGCGTCAGGGTTTCGAGGGGCTTGAGCGGCAGGCCAGTCTCGCGCAATCGGTCAAGCGGCCACGTGACGATGCGGACTTCGTCGAAGCCGCGTGTGATCGCGACCTCTGCCAGATTGCGCGCTTCCCCAGAATGACCGCAGACGACTGGGTCGGCTCTGACGACGATGACGAGTCGCGAGTCGATGCGTGGCGTCATGACTCCTCCTGATTCGGGTACGGGTACGACGGTGGACGTTCGGTGGTGCCCCACCCGCGTGGCGTGGGGCCGAGACTGATCCGCAGGTAGCCGCCGTTGTGGAGGTCGCGCGCGGAGATCCAGGTTCGAGTGAGTGGCACGCCATTAAATGTCACCGATTGCACGTATTGAACGGGACCATGCGGTGTCGGCTCGGTGAAGTTGTCGGTGTGGATCGAGAGCGTGCCGCGGGCCATCGGGACCTCAGCCGACGCAAAGGACGGCGGGTGAACCAGAAATATGCCCTGCCCGGCGACGGGGAAGACGCCAAGACTAGCCCACACGAACCACGAACTGAGCCCGCCGGAATCGTCGTTGCCGGGCAGCCCGCCCCGGCCAGAGCCGAATTGCTGATTCACGATCGCGTGGAGGACCTCCGCGGTGCGATCGGGGCGCCCGGCGTAGTAGTACGCCCACGGAGCCTCCATGTCCGGCTCGTTATTCAGTCCCTCGAATCGGCCGAGTTCGTAGCCAGCGGCCATCTCAGCCGGGCCGGGTGCCTCGCCCGGTTGCCTGATCGGCTCCGCGCCGAAGCCGAAGAAGGCGTCGAGCAGCGCGACGAAGGCGTCGTCGCCACCCGCAAGCGCGATACGTGCCGCCATGTCGTGCAGGATCCGGAATGAGTAGTTCGCGGCCGTACCCTCGTAGTACGTCGATGGCTTCATGAGGCCGGTGGCAGGATCGAATGCCGCGCGCCAGCGCTCGGCGAGTTCGACGTCCTCTTTGGCCAAATCGCCATCGCCGAGCATCCGCGCGACCACCGCCGCGCACCAGTAGCCGAAGGCGATATCGAGCGTGTGGCTGAGCGGATGCGTGACGCCCTGGCGGAGGTACTCCTCGCCGTAGGTTCTGCGCAGGTCGGCTTGCATGTGGACGAGCGCGTGATCCCAGTCGATGCCGGGAAGGCCCAACTGAGCCAGGTCCGCGAGGAACGTGTGGGCGAGCGCGCTTCCCTGGCGGCTGAAGCGGTCCGACCCTCGCGCCATGCGGTAGCCGATGGGGAGGTTGCCCTCGTTCTCAGCGATGGTGAGCAGCGCGTTCGCGAGGTCAACGGCCGCCCCCGGCGCGAGGGCGGTGAGCAGCGGCAGCTGCGTGCGGTAGATGTCCCACATCGTGGCGATGTCGAAGACGAAGGGACCGGACGTGGGCCAAAATGGGCTCTCGTTCGGAGCGAAGCATGGCTTGATGAGTGAGTGGTAGAGCGCCGTCGCGAAGATTTCGCGGCGCTTGGCGCTCGCGGTGTCCACGTGCACACGGTCGATGATCGACTCCCATGCAAGCCGGGTGCGCCCCCGCACGTCTGCGAACGAGTCGCCCGCAGGGCAGTCTGCGAGCAGGTTCTCGGCCGCCCGGGCAACGCCTCGCAGGGAGAATCCGATGCGCACTTCGATCACCTGTCCGGCGGCGGACGGGCCCGCCCACATCAGCCCAAACGAGCGCAGGGTGGTGGGGCGGATCGAGTCGAGGTCGAGCCGTTGCCCGGCGGGCATGAGCCGACGGTCGTACCACAGCATCTGACGCCAACCGGCGGCATCACACTCGACGTGAATGGCAAGTGGCACGCCCTCGACGACGATCTCGCCCTGCGCAATACCTGGGGCGACGCTCTCGAGGCGAGCTCGCTGCGGCACGGTTGCGCCGTACGGTATCCCGAGCCCGCCCATCGAGAAATCGATGACGACGCGAGCGGCCGCGTGCTCGGGAAAGGTGTACCGATGAATCGCGCTCTTGGGTCCGACGGTGACTTCGGCGCGCACCCCCGAGTCAAGCGTCGCGGTGTAGTAGCCAGGCTCCGCCGCCTCGTCGATGATGTCCCAGGTTCGACCGAGTACGTCGAGCGGCTCGAGCATCGGCGTGACGCGAAAGTAGTTGTAGTACTTGCGAATGGCGCCGGTGCCCGACTGCTGGAAGTGCGTGAAGCCCGAGGCCACCCGCGTCTCGTGGATGCGCGTCGGCACGCCTTCGGTGCTGAGGTCGTACAGTCCGTATCCGGTCGGGTATGCGCCGGAGTACGCACAGGCTGACACCATTCCGAGGGGCGCGGTGGCACCTGGGTGCGTGTTTCCGACCGCGGGCTTTGGCCACCACCAGGTTGCGGCGAGCCCGGACGGTGGAGGTAGCTCGGTCGCGGCTGTGCCGATAAAGGGATCGACAGACGAGAACATCGCGCTCCTCCATTCTCGGTGAGCCGTTGCGGGCGTCGTGGTCCTAGGTCGACGCTAGGCAATGAGGGTGTCGGACGCGTTGCCGTTGTGTGTCGTGTTCTTTTCGTGAGCCACGATGAAGCGCGCGAGGGCGAATTTCAAGTGAACGCGGCGTCGTCGGCCGGGTTGTGGGGGCATCGCGGTGCGGTGGTAATCTATCGAAGCACTTTGGGGCTGTGGCGCAGTTGGTAGCGCGTCTCGTTCGCAATGAGAAGGTCAGGGGTTCGAATCCCCTCAGCTCCACCAAGAGTGGCTTATTCAAACTAAGGCGACCAAGTCGGGGCCGAAAGGCCCCGGCTTTTTCGTTTTCTGGGGCGTGCTCGCTAAGTGAGCGCCGAGTCGCGGCCGGATCGCCGCAGTTCAGGATCAGGGTGCCCATCACAGCGGGGCGCGCTCCATCAGCTTGGCGCGATCGCGCTCACGGTTGTCGCGCTCGAGTCGCACGCGACGTTGGTCTGTCGCCGCTTCGAGACGAGCGGCCCTCCCGGTGCAGCTAGTTGTTGCCGTGGTCGTACGGCCAGGGAACCCCGAGGGCGTCTGCGCCAGCCTCGTTCCTTGGCACTGTGGTGCCTGTGGCGTAGACCTTGCCATCGTGAACTTCCGCGGGGGTCTCGTTTCCGTAGTCGTCAACGACCGTGACGGCAGCGCCGTCGGCCAGTGACGTCATCATGGTGGTGTCGTCGAGCGACTTGATGTAGTCGCCGTCCGAGTACATGATGGCGGCGTGCTTGTCGCCAGGGGCGCCGTCGCTACCGTGTGAAACGGCAATTGCACCAATGAGGCCACACACGACTAATGCCGCGGTGACTCCAGTGACGATCCACGTGCGACGTGCAGCCTTGAATCGTCCCACGCTCAACCCCCCATGCTCCGACTGCGGTCTCACCGTAATTGTCACTCTGACGCAGGAGCAGCGGCGACATTTTGGCTAGTCGCTATCCGGCAGGAACGGGAGCACGTTGCTTGCGATGACAAGCGCGACCGTACCGGCGATGAGCATGCCCACACCCCACTTGTGCATGGTGCGCGCCGCTTCAACGTTCGTCGGCGCGAGCGCTCGAGCCTTGTCGTCTTGTTCCATGCGCCATCCGCGCCCGTTCCAGCATCGGATGCGTTGGACGACGCAAGGCAGGCGCAGCCCACTGAGAGGTGCACCCTCCGGGAACAGTGTTCGGCCGACACGTCGGCATGGGCGGCGTTCTCTCGTTATCGCGACGCACGCGTCGCGCTCCGCGTGCCGGACTTTGTGGCCGACCCGCGTGAGCGAACTCAGCGCGCGCGGTCGCGGTTGCGGCCGACCCGGCCACCGAACCAGCTGTCCGGCACGAAACGCGCCACCACGAGCAGCACGATGACCGCAAGCAGCGTGTAGGCAATGACCATGCCGATCGTTGAGTCAGGAAGGGACGCCGTCCATGCCGCGACGCCGCCACCGACAACGAGGACGATGACAATCCCTAGCCAGCGTGCCTTGCGGGTACGGCTCGGGCGCCAACCCGGTTCGGGTGTGGGTGTCGGTTCCTGGGCGGAAGTCATTGTCGTTCCTTTCGGCTGAGTGCAAGACGGTCAATTGTGGCTTGCCCGCCCTATCCTCGCAATAGCCTCGTTGCCACAACGCCGACGTGCCGAAACGCGTGGCGACGATAGGACGAGCGACGTGGCACGATGATGTCCGTCACGCGGGGAACTTTCCCGCCATCCCATCGGTTGAGTGCGCGACCACGAAGCGCACGAACCCTTGACTGCGGGCACACCGCAAGGAGATTCCACCCCATGAAGAAGACCTGGTTGACTGCCGCCGTACTCGGGGCGGTCCTCATGCTCGGAGTCTCCGCGTGTAGCAGTGCCGGCACGGCGACGAGCCCCGGCCCATCCCTCGGCGCGGCGGGAGACGCTGCAGTGCTCGCCTCAGTCGGGTGGAGCGAGGACGACGCCGGTATTCCGACGCTCGAATTTGACACGCCGCTCGTGGTGTCGGCGCCCGCGGCGCGCCGCGTCAATGAGGGCGACGGCGCGGTTGTTGAGGCCGGCCAAACGGTGACACTTGACTACACCATCACGAACGCGGCGGACGGGACTGCGGCATATTCGACCTACGACGCTGGCCAGCCCGAGTCCATTCCGCTCGTCGACGGCACCGTCGAGCCGGTGCTGCTTGACGCAATCGTTGGCTCCAAGGTGGGCGCGGACATCCTGTATGCGGCGGTCGACACGAGCGACACGACGGGCAACGGCACCATTCTTGTCGCCGCGACCATCACCGCAGCGATCACTCCGCTCGCGCGTGCTGAAGGCACCGCCGTGGCGCCCGTTGCGGGGCTGCCAAAGGTCACGCTCGCGGACAACGGCGCCCCGAGCGTGAGCATTCCGGCGTCGGATCCTCCCACGAAACTCGTCGTCCAGCCGCTCATTGTCGGCGCCGGACCAGTCGTCGCGGAGGGCCAGAGCGTCACCGTTCACTACACGGGTTGGCTATGGGACGGCACCCAGTTTGACTCGTCGTGGGATGGCGGTGCTCCGCTGACGTTCTCCCTCGCGCAGGGTGCGCTGATCGACGGCTGGGTTCAGGGCCTTGCGGGGCAACCCGTCGGCAGTCAGGTGTTGCTCGTTGTCCCGCCTGCCCTCGGCTACGGAGACAACGCGCAGGGCGCAATCCCCGCTGGCTCAACGCTCGTCTTCGTCGTCGACATCCTCGCCGCGACCTAGCGGACGCGCGCGGCTCGCTAGCGGGTCGCTCCGGGGATATTCACGCGCACAAGCTTCACGCTGTTGAGGAACACCGCGATGTCAGGTCCGAGGTGCAGCAATGCGGCCTCGATGGGGCCGATCCATCCGGCGAGCGCCGCGGTAATGCCGAGCACGTGGACGACGCCGATGCCGACGATCAGATTCTCCTTGATGGTGCGATAAGCCCGATACGCGATCTCGCGCGCCACGACGATCTTTGCGAGGTCGTCGGCCATGAGCGCCACGTCTGCCGCCTCGAGCGCCGCCTGCGATCCAGAGCCGCCCATCGCGATGCCGACGTTGGCGGCGGCGAGAGCCGGAGCGTCGTTGATCCCATCGCCCACCATCGCGACGACCGCGCCAGTCGCACGCAGCTCGTTGATCGCTGCGACCTTGTCGGCCGGCAGGAGATTCGCCCTCACTTCATCGATGCCGATCCGCGCCGCAATGGTCTGTGCGGTAGCCAGGTTGTCTCCCGTCAGCATGACCATTCGCGTCACACCGCGTGCACGCAACTCGCTCAGCGACGAGGCCGCAGACTCGCGGACGGCGTCAGCGACGTAGATGAAGCCGGCAAACCGACCGTCGATCGCTACGTGGATCGCCGTCTCGCCCGGGCGATCCGGGATCTGGGCGACCTCCACCTGAGATTCCTGGAGCAGGGCGCGATTTCCCACGAGCACGTCGCCGCCTGGGAGGCGGGCGCGTGCGCCACGTGCCGTGATTTGCGTGAAGTCCTGCGGTTCGTCGAGACCGAGCTCTCGCCTCGTTGCCTCCGCGACGATTGCCACGGCGAGCGGGTGAGCGGAGCGACGGTCGACGCTCGCCGCGGCGGCAAGGAGGTCGTTCTGTGTGTGCGACGCGACCGGTTCTAGGGCGGTCACGCGCGGCCGATTTTGGGTGAGCGTTCCGGTCTTGTCGAACACGATCGTGTCCACTTTCGCGAGGGTCTCGAGGTAGACACCGCCCTTGACGAGCACACCGTTACGCGCCGCGCGCGAGATCGCCGCGATAATGACGAGTGGCGTTGCGAGGCCGAGTTCCGCTGGAGAGGTGAAGACGAGCAGCGTCACGATGAGGCGGACGTCGACCGCGCCGTCGCGAGCCCACGTGATGGCTGCGACTGCCGCAAGGAACAGGAACACGACCGGGATCAGCCATGACGCGACGCGGTCCGCGAGCCGCTGGACTGGCGCTTGCGAATCTTGCGCCTCCTCGACCATGCGGATGATGCGCGCGAACGTCGTCGCCTCGCCCACTCGCGCAGTCGTGATGTCGAGCGCGCCCTCGCTCACGATCGTTCCGGCGAACACGTCGTCCCCGATTCCGCGATCACTGGGGATGCTCTCGCCCGTAATCGGGGATTCGTCGACCGCAGCTGAACCGCGGGTGACGCGCCCGTCCACCGGAATCTTCTCGCCTGCGCGCACGAGCACCACGTCATCGACAGCCAACGTGGTGACGGCGACGCGTTTGTCTTCGCCGTCGCGGCGCACGACCGCCGTCTCAGGCACGGACCCGACGAGCGAGCGGATCGACGCTCGCGCCCGTTCCGTGTTGAGGCCGGCGATGAACTCGGCGATGAGGATGATCGTCATGAGCACCGCACCCGCGAGTGGCTCGCCGCCGACGACGGCGACGAGCGTCGCGATAGTCACGAACAGTTCCGTGCCGACGAGGTGCTCGCGGGCGAGTGCACGCACCCCCTGGGTCGCGAGTGGCCAGAGTCCGACAGCGACCGATGCCCACAGTGCTGCGATCGGCACGACCTCGCGCCAGTAGAGCAGCGCGACAACGGCGGTCGCGGCGATCCGGGCGACGTCGATCCAGCGCGCGCGCGTCATCAGGGCGCCCCACGAAACCGGTGACGCTACTGCGTCCGCGCGTGTCATCACTCCTCCATCGTCCCGCGTCCACGGCGTGGGCGCGCACGATTGGTGACCGGCGATGAAACGATGCGGCAATGAGCAATGACGATGCCATCTCAGCCGAGGGAGCAATGCCAAGCGGCGTCGCTGAAGCGGCACACGCGCACGTGACGTCGCCCGCGATGACGGCCCCCGACGGCGCCGCGTGGCTCGAACGCTTCGTGTGGAAGTCGCTGTGGAAGATCGTCGGCGTTGGGCTCGCGGTCGCCGCGCTCCTGTTCGCCGTCTACGAGGCGCGAGGCCTCATTGGCACGCTCATCATTTCGCTGTTCTTCGCGCTGGCGATCATTCCGGGAGTGAATACCCTGCAGCGCAAGTGGGGATGGCGTAGGGGCGCGGCGGTCGGTGTCATCTACGCGGCGTTTGTCGTCTTTCTCGTCTTCATGGTCGCGGTGCTCGTTCCCGCCATCGTCGCGTTTGCCGAGCAGGTGAGTGCGAACGCGTCGGGTTGGATCGCGCAGCTCAACGAGACGAGCCTCAACCTGTTCGGCGCTCAGGCCGTCGACCCCGAAGGCACGGAAGAATCGACGCGCACCGCGATGGATGCCATTGCGACGTGGGGCGACGAGGCGCTTGGCCTGCTCACGGCAAGTATTGGGCTCATCTTCAGCGTCTTCACCATCGCCGCGTTCACGTTCTACATTGCGGCGGACTGGCCGCGCATTATGCGCGCGATGATGTCGCGCATGCCTCCCGAACGCCAGCGCGTATTCGGGTGGGTCGCTGACACGTCGATCGAGCAGACGGGAGGGTACTTCTACTCGCGCATGCTGCTGATGGGCGTGTGTGGCGGATCCGGATTCGTCGTGATGCTGGTGGCCGGGCTCGACCTGGTTTACGCACTTCCGCTCGCGCTCTTCATGGGCTTCGTGTCTGAGTTCATCCCGTTCATCGGCACGTATATCGGTGCGATCATTCCGATCCTCGTGCTGTTGGCGGTCAACGGGTTGGGAAGCGCGCTCGTCCTGACGGTGTGGATCGTCATCTACCAACAGATCGAGAACTACGTGCTGAGCCCGCGCTTCTCCTCGAAGACCATGGAACTCAACGGCGCGGTGGCCTTTGGCGGGGCACTTGCGGGCGGCGCGATCGCGGGACCCATGGGTGCGTTCATGGCGCTTCCGGTCGCAGCGCTCATTACCGCGATCATCAAGAACTCAGGGAAGACTTACGACGTCGTCTACAACGCAAGGTTTGGCTCGGACGGCACCGACGCCGCGGCTCAGCCGCAGACCGAGCCCGATGCGGAGAAGACGCACTAGCAGGCACCTTCGTCAACCGGCGTGGCGGGTGATAGCGCATCCCACGTCACGATCGTGATGTGTGGCGAGGACAGGGTTGGCATCTCGTAAGGCCGTCCCTCACGACGCGAACGATGCGGTGTGCGTCATTCAATGCCGCGGCACTACGCCTCGAGTGCGAAGAGTCCGCGCTCGGAGTCCGCGCTCACGCGGATCGGATCGGACAGCTCGCCAGCGAACTGACCGTCTCGTTCGATGACGAAACCGAACAGATTCCACACTCCGTCTGGTCCCTGAACGAGGCGGCCACAATAGAGATTTGGTGCGTGAAAGAGTCGCGCGCTCGCGATGTCGACGTGCTCAAGGCTTGGGTCGACGACGACGCTGTAGATACCCCCGGCATCCGTGGCCTGGCGGGCGGCGCCGAGTTCGCCCTTCGCGCAGGAAAAGACGATGAGCGGCACCCCGTCCACCACCGCATACTGGAATACCTCGAGTTGGCCGAAGCCTTGCCCCGAGGCGCTGCGCGGCGGCTCGACGGTCCAGGTCAGAAGGTCGGGGCTCGTCGCGAACCCCACGACGCCGCGCTCGCGCGGGTCCCCATCCTTGGCGCGCGCGGTGATGAGCATCGCCCACCCGTGCCCGCTTGGGTGCGGCATCACGAACGGGTCGCGCCACGCTTCGTCGTTCCAGGCGGACAGGTCGAGGCGCTCGTACCAGCGCTCGTCGGCCTCCACCATGAAGTCCCCGGCACACTTCGTCCACGTCATGAGGTCGGGGGAGGTGGCGGCGAGAACCCGCTGCACGAGTCGCCCTTCGGCGTTGGTGCTGCCGGTGTAGAACATCCACCACAGGCCGTCGGCGTCGCGGATCACGGAACCGGTCCACGTGGTGCCGTCGTCGAAGGCGGGGGAGTCGGACACCATGAGAGCGTCAGCGACGACGGTCCACGACACCAGATCGGTCGACACCGCGTGGCCGACCATCGGATACTGGTGGCGCCGCTCTGGGTCACCGAGCGCCCTGCTCGCATGGAGGTAGAACGCGTGGAAGGTGTCACCGTCGGTGGCGAACCACGAGTCCCAAATCCACTTGTCGGGGAGCCGAAGGCCCATGCTGAATCTCCTTTATGACGAGGGTGGGTTGCGGTAGTACAGCAGCATGTGTGCCGTCCAATAGTCGCTGGGAATCAGCATATTGAGCCAGGCGGGCACATAGAAACCTGCCCAAACCAGGCAGGCGCCGACAAAACCTGCGACCGCGATAGTACCCGTTCTGGACCACTGCCCGCCCGGCGAGGCGATCCGCCTGAGCGCCCACACCAGTGTCAACACGAGGAACGGCGCGATGGCGACCGTGTACGACAGGAAGACGGTGCGGTACGCGTAGGGAAGCCACGGAACCCAACCTGCGATGACGCCTGCGCTCACGGTGAGAGCGAGCAGGTCGCGCCTCGCGATGAAGCGCCACGCGGCGTAGAAGAAGGCGAGCGCGCCCGCCCACCACACGAGAAGGTTGCCGATCGCGTTGATCCCGCTCGTGCAGCTCGCCGCGCCACACGCGGAGCCGTCGGGGCGGTCGACATAGAGAAGCGTCGGGCGAATCTGCAGCAGCCAGCCCCACGGGTTGGAGGAGTAGTTGTGCGGGCTCGTGAGGCCGGTATGGAAATCCCACATCTGCCGGTGGTAGTGCGCGAGCGACCGCAACGAGTCCGGCAGCCACAACACTCCTTCGCCGGGATGGTCCTCGGCCCAATGCCGCGCGTAACTGCCGTCTGTGGCGAACCACGGGTACCAGGTCCCGATGTAGATGGCGGCGATGATCGCGATCGACGCGAGCGCCGTAGGAACGGCCCGCAAGACGGCGCCCGAGATCCACGAGGCGTACCCCACCCGCCTGCGGTCAACCAGGTCGAACACGACGGACAGCACCATGAACACGACTGCGAAATACAGTCCGGACCATTTCACCGATACGGCAAGACCAAGCGCGACGACGGCGCCGAGCCGCCACCAACGGATCCCGACGACGGCGCCCCACCCTGGGATCGGGTCCTCCGGCGCGAGGCGAAGCCGTGAGCGGTCTCGAGCGGCAAGCGTTGTCAGGCGCCGCGCGTGATGTGCGCGGTCGACCACGACAAGGCCGAGTCCTGCCACCACAAAGAAGGCGAGAAATCCGTCGAGCAGAGCCGTTCGCGACATGACGATCGCCTGGCCCTCGATGGCGATGAGTAGTCCCGCCACCCCGCCCCACAACGTCGATCGGAACAAATGCCGCGCGATCAACGCGACGAGCAGCACGGTGATGGTGCCGAGCGTCGCCGTCACCACGCGCCAACCGAATGGGTTGACCCCGAAGATCTCCATGCCGAACTGAATGAGCAGCTTGCCCACCATGGGATGGACGACGAAGTCGCCCGCTGTGCTGAGTCCTGAGTAGTCGCCGCTGACAAACGCCTGGTTGTCGCCGCTCCAGTCGCCCTCGTACCCGAGCGTCATGAGCGAATACGCGCCACGCACGTAATAAACCTCGTCGAAGACGAGCGCGTTGGGGCTGGCGAGCCCCGCGAACCGCAGCAGCGCGCCGAGTGACCCCACCAGGGAGAGCATGATCGCGAGTCGCCAACGCCACACGGTCTGGACAGCCACGGGTGAAGCCTAATCGCCGCGTCGCGGCACGCCGCGCAGGGTATGACACGCTAGACGCATGGTCGGAGGAATCGTGCTCGCGGCGACGCCCATCGGCAATCTCGGTGACGCGTCGCAGCGATTAGTGGCCGCCCTCGGGGCGGCCGACATCGTCGCCGCGGAAGATACGCGACGCGCGCGGGACCTCGCACGAGGCCTCGGTGCCACGATCTCGGGTCGGCTGTTGTCTCTTCATGAGCACAACGAGCGCGACCGCTGCGATGAACTCGTCGCGGCCGCGATCGGCGGCGCGACCGTGCTGGTCATCTCTGACGCCGGGATGCCCGCGATCTCGGATCCCGGTTTTCGCCTGGTCGAGGCGGCAGTCGCCGCCGGGTTGGCCGTGACGTCCCTTCCAGGGCCGTCCGCAGTGCTCGCCGCGCTCGCGGTCTCCGGGTTGCCCACCGACCGATTCGCGTTCGAAGGATTCTTGCCCCGTAAGGCGGGCGAACGCGCCCAGCGCCTGACCCGGCTGACGGCCGAGGAGCGCACCCTCGTGTTCTTCGAGGCCCCTCACCGCCTCGCCGCGACGCTCGCGGCCATGGACGCCGCCTGGGGCGAGCGCCGCGCGTCGGTCAGTCGCGAGCTCACGAAAAAGTTTGAGGAGACCATGCGCGGCTCGCTCGGCACGCTGGCCGCGTGGGCAAGCGCGGGCGTCAAGGGCGAAATTGTGATCTGTGTCGAGGGACGCGCCGCAGGTGCCGCGTCGTGGGACGAGGTGGTCGGAGAGGCTCGCTCGCGGGTCGCGAGCGGCGAGCGAGCGAAGGACGTGAGCCGCGACCTTGCCGCCGCGTCTGGTCTTCCGCAGCGCGAGATTTACGCCGCCGTCGTGGCGTCAAAGGGGACCGATGCCACACTCGCGTGAGCCTCGTCTAGCGCCGCGCATCGCGCTCGGTGCGCTCGTTGGCGTCGTGTGCGGGGTGGCCGCGGCCTTTCCGTGGGTCGCACCAGAGGCGCCTCCGCCGATACCCACCCACACGGTCACGGTGACCGTCACGCCCTTGCCTGTAGCGCCCGCGGCGGTCGTGGCGTCCGCCCCCGGCTTCAATCTCGCCGCGCACTCCCTTGCGGATCCCAATTCCTTGTGGGTGGTGATTAACAAGCGGCGCCCCATCGATCCTCCGTCGTTCGTGCCGGCGGATCTCGTCGGCGTCAGCGGCGTCGGCGCAGCAGGCGAACGACTCCGGCGACCGGCAGCGGCCGCGCTCGCGACCATGGCACGGGCGGCGCGCGAAGACGGTGCAGCGTTCCTCGTGTCGACGGCGTACCGAAGCCAATCGCAGCAGGCAGACTTGCACGCGACGTATGTGCGCACTCGGGGCGCGGCGGTCGCCGAGCAGATTTCGGCGCGGCCCGGGTACTCCGAGCACCAACTTGGCCTCGCCGTTGACGTCTACGACCCCGCGGGGTGCAACGTCGATGAATGCTTTGCGCGGACCGTTTCGGGTCGGTGGCTTGCCGACAACGCCTCAAGGTTTGGCTTCGTCATCCGCTACCCCGCTGGCGCGGAGTCCGTCACGGGATACCAGTACGAACCGTGGCACCTGAGGTTCGTCGGGACGGAACTCGCCAACGACATGGCTCTCAGGGGCGTCGCGACCCTAGAAGCGCAGTTCTCCCTGCCAAGCGCGCCCGACTATCCGTAGTGCGGCGGTCACTAAGATGAGCGGAATGTCGCACATCCTCTCTGCTGTCGCGTGGCCTTACGCCAACGGGCCGCGGCACATCGGTCACGTCGCGGGGTTCGGCGTGCCCTCAGACGTTTTCAGCCGATATATGCGGATGGCGGGCCACGACGTCCTGATGGTGTCAGGAACTGACGAGCACGGCACGCCCATCCTCGTGCAAGCCGAGGGCGAGTCCGTGAGCCCGCAAGAGCTCGCCGACCGTTACAACCGCGTCATCGTTGAGGACCTCACCGCGCTCGGTCTCAGTTACGACCTCTTCACCCGAACGACGACTGGCAACCACTACCGCGTCGCCCAGGCGATGTTCAAAGCCGTGCACGCGAACGGTTACATGCTGTCCCAGCGCACCCGCGGCGCGATCTCGCCGTCGACTGGGCGGACCCTTCCTGACCGCTACATCGAAGGCACCTGCCCAATCTGTGGCTACGACGGCGCGCGCGGTGACCAGTGTGACAACTGCGGCAACCAGCTCGACGCGATTGACTTGAAGAACCCCGTCAGTCGCATCAACGGCGAGCAGCCGCACTTTGTGGAGACGGAACACTACTTCCTTGATCTTCCGGCGCTCGCGCCCGCGATCGGCGAGTGGCTCGGCGCCCGCCAGGGGTGGCGCCCCAACGTTTTGAACTTCTCGCGCAACCTCTTGGCGGATGTGCGGCCCCGCGCGATGACGCGAGACATCGACTGGGGTATCCCCGTGCCCCTCGCGGGTTGGGAAGACAACCCCAACAAGCGTCTGTACGTGTGGTTTGACGCCGTCGTCGGCTACCTCAGCGCATCCATCGAGTGGGCGCGCCGGTCGGGCGAGCCCGACGCGTGGCGAGCGTGGTGGAACGATCCGGAAGCGCGTTCTTACTACTTCATGGGCAAGGACAACATCACCTTCCACTCCCAGATTTGGCCAGGGGAGTTGATTGCCGCGAACGGTCGCGGGACCCACGGCGGAACGCTCAGCGAGTTTGGCGATCTGCAACTTCCGACGGAAGTCGTGTCAAGCGAATTCCTGACGATGGAGTCCGCAAAGTTCTCGTCGTCCCGTGGCCACGTCATCTACGTTCGCGACATGCTTACGCGCTATCAACCAGACGCCCTGCGCTACTTCATCTCCGTCGCGGGCCCAGAAAGTTCAGACGCGGACTTCACGTGGGCCGAATTCAAGCGCCGCACCAATGACGAATTGGTGGCTGGATGGGGAAACCTCGTCAACAGGACCGCGTCGTTGCTCCACAAGAACGTCGGAACGATGCCTGAACTCGGCGAGCTGGAGCCTGTCGACACGGCAGCGCTCGCAGCCTCGGCCGCAGGATTCGCGCAAGTGGGCGACCTCATCGGCGCGCAGCGCCAGCGTGCCGCTGTGGGCGAAGCGATGCGCGTGGTCGGCGACGCGAATCGCTACCTCGCTCAGACTGCGCCCTGGAAGCTCAAGAACACGGATCCCGACCGCATGCGGACGGTGCTCGCGGTCGCTGCCCAACTCGTGTCCGACGCGAACACGATGCTCTCGCCGTTCTTGCCGCACAGCGCCCAGCGAGTTCACGAGGCTCTCGGCGGTTCCGGGGCGTTCGCGCCCATGCCTCACATCGAAGAGGTCGACGACCTCGACCTTCCCGACCGCAGTTACCCGATTATTGCCGGTGACTACTCGGCCCAGCACGGCACGTGGCGGCGCAGGCTTGTTTCGGCTGGTGCCGCGATTCCCGCCCCCTCGCCGCTGTTCGTCAAACTCGATGACGACATCGTTTCCGCTGAACTCGACCGCATGTCGCGCGGCTAGCGGCCATGCGGGACGGATCGTGGCCGCCCGCGCCCCCGCCTTTGGCTCAACCTGTCGTTGACAATCACTGTCACCTGGAGTGGCCTGCGGGCGACGATCCGCGGAGCCTTGAACGCCAACTGGCGGACGCGGCTCTCGTCGGCGTCACCCGCGTCGTACAAATCGGTTGCGAGCTCGAATCCGCGCGCTGGACCGCGGCTGCCGTCGCGCAGCACCCGGCCATGGTCGGAGGCGTCGCCCTCCACCCGAATGAGGCGCCTGTCCACGCAGATGGAACCCACGAGTCCGGCGTGAACTACGAGCAAGCTTTCGCGGAGATTGCAGCGCTCGCGACGGGCGAACGCATCCGCGTGATCGGCGAAACGGGCCTCGACTATTTCCGCACGCCCGTCGCCGGACGCGCGGCGCAGGTCACGTCGTTTCGCGATCACATCGCGCTCGCCAAAGAACTTGGAATGCCGTTGCAGGTGCACGACCGCGACGCCCACGAGGACGTGCTCGCCGTGCTCGACGCAGATGGCGCGCCGGAACGCACCGTGATGCACTGCTTCTCAGGAGACGCAGCGTTTGCCCGTGCGTGCCTTGATCGCGGTTTCTACCTCAGTTTCGCTGGCGTCGTGACGTTTACCAATGCGCGCGGCCTTCGCGAAGCGGCTGCTGTCACACCCTTGTCGCGACTCCTTGTCGAGACCGACGCGCCGTTCCTCACACCCCATCCGCACCGCGGCGCGCCCAACGCGCCCTACCTCATCCCGTTGACCGTGAGAGCGCTCGCGAGTGCACTCACGACGGCAGAGGCTGACCTGTGCGAGGCCGTCTCGGTCAACGCGGAGGCGCTTTATGGACCCTGGTAGCCGCCTGGCACTTGCCTCACGGGGGTGGCGGCGCACGTCTACCTCTAGCCAAATCGTTATGAATATGAGATAAATGTTGTCTAGAAGTTGGCGGGGGCGCCTGAGTGCCTTCGCCTTTTCCGTTGAAAGGACCATGTGAGTTATCGAAGGAACGCCCCCACGCCAGGGGGCCGGCGCGAGCAACGCGACCGCCACACCGCGCGCACCCGCATGACTCGGCAATTCGCCGTGACCGCGGGTGTTCTCGCGTTCGCCGCTGGCTCTGTCGCCTCAGCGGTGTTCGACGTGCCCACCGGTGTTGCCTTTGGAACTCCCTCTTCCAGCCCCGCGGCGATCGCCGAAGTTGGCGCCGGCGGCGAGAATGTCTCGCACGCCACGGTGACTGAAGAGCAGACCCTCGAGTCAAAATCTGTCATCCAAAAAGACCCCACGGCCCTCAAGGGAACGCGGAAGATCCTGTCACAGGGCGGAGACGGCACGCAGCTGGTCACCTACGACGTGACGTATGTCGACGGCGTGGAAGTCTCGCGAGTTGAAAGCGTGTCCGTCGTCACTAGCCCCGCGACCAACGAAGTTATCAAGGTCGGCACGCTCGTGATCCCTGCGACGACTCCGGCCCAGCAAGGCACCAACCGCGGCATCGGGCAAAGCATGGCCTCCTCGATGTACGGCTGGACCGGCGACCAGTGGGCGTGCCTCGACACCCTGTGGATGCATGAGTCCGGTTGGCGCCACACCGCGCAGAACAAGTCGTCTGGTGCCTACGGCATTCCACAGGCGCTGCCCGGTTCGAAGATGGCGAAGTACGGGGACGACTGGATGACGAATCCCGCGACGCAGATCAAGTGGGGCCTCGCCTACATCAAGGGCCGTTACGGCAACCCGTGCAACGGCTGGTCACACTTCGTGACCGTCGGCTGGTACTAGGCCGGTGGCGGGCCTGCTCGGTCCGACAGACATTCGCACCCTCGCCGCGACGCTCGATGCTCGCCCCACCAAGCATTGGGGTCAAAATTTCGTCGTCGACGCAGGCACCGTCCGGCGGATCGCGCGCATTGCTGGCGTCGGCCCGTCAGACACGGTCGTGGAGGTCGGACCAGGACTCGGCTCCCTCACACTCGCCTTGCTCGAAACGGGGGCGTCGGTCACGGCCATCGAAATTGACCCGCGGCTTGCGGCGGCCCTGCCGCACACGGTCGCTGAACGTGCACCCGACGAAGCCGAGCGGCTGAGCGTTCGCCACGCCGACGCGCTGACTGTGCGGGAGCTCGAGTCACCGCCAACCGCGCTCGTCGCGAACCTCCCGTACAACGTCTCGGTGCCGGTGATCCTGCACTTCCTTGAGACGTTTCCGACGCTGCAGCGGGTCCTCGTCATGGTGCAGGCTGAGGTCGGCGCGCGCTTGGCTGCGCCGCCGGGATCGCGAACCTACGGGATTCCGTCGGCGAAGGCGGCGTGGTGGTGCGATGTGCGCCATGCGGGTGACGTGGGGCGCGCGGTCTTTTGGCCGGTGCCGCGAGTCGACAGCGTCCTCGTTCTCATGGAGCGGCGGGAACCGCCGGTCACGCCAGCGGCCCGCGCGGAGGTATTCGCGGTGATTGACGCCGCCTTCGCGCAACGGCGCAAGGCGCTGCGCGGAGCCCTTGCCGAGCTTGCCGGTTCGCCTGACGCCGCCGAGCGTGCGCTGCGTGCGGCGGGGATTCCACCCCTCACGCGCGGCGAGCAGCTCGGGATCGCCGACTTCTCCGCGATCGCGGCAAATCTGACACCCTGAGTCCATGACGCGTGAAGTACGGGTGCGGACGCCCGGAAAGGTGAACCTTCAGCTCGGCGTCGGCCCCGTCAGGGACGACGGCTATCACCCCCTCGCGACCATCTTTCAAGCTGTCGAGCTCTACGAAGTCGTGAGCGCGCGGCCGCGCACCGACGATCGCATCACGCTCGAGGTTGAGCTGGCGTCCGGACTCGTCGTTGCGCCGGGGTCCATTCCGCTCGGCGAGACGAATCTCGCATGGCGCGCGGCGCGAGCCGTCGCCCTCGCCTATGGGATCACGGACGGCATCGACCTGCACCTGTACAAGTCCGTTCCCGTCGCGGGTGGCATGGCTGGCGGGAGTGCAGATGCCGCCGCGGCGCTCGTCGCGTGCGCGGAAGCGTGGGAGGTGGGCGCGACCCGAGCGGAACTTGACGACATTGCAGCGACTCTCGGCGCGGACGTGCCGTTTGCATTGCACGGGCACACCGCCGTCGGGCTCGGCCGCGGAGACGCGCTGTCGCCCGCGATGACGCGCGGCGAGTTTCATTGGGTATTTGCGACCCAGGCGACTGGGCTATCGACTCCCGCGGTGTTCGACCAGTTCGACCGCATGACGTCCGACGCTCACCGTCCGGAGCCGAGCGCGGCGGTCATGGCGGCGCTGGCATCGGGCAACCCTCGCGCCCTCGGTGCAGCGATCTCCAACGACCTCGAAGCGGCCGCTCTCGCCCTCGCGCCCCAACTTGCGGACACCCTGTCAGCGGCACGCGAGGCGGACGCGCTCGGCGCGATCGTGTCGGGCTCCGGACCGACGATCGCGGCGCTCGGGCGCTCGCGTGCCCACTCGCTCGCCATCGCCGCCCACCTGCGGGCGTCGGGCACGTGCGCGGCAGCCTTCACTGCGTCGGGCCCCGCCGCAGGTGCGACGGTGTTGCCCACCTAGCCCTTCGTCGCGAGCGCGTCGCGAATCTCGGCGAGCAGTTCTACCTCGGTTGGCCCCGCAGGTGCCGCGGGCGGCTCCGCTGCCTTCCGTCGTTCCGCCATCTTGTTCATCGGCGTCACGACGGCAACGTAGACCGCGAGCGCGATGAGCAGGAAGTTGATGACGGCGGTCAGGAAGGCGCCGAACGCGAGCACGGCGTCATCTGCAGGATCGGCGGTGCCGCCGTCGTTGAGCGTCCACACCAGCACGGCAGACAGATCGGGCTTACCGAAGATCGCGGCGATGATCGGGTTGAGCAGGTTGTCCACGAGCGACGTGATGACGGCGCCAAATGCCGCGCCGATGACGATGCCGACCGCGAGGTCGACGACATTGCCGCGCATGACGAAGTCTTTGAATCCCTTGAGCATGTGAGTCCCCTTGCGTGCCTGACGCGGCGCCGTGCCGCATCACTTGGCACACTACGCGCCCGCCGCGCTCGCAAACGGGCGGCGCGTTCACGGATGTTCGGGCATCTCCGGCCGACGTTCGAGCGTCGACAACCCGTTCCACGCGAGGTTTACCAGGTGTGCCGCGACTACCTGTTTCGAGGGTTCGCGCACCTCGGCCCAATGTTGGCCCGTGAGCGCGACCTGACCCACGAGCATCTGCGAGTAGATCGGGGCTACGGACGGGTCGAGGCCGCGCTTGCGGAATTGATCGGCAAGCAACCCCTCGACCTGCGTCGCGACATCGCCAATGAGGGACGAGAACGTGCCACTTGCTTGTGCGACGGGCGAATCGCGCACGAGAATGCGGAACCCGTCCGGCGAGTCCTCGATATACCCGAGCAGCGCGAGGGCGGCCCGCTCAACGAGTTCCTTCGGATGGCCGCGGGTATTGAGGGCCCCCGTCAGCGCGCCTAGGAGCGCCTGCACTTCGCGGTCAACGATCACGGCGTACATGCCTTCCTTGCCGCCAAAGTGTTCATAGACCACGGGCTTCGACACGTCCGCTCGCGACGCGATCTCTTCGACGGATGTCCCATCGAATCCCTTCTCCGCAAAGAGCGATCGGCCGACGACCAACAACTGCTCGCGACGGTCGCGCGCCGTCATCCGCGGACGCGGTGCCTTGCGCGGTTCGGTCGTCACGGGTCCTAGTGTGCCGCGAATCCTGGCAGACTGTTTGCCCGGGCAACCCGCGCAGTCCGCCCTGGTGTAACGGCAGCATGCAGGCCTTTGGAGCCTTGCGGTACAGGTTCGAATCCTGTGGGCGGAGCGCGGCGGTGGTGGATGGGCGCGGGTAGTATCGGGGAATACGCGACGCGACGCCCGCATAGGGCACGACGAGGGGGCCAGGTGAGCCGTCAGCAGCCCGCTGCCGTCATGGTCCTCGCCGCCGGTGCCGGAACCCGCATGAACTCGGCGATGCCGAAGGTTCTCCACGGGATCGCGGGCCGTACCCTCCTCCATCACGCTCTCGTCGCCGCGGAAGGCCTGTCGCCCTCCCGCACCGTCGTGGTCGTGAGGCACGAGCGCGACGCCGTCGCGGCGCACGTACGCGAGACGGCGCCCGACGCGCTTATCGCCGATCAGGACGATGTTCCAGGAACCGGTCGCGCGGTGTACTGCGGCCTCGCGACGCTCGACGCGACCGCAATCGCCGCAGTGGTGGCGAACGGCTCCCGCACGGGTGCTGAGGCGCTGGACGCGCGCGCTGAGGGCGCGATCATTGTGACGTCAGGGGATGTGCCGCTCGTGACCGCCGAGCTGCTTGGGGCCATGCTCGACGAGCACGAGAGTCAAGGCAACGCCGTGACGATCCTCACCGCACGCGTGCCTGAACCCGTTGGCTACGGCCGCATCGTGCGGGGCGCGGACGGGGATGTCTTGCGCATCGTCGAGTCCAAGGACGCGTCGGACGCGGAACTCGCGATTGACGAGATCAACGCCGGAATCTACGCGTTCGACGCCGCAGGACTGCGGGCCGCACTTGCCGGCGTCGGGCGTGACAACGCGCAGCGTGAGATGTACCTCACCGACGTGGTGGAAATTGCGCGCGAGGCCGGCGGGCGTGTTGGCGCGTTCATTGCCCCCGACGCCCACGACGTCGAAGGTGTCAACGATCGCGTCCAGCTCGCTGAGGCGGGCCGACGGCTCAACCGCCGCATCGTCGAGCGGTGGATGCGCGCGGGCGTCACCATCGTCGATCCGGATACGACCTGGATCGACGCTGACGTGACCATCGCGCCGGACGTGACCATTGAACCCGGCACGCAGCTCAAGGGCACGACGGTCGTCGCGTCGGGCGCCGTCATCGGCCCAGACTCGACGCTGACAGATGTTGAGGTGGGAGCGGGCGCGAGCGTCGTTCGCACTCACGGCTCGCTCGCGGTCATCGGTGCGGGCGCGAACGTTGGGCCATTCTCGTACCTGCGTCCGGGGACCATCCTGGGCAGCGACGGGAAAATTGGCGCGTTCGTCGAGACGAAGAACGTGGACCTCGGCGCGGGGGTGAAGGTTCCCCACCTCAGTTATGTCGGTGACGCCACGGTCGGCGAGGGCACGAACGTCGGTGCCGCCACGGTGTTCGTCAACTACGACGGAGTCCACAAGAACCACACCACCGTTGGCGCCCACGTGCGAATCGGGTCAGACAACACGCTGATCGCGCCCGTCACGATCGGCGACGGCGCGTACACCGGTGCCGGAGCGATCATCCGCCGTGACGTGCCCGCCGGCGCGCTCGCACTGAACTCCGTGGCCCAACAAAACGTTGACGGATGGGTGGAACGGCGTCGGCCGGGCACGCCCTCCGCCGCTGCGGCGCGGGCCGCTGCGCGTCACGAGGAGTCGCCCCTGTCTGCCGGGGCTCACGAAGAGCGGGCCGCAGCGGTCGCGAAGAACGAGGGAGAATCATGAACGCGGTCATCTCGAACCCCAGCGAACGGCGACTCGTCCTCGCGAGCGGGCGAGCGCACCCAGAACTCGCCGACGCCGTTGCCGCGGGCCTCGACATCGACCTCCTGCCAACGACGGCATACACCTTCGCCAACGGCGAGCTCTACGTGCGTTTTGGCGAGAGCGTGCGCGGCGCTGACTGCTTCGTGTTGCAGTCTCACGCTGCGCCCATCAACGAGGCGATCATGGAGCAGCTGATCATGGTCGACGCGCTCAAGCGGGCATCCGCGAAGCGCATCACCGCGATCTTGCCGTGCTACGGCTACGCCCGCCAAGACAAGAAGCACCGCGGCCGCGAGCCGATCTCGGCGCGACTCATTGCGGACCTGTTCAAGACGGCCGGCGCGAACCGCATCATGGCGGTCGACCTGCACACGTCCCAGATTCAAGGCTTCTTCGATGGCCCCGTTGACCACTTGTGGGCGATGCCGCTCCTCGCCGCGTACGTGCGCACGCGCGTTGCGCCCTCGAACCTCACGATCGTGTCGCCAGACGCTGGCCGCGTGCGTCTGGCTGACCAGTGGTCGGACCACATGGGCGCTCCGCTCGCGATCATCCACAAGCGACGCGACCCCTCGGTGCCGAACCAGGTGAAGGTGCACGAACTCGTCGGCGAAGTCGAGGGCCGCACGTGTGTGCTCGTCGACGACATGATCGACACCGGCGGGACGATCGTGCAGGCGGCAGAGGCGCTCTTCGACAACGGCGCAAAGGACGTGCTCGTCGCGTCGACACACGGCCTGCTGTCCGGGCCCGCCGTCGACCGACTCCGCGACTCTGGCATCTCCGAGGTCGTCGTCACCGACACTCTGCCCATCGACGACGACAAGAAGTTCGACAAGCTGACCGTCTTGTCGATTGCCCCGCTGATTGCCCGTGCCGTCCGCGAGGTGTTTGACGACGGGTCCGTCACGAGCCTGTTCGCGGGCAACGTCTAGCGGTCACCCGAGCCTCGAGGCGCACTCGTGGTCTCCGACCGCGTCGTTGGTGATGGTTTGACAGCGGTCGTCGTAGCCCAGACCACGCTCGAGGGGCACCGGTTCGTGCCATGTCTGGCTGGTCTTCGGCCGCCGGTCGTCTGGCGTCGGGCGCCGGTCGAAGCGCGCTCGAGACGCTCGCGTATCGCGACGTCGTCCCCCGAGACAATCTGGTGTGGTGCCGCGGACGGCGTCGGCGAAGGCGCCTCGCTGGCCGTCGGCGTCGGGCGCCAGAATCTGCGGGACTCGCGTTTGACCACGCCGTGAGCGCGAGGCAGGCGGCGATAGCCGTTGCTGCAGCCCAATGCGGCAGGTCAAACCCCCGGCCCTCAACCTAGCCTCCGTGCGCACGCTCGCTGCGAGTACATGAGTGCTGATGTGATGGCGATTTCTGCACTCATGTACTCCCAGCGCGCTTGGCGCAGCCCTCGCGCGACGCGCGATGGCTACCTTCGCCCGACAATCCCGGTAGACTCTCAGGGTTCCTCGGCGAGGCCGGTCCGGACGGATCAGGCGTGATCGACGCGGCAGATGCTCCGGCCCTGCCTTGCCGTGACTTCCATCTGACGTATCGAGGAGATTCACATGTCCGACGCTCTTACGCTCGCTGCCGAGCCGCGCAACCAGTTCGGCAAGGGCGCCGCGCGCCGCGCGCGCGTCAACGGCCAGATTCCCGCCGTGCTCTATGGCCACGGCACCGACCCGGTTCACGTGTTGCTTCCGGGCCACGCGACCATGATGGCCCTCAAGCACGCGAACGCGTTGCTCACGATCGTCGTCGGCGACACCACGCAGCTCGCGCTCCCTAAGGACGTGCAACGCAATGCGGTGCGTCGGTCGATCGACCACATCGACCTCATCCTGGTTCGCAAGGGCGAGAAGGTCACCGTGGACGTGCCCATTCACCTGATCGGCGAGTCCATCTCTGGCACGATCCCCGTGCAAGAGCACACGACGCTGTCGATCGTCGCCGAAGCCACCCACATTCCGGAGTCCGTCGAGGTCTCCATCGAGGGAATGAGCGAGGGCGACAAGATCGTCGCGAGCGACATCGCGCTGCCCGCGGGTTCGGAGCTCGCGCTCGACCCCGACGCCCTTGTGGTCATGATTACGGTGCCGCGCGGCGCCGTATC
>JAHEMW010000001.1:33699-59521 GCA_024643505.1 Demequinaceae bacterium
TGCTCCGAAAACAGCCTGCTAGATCGCGTATGCGGCCGCTCTCAGCGAGCGCTCTCGCTGATTTGCGTGGAGAGGTCGCTCGGGAGGGCGCTTAGGATAGTGCCGCCGGTTTTTCCGGATCTTCCGCGTGCCCTGGAGGCCTTGTGACCGCCGCACCCGCGCTGTCCGCAGTCGTCGACTCACGCCCCCGCGTGCATTTCGGCGACGGGACACATCGGCGTGCGCCCATCGCGGCCGCGCCAGCGCTCGTGGCGGCGAGCACCGAGCGCACGCTCGTCATCGTGGCCACTGGCGGCGACGCCGAGGCGTTCGCCGCCGCGCTTGGCGCGTACATGGACGCGGACGATGTCGCGCTCTTCCCCGCGTGGGAAACGCTGCCACACGAACGGCTGAGCCCTCGGGCGGACACGGTCGCGCAGCGGCTCACGACCCTCCGTCGGTTGCGCCACCCCGAAGATGGGCGCACAGCGCCGAGGGTCGTTGTCGTACCGCTGCGAGCGCTTCTCCAACCGCTCGTTCCGGGACTTGCCGACCTCGAACCGGTGCGCGTCGCTCGCGGGGACGTGGTTGACCTGTCGAGGCTCGTCGACCAGCTGGCCGCCGCGGCATATACGCGCGTTGACATGGTGGAACGGCGAGGCGAGTTCGCCGTGAGGGGCGGCATCATCGACGTCTTCGCGCCCACCGATCCGCACCCCGTGCGCATCGAAATGTGGGGCGACGAAGTCGAGTCGCTGCGCTCGTTCTCGGTCGCCGACCAGCGCTCCCTTGCCGACGCAGAGTCGCTGTGGGCGCCGCCATGCCGCGAACTCGTGCTCACCGACGCGGTACGTCGTCGTGCCGCGGCGCTGACGAGCGTTGTCCCCGCGGCGGCTGACATGCTCGCCAGGGTCGCTGACGGCCACGCGGTCGAGGGGATGGAGAGCCTGATACCCGCCTTGTTCGACGCCCTGGAACCCCTCACCGACCTCATTGCGCGGGATACCCGGATCGTCGCGATCGAGCCCGAGCGTCTTGAGCGGCGTGGTGAGGACCTCCACCGCACGGCCGACGAGTTTCTCGCTGCCGCTTGGGTGAGTGCCGGCGCCGGAGCGGACGCGCCAATTGAGATGACTCACTCTTTTCTGTCGCTCGCGGACGCGCGTGACGCCGCGGGTGCGCGCGGCCTCGCTTGGTCAACGATCGGCGCGTTCGGCGGCGGCGACGAGGCGGGGTTCGAGGAGATCGAAGACTTCCGCGGACGCGCGGGCGCCGCGGTCGCAGTGATCGGCCAGCGCCTCGCGGACGGTTGGGACGTCGTCGTCACAACGCCCGGCGTAGGGAGTGCACATCGACTTGTTGAGCTGTGCGCCGACGCCGACGTCGCCGCGCGAGTGAGCGACCACTACCAGCCGGGCGCGGGGGTCGCGCTGATCGTCAACGGTGTCTCGACCGGCGGCTACGCGATGCCCGAGGTGCCGCTCCTCGTGCTCCGCGAGGGCGACCTCACGGGTCGCGTCGCGTCGAGCGCCGGACCAAAGGTGAAGGTTGCGAGCCGGAGGCGCGGAGTAGTCGATCCGCTCCAACTGAGAACCGGAGACTTCGTGGTCCACGCCAGCCACGGCGTCGGGCGCTTCATAGAACTCGCGACCCGCAGCGTTCGCGGCGTCGAGCGCGAGTACCTCGTCATCGAATATGCGCCCTCCAAGCGGGGCGGCCCAGCGGACCGACTCTCGGTGCCCACGGACCAACTCGACCTCGTCACGAAGTATGTGGGCGGCGAGAGCCCCTCCGTCAACAAGCTCGGTGGCGCCGATTGGGCAAAGACGAAGGGTCGCGCGCGCAAGGCGGTCAAGGAGATCGCCGCGGAACTCATCCGCCTGTACAGCGCACGCATGGCGACAAAGGGACGCGAATTCGGACCGGACACTCCCTGGCAGCGTGAACTTGAGGAGGCGTTCGCGTTCGTGGAGACGCCGGATCAGTTGAGCACGATCGACGAGGTGAAGGAGGACATGGAAAAGCCGGTCCCCATGGACCGTTTGATTTGTGGAGATGTCGGTTTCGGCAAAACCGAGATTGCCGTGCGCGCGGCCTTCAAGGCCATTCAGTCTGGCGCGCAAGTTGCGATCCTGTGTCCGACGACGCTGCTCGTGAAACAGCACGTCGACACGTTCACCGAACGTTTCGCGCCGTTCCCCGTGCGCGTCGAGGCGCTCTCACGCTTCCAGACCGACGCCGAGGCCAAGAAAGTCGTCGAGGGCCTCGCTGATGGAACGGTCGACCTTGTCATCGGCACGCATCGCCTCATCACCGGGCAGGTTCGCTTCAAGGATCTTGGTCTGATCGTCATCGACGAGGAGCAGCGCTTCGGAGTCGAGCACAAGGAGACGCTGAAGGCGTTGCGCACCAACGTCGACGTGCTCGCGATGAGCGCCACCCCGATTCCTCGCACGCTCGAAATGGCCGTGACAGGGATTCGTGAAATGTCGACGCTCGCCACACCTCCGGAGGAGCGGCACCCGATCCTCACGTATGTCGGACCCCACGAGGACGCGCAGATCGCCGCCGCGATCAGACGCGAGCTCCTGCGCGACGGCCAAGTGTTCTTCATCCACAACTCGGTCAAGACCATCAACCGCGCCGCGACTCACCTTGCTGCGCTCGTGCCGGAGGCTCGCATCGCAGTCGCTCACGGTCAGATGAGTGAACGCGAACTCGAGCGCGTCATCGTCGATTACTACGACAAGCGCTACGACGTGCTCGTCTGTACGACGATCGTCGAGACGGGGCTCGACATTTCAAACGCGAACACCCTCATCGTCGAACGCGCTGACACGTTCGGGCTCAGCCAACTGCACCAGCTTCGTGGGCGCGTCGGCCGGGCGCGTGAGCGCGCCTACGCCTACTTCCTCTACGCGCCCGAGCGCACGCTGACGGAGACCGCCCACGACCGGCTGCAGACCATCGCCGCGCACACCGACCTTGGCGCAGGGATGGCGGTGGCCATGAAGGACCTCGAGCTTCGCGGAGCGGGAAACCTGCTTGGAGGAGAGCAGTCGGGACACATCGAAGGCGTTGGCTTCGACCTCTATATCCGCATGGTCGGCGAGGCGGTCGCTGGGTTCCGTGGCGGAGACGACGAGGAGCGACCGCCGATGACCGTTGACCTGCCCATCGACGCGCACATTCCCGTCGAGTACATCGAGCACGAGCGGCTCCGGCTCGAGGCATACCGCAAGATCGCGGACGCCGACGCAGAGGCCCAACTCGCCGAAATTGAGGAGGAGCTTGACGATCGCTACGGGTCGATTCCCGACGCCGTCGCGAACCTGTTCGCTGTTGCGAGGCTCCGCCTCGAGCTCAGAGCGTTGGGTATTCACGACGTCGTCGGCCAAGGCAAGTACGTCAGAGTCAGCCCAGTGGAGTTACCGGACTCGGCGGCGTTGCGCATCTCACGCCTGTATCCCGGCACGATCATCAAGCCCGCGATTCGCCAACTTCTCGTCCCCGCGCCGACGACGGCGCGAATCGGGGGCGCGCCCGTCGAAGGTCTCGCCGCGCTCGAGTGGGTTCGTGGCCTCATGCGGGCGATGGCTCCGGCCGGATTAGGATGAGGCGCATGAGTGCTCCCCGCTTGCGCGCCGCCATTGCTGTCGCCGCGATTGTCTCCCTCACGGCGTGCGCGCCGGCCGGTCAGTCGGGGCCTTCCGGCACCGCTGCGACGTGGAACGATGCCACGGTCACGAATGCGCAGGTTGACGCCGAGTTCAAGGCGTGGGGCGACGCCACGCAGGGCTCCGATGTGCCAGGCCGACCCTCGATCGTCACGATCGATCTGCTTGGTCCCGCCTTCCTTGACGCATCTGCTCAGATTGGCGTGCCTGTTCGCGAGTCGGATGCACTGAGGCTCGCGCGCGACTGGATGGGGTACACCAAGACCTCTGGAGAACCGTCGGCGGAGGTGGTTCGTTCGGTCCAGGCCATCGTCGCGCTCACGGTGGTCGCGTCTTCCAATCCGGACCACACGGTCCTCCGAGAAATCGTCGACAAGGCGAGCGCGGAAGCGCACGTGAACCCGCGCGTCGGCGAGATGTCGGCCGATGCGTTCATCACGTCCGTCGAGCGGGCGATCGAGCGAGCGGACAGTGGAAGCCTCGGTCCCTTGTTGTTCATCGCCTTCCAGGACGTGTCCGCATTCGGGCCGGCGTCGTCGTCCTGGCTCGTCGATGGCTGACGGGATCGACCGACTCCAGGCTGTCATGGACAGGCTCCGCTCACCCGGCGGATGCCCGTGGGATCGCGAACAAACCCACCTCTCGCTCGCGCCGTACGCGCTAGAGGAGGCGCACGAGCTCGTTGATGCCATCGAGACAGGGACGCGTGCCGACCTTCGATCCGAACTCGGCGACGTGCTGCTGCAGGTCGTGTTCCATGCGCGCATCGCCCAGGAGGATGCCGACGACCCCTTCGATCTCGAGGCAGTCGCGCACGGGTGTGCGGACAAGCTCATCGAACGTCACCCCCACGTGTTCGCGGACGGAGACGCGGACACCGCCGCCGACGTGCGCGCGCGGTGGGAAGACCTCAAGTCGAGCACGATGGGGCGCGAGTCGAGCCTTGACGGCATTCCAGCGACCCTCGGCGCACTCGCGCGAGCCCAGAAGGTTGTCGCGCGCGCCGCACGACTCGGCGTGACGCCGTCCCCCGACGCCGAAGGACTCGGGGCGGATCTGCTCCGTGCGGTCGCCGTTGCGAATCGCGCCGGAGTCGACGCAGAGGCGGCTCTGCGGGCCGCAACGCGCGCGCTCGAAGACCAAGCCCGCGCGGCCGAACAGGGCGCCTGACCAGGGACCTACGTCGCTCAGCGCGTCGCGGCGTGCCTCGATAGACTCACACAGGAACCCACCACCAACCCAAGGAGCATCATGGCCAGCATCGAGGCCGTTGGCGCCCGCGAGATTCTTGACTCGCGAGGCAATCCCACCGTTGAAGTTGAGGTCGCTCTCGACGACGGAACCTTCGCGCGAGCCGCCGTGCCCTCTGGCGCGTCGACAGGCGCGTTCGAGGCAGTCGAGCGTCGCGATGGCGACAAGGGTCGCTACCTCGGAAAGGGCGTCGAGCAGGCTGTCGACGCCGTCATTGACGAAATCGCCCCAGAGATCGTCGGTCTTGAGGCCACCGAGCAGCGCGTGATCGACCAAATCATGATCGACCTCGACGGCACTGACAACAAGGGCAAGCTTGGCGCGAACGCGATTCTTGGTGTCTCGCTTGCCGTGGCGAAGGCCGCCGCTGACAGCGCGGATCTTCCCTTCTTCCGCTACGTCGGCGGCCCGAACGCGCATCTGCTACCGGTGCCAATGATGAACATCCTCAACGGCGGATCCCACGCAGACTCGAACGTCGACATTCAGGAGTTCATGATCGCTCCGGTTGGCGCGCCGACCTTCCGCGAGGCGCTCCGCATGGGCGCGGAGGTCTACCACTCGCTCAAGTCGGTGCTCAAGGAACGTGGACTCGCCACCGGCCTCGGCGACGAGGGCGGCTTTGCCCCGAGCCTGCCAAGCAACCGCGACGCACTTGACCTCATCCTCGTGGCGATCGAGAAGGCCGGTTACACGCCGGGCGACGATGTCGCGCTCGCGCTCGACGTTGCCGCGACCGAGTTCTACTCGGACGGTCAGTACCTGTGGGAGGGCGGCCACAAGACGCCAGACGAGATGATCGCGTTCTACGAGAAGCTCGTCGCCGACTACCCGCTCGTTTCTCTCGAGGACCCGCTCGACGAGGATGACTGGTCGGGCTGGGCGGGTCTGACCGCCTCCGTCGGCACGAAGACGCAGATCGTCGGCGACGACCTGTTCGTGACGAACCCCGTCCGCCTCAAGCGCGGCATTGTCGAGGGCTCCGCGAACGCGCTGCTCGTCAAGCTCAACCAGATCGGCTCGCTGTCGGAAACGTCGGATGCGGTCCAGATGGCGCAGCGCGCTGGCTTTGCCGCGATGGTTTCCCACCGTTCCGGCGAGACCGAAGACACGACGATCGCGGATCTCGCGGTTGCCTACAACTGCGGCCAGATCAAGACGGGCGCACCCGCTCGTGGCGAGCGAATCAACAAGTACAACCAGCTCATGCGGATCGAAGAGGAGCTTGACGACGCCGCGCGGTACGCCGGCAAGTCAGCGTTCCCGCGTCGGTACGCATAGTCACGTGAGTCGCGCCAATCGCGCGACTCGCTGACGCGCAGCGCAGGGAGTTGGCGGCGCGTCGGGACAATGAGGGCATGTCTGTCCCTCGCCGTCCCGGCGCGCCGCTTTCTGCTTCGCGGCCCGACGCGCGCGCCACGCCGCGGCGCAGCCCGGCTGCGCGGGCGAGCGCACCTCGACAGCCGGCGTCCCGGCCGGGCGGTCCTGGCGGGCGCGCGCGCAATGCACCGAAGGGCGTGCCGCGGATCGATGGTGCGGGGGCGCGTGGATCCGCGATCGGCGCGCTGTCCTGGCGGACGGCCGTGCTGGTCGCGGTCGCCGTGCTCGCGATCGCGGTGCTCATGCCGTCGTTGCGCGTGTACTTCCAGCAACAGGACGACCTGCGGGCGCTGCGGTCCGACGCGGAGGCGGCGCGTGTTCAGGTCGACGACCTGCACGCTGACGTCACACGCTGGGGCGATGCGAAGTTCGTCATCGCCCAGGCACGCGAGCGACTCGCCTACGTATTCCCGGGCGAAACTCCCTACCGTGTCGTCGATCCGGGCCTTGCCGACCCGACGCCCGCGCCGGCGTCGATCACCCGCGTCGAGGCGCCGCGCGAGGCGGCGTGGTACGAGCGCTTGTGGTCATCGATTCAAGTCGCTGGCGAGGTTGCGGCCGAGCCTGCGTCCTAGACTGCTCGGATGCCCGACACCCCCGCGACGGCCCGCGACATTGACGTGCTCGCGAGGCAACTTGGGCGCCCGCCCCGCGGTGTGGTCGCGATTGCGGCTCGGTGCGTGTGTGGAGCGCCGACGGTTGTTCACACCGCACCGCGCTTGCCGGACGGCACTCCGTTCCCCACGCAGTACTACCTCACGCACCCCGACGCCGTGGCCGCCATTTCCACGCTTGAGGCAACGGGAACGATGCGGGAGATGCAAGAGCGACTTGCGATGGACGAGTCGCTCGCCTCGGCGTACCGTGCGGCGCACCACGCGTACTTGAGTGACCGCTATGCGCTGGCGGACGAACCGGAGATTCACGGTGTGTCCGCTGGCGGCATGCCCGATCGAGTGAAGTGCCTGCACGTGCTCGCGGGCCACGCGCTCGCTGCGGGGCCCGGCGTGAATCCCCTGGGCGACGAGGTGCTCGAGCTCATCCGCGACCGTTGGCGTCCGACCCGCTGCACGTGCACCTGACGTAGCGACGCTGACTACCATGGGCGGCATGCCTCGCGTCGCCGCCATCGACTGTGGAACCAACTCGATCCGACTTCTTGTCGCCGACATTGATCTCGCCACCGGTGTTCTCACCGACGTGGTCCGAGAAATGGAGGTGGTGCGCCTCGGGCAGGGCGTTGACCGGACAGGTCAGTTCGCGCCAGAGGCGCTCGCACGTACCCTCGTCGCTACCGAGCGTTACGCGAAAACGTGCAGGGAGCGAGGCGTCGAACAGGTCCGTTTCGTCGCGACTTCCGCCACCCGGGATGCACGCAATCGCGACGCATTCCTCGTGGGTGTGCGCGAGCGTCTCGGCGTGACTCCCGAGGTCGTCAGCGGCAATGAGGAGGCGGCGCTCAGCTTCCGAGGCGCGGTGAGCGCGCTTCCGTCGCACTGCACGCCGCCCTATCTTGTCGTCGATCTCGGGGGTGGCTCAACGGAACTTGTCCTCGGCGAACTCGCACCGGCGGCGGAGCACTCGATGGACGTGGGGTGCGTCCGTATGAGTGAGCGCCACCTCGTATCCGATCCGCCAAGCGCGGGCGAGGTGGCATCGGCGATTCGCGATGTCAGGCAGGCCCTTTCGGCCGCGATGGCGGACGTGCCGCTGGCGCAAACGCGCACCCTCGTCGGAGTCGCCGGAACGATCACTACGGTCACGGCTCATGCACTCGGTCTGGATTTCTACGACCGTGACGCGATCAACGGCGCGGTGGTCTCGGTCGGCGACGCCATCGCGTCGTGCGATGCGCTGATGGGAGCCACGCGCGCGGAGCGCTCCGCGATGCCGTTCATGCATCCGGGGCGCGTCGATGTCATCGGGGCGGGCGCGCTCGTGTGGCGGGAGGTGATCCGCACGGTGGTATCGGAGGTCGAGTCCGCCGGGGGAGTGCTCGACGCCGTCGTGACGAGCGAGCACGACATCCTGGACGGAATCGCGTTCTCTGCGGCCGCGCGACTGTAGCCTTGTCGGTGCCCCCGTAGCCCAACCGGCAGAGGCAGCCGACTTAAAATCGGTCAAGTGCGGGTTCGAGCCCCGCCGGGGGCACTCCCGCCTACAGCAACGCCGTGAACTCCGCTCGAGCGTTCGTCCGCACAGCCTCGAGGGCCTGTCCCGCATCCCACGCGTCGCGGGCGAGGGCGGCGAGGCCCTGGCACTGCGCGAGCGTGTGCATGCTGAGCGCCACTCGAACCGCCGGTACTTTGCTCGGCGCCATTGACAGGCTCGAAATGCCGAGCCCAACAAGCACGAGGGCGAGCAGCGGGTCGCCTGCAGACTCGCCGCACACGCCGACGGGCCGTCCCGCATGCTGCGCGCCGTGGCACGCAGCGGCGACGACGTCGAGTACCGCCGGTTGCCAAGGGTCGAGCAGGTCTGACAGTTCTCCCTGCATGCGATCTGCGGCCATCGTGTACTGCGCGAGGTCGTTGGTGCCGAGGCTACCGAAGTCGACCTCGGCGAGCACATGTGCCGAGCGCAGTGCGGCAGCTGGGACCTCGATCATGACGCCTGCCTTGGGTAGGCCATTTTCGCGAACGCGACGTGTGAACCAAGCCGCCTCCTCGGCCGTTGCGACCATCGGCGCCATGACACGAACGTCGGCGCCCGTCTCGCGCGCCGCGATTCCGAGCGCCTCAAGCTGGGCATCGAGCAGATCCGGACGTTCCGCAGACAAGCGCAGTCCGCGCCGACCGAGCGCGGGATTCTCTTCCGGGCCGAGGTCGGCAAACGCGAGCGGCTTATCTGCGCCGGCGTCCAGGGTACGCACGACAACGCGACGGCTTCCGAACGGCGCAAAAACGCGGCGATAGATGTCGGTCTGCTCCTCCACGGTCGGCGCGCGATCCGCCGACAGGAAGACGAACTCGGTACGGAACAGGCCAACGCCCTCGAGATCCTGCGCGCCAGCACGCTCCGCGTCATCGACGCCGCCGATGTTCGCGAGCAGCGCGACCGGGTGGCCGTCGGCCGTCGCACCGGGCCCGTGCGCGCTCCCGAACGCTTGCGCGCGGCGCTCGCGGCGGACCTGCTGCTGCGCGAGTAGCTCCTCATCTGGGTTGATCGTCACGGCGCCGGAATCGCCGTCGAGCGCGACTGTGGTGCCCTCGGCGATCGCGGTGGCGCCCTCCAGTTGCACGACAGCGGGAATGCCCATCTGCGCGGCGAGAATCGCCGTGTGGCTCGTGCGCCCGCCGCCCTCAGTGATGATGCCGACGACGAGCGCGCGATCGAGCGTCGCAGTCTCGGCAGGCGCGAGGTCGTCGGCCACGATGATGCTGGGCACGTCGAAGATGGGGACACCGGGCGCGGGTACGCCGAGCACCGCCGCCACCGCACGTGAACCGACGTCACGGAGGTCGGTGACCCGTTCGGCGAAGTAGCCGCCGAGGGCCTCGAACTGCGCCGCGTACTCTTCGATCGCAGCAGCGATGGAATGGGCGGGGCCCCGACCAGCGATGATCTGCTTGTTTGCGGCTTTAAACAGGCCCTTGTCCCGCGCGATGAGCGCGGTGGCCTTGAGAATCTGTTGTGCGTGCTCGTCGGCTTTCGCTGCGCGTGCCTCAAGTTCGACCGCGACTGACTCCAGGGCCGCGCGAACAGCGTCGGCTCCGGCTTCTGGCGTGACGGCAGGCGGTTCGTCGGCCGGCGGCCGGACCGGCGGTGCGACTTGCACCACCGGTCCAACTGCCGTGCCAGGGCTCACGCCGATGCCGCGACGCGTCTCGGGCGACCCCATGGCCGTCACTCCGCGTCGAGGTCGCGCGACAGCAACGCGACGAGAGTCTCGAGTGCTTCGTCGGCACCGTCCCCGTCCGCGCTGAGAACGACTTCCTCGCCAAACTTGGCGCCAAGCGCCATCACGCCGAGGATGCTCGTCGCGTCGACGAGGTCGTCGCCCGCGCGCCCGATCTCCACGTCAAGCCCTGTCGCGGCTGCCGCCTCGACGAATAGCGAGGCCGGACGGGCGTGAAGACCGACGGACGACGCGATAGTCACCGTTCGTTGTGCCATGGTCATGCTCCTTTGTGCAGTGGTGGATTACGCAGACGCCATCATGGGCGCAGCTTCGACCTTCGGCTCGCGCGACTTCAGCGCGATGACGATCGTCGCCATGACGATGACACCCGCGGCGAGCGCGACGAGGAAGAGCAGGAAGTTGCCGATCAGCGGCAGCACCCAGATTCCGCCGTGTGGCGCGCGAAGCGTGGTACCAAAGGCCATCGCCAGCGCTCCAGTGACGGAGGAGCCCACGACCGACGACACGATGATCCGGACGGGGTCCGCGGCCGCGAATGGGATCGCGCCCTCCGAAATGAACGACGCCCCGAGCAGCCAGGCCGCCTTGCCGTTCTCACGTTCGGGTTCGGTGAAGAGCTTTGGCCGAAGCGTGGTGGAAAGGGCCATCGCGAGCGGGGCGACCATGCCGGCTGCCATCACGGCTGCCATGATCTTCAACTCCGCGGAGTCGGTCGCTGCGCCGGCAGTGCCGAGTCCTGCGACCGCGAACGAGTAGGCGACCTTGTTCACCGGTCCACCGAGGTCGAAGCCCATCATGGCTCCGAGGACGGCGCCGAGCAGGATCGCGCTACCGCCACTCATGCTGTTGAGGCCATTCGTGAGACCTTCGCTGAGGCTCGTAATCGGCCGTCCGATAACCGTGATGAAGAGGCCGGCGGTCAGCAGCGTCGACAGCAGCGGAATCACGACGACGGGCATGACGCCCCTTACTCCCTTCGCGACCTTCCAACTGGAGATCCACTTCGCAGCGAAACCACCGATGAATCCGGTGACGATGCCGCCGAGGAATCCGGCGCCCATCGTGACGGCGATGGAACCGCCGACGAGGCCGGGGACGAGCCCAGGGCGGTCGGCGATCGCGAAGGCGATGAAGGCGGACAGAATCGGAACGAGGAAGCCGAACGATGCGGCGCCGATCACGAAGAAGAGCGCGGCCCATTGCGTGAGGCTCGTCACCGAGAAGTTCTGGACGACGTTGTACTCGCCTTCGGCGGTGAGGCCGTACTTGACGATCTCGATCGCGCCTTGTTCTCCGAGTGCCATCTGCGCGAACATGAACGACAAGGCGATGAGGATGCCGCCGGCCGCCACGAACGGGATCATGTACGACACACCCGTCATCAGCCACTGACGGATCTTGATGCCGAGGTGGACGTCAGCTTCGACCTTCGTCGTGAGGCCACCCGACGCCGCTGCGGGCGCGGCCTTTGCGGCCAGCGACGGGTCGGCCTCCCAGGCCTTGACGAGGTCAGCGGCGGCTGCCACGAGCGCGGGGCCGTCGGAGATGCCCTTCTTGACCCCGACGTCGATGGTTGGCTTGCCCGCGAACCGGCCCTTGTCCTTGACTTCTAGGTCGTGCGCGAAGATCACTGCGTCTGCCGACGCGATAACTGCGGGGTCGAGGGGGCTAGAGCCTGCGGACCCCTGCGTTTCGACGATCATGGTGTGTCCGGCCGCCTTCGCGGCGCGCTCGAGGGACTCAGCTGCCATGTAGGTGTGCGCAATGCCGGTAGGGCAGGACGTGACGCCGACGAGCTTGAGCGACCGGGCGGTGGTCGCAGGCGTCGCGACCGGCGCTGCGGCGGGCGCCTGGTCGAGCGCGACCTCTGCGCTGACAATCGCGACGACCTCCGCTTCGGTCGTTGCCGCAGCGAGCGCCTCCTTGAATTCCGACTTCATGAGCGCGCGCGCGAGTTTGGGAAGCATTTGCATGTGGGCGTCGCCGCCTTGCTCCGGCGCCGCGATGAGGAACACGAGGGTGGCCGGCCCGTCCTTGGCACCCCAGTCGATGCCCTCGGCAGAGCGTCCGAAGACGAGCGATGGCTCGGTGATCGCCGCGCTGCGCGCGTGGGGAATGCCGATGCCGCCGGGCAGGCCGGTCGCCATCTTCTCTTCGCGCAGACGCACGTCTTCGATGAAGGCATCGAGGTCGGTGCAGCGCCCGGTCGCGACGAGTCGCTCCGCGAGGGCACGAGTCGCCGCGTGGCGGTCCGCGCCGGTCAGGTCGAGGATGACCTGACTGTCATTGATGATCGACATATCCAGTTCCTTTCGGGTCAGTGACCCAGGCGATAGGTGAGTGACGGTGAGGAGTCGACGACGACATCGATGTCGCGCAGGTCCTCGGGGCGGGGGACGACGCTGCCGGGAAGGGCAACGGCCGCAGAACCCCAGCGGACTGCGCTGGCGAGCGCTTGGTCCGGTGGCAATCCACGTTCAAGGGCGTGCAAGAGGCCCGCGAGCATGCAGTCTCCGGCGCCGACGGTCGACACGGGAGTGGCGATGCTTGCGCTCGCGTGGACCGTGTCGTTGGCGGTGACGATGAGCGCGCCGTCGCGCCCGAGGCTGACCGCGACGATGTCGATGCCGTCGGCGACGAGGCCGCGAGCCGCGTCGCGCACGTCGCCGAGCGTCGGTAGGTCCGCTCCGACGAGTTCCGCGAGTTCTTCGTGGTTGGGCTTGATGAGGTGCGGGCGCGAGGGGATCGCCGCGGTCATCGAGGCGCCGGAGGAATCAACGGCGACGCGGGTACCGCGCTCACGCGCAGCAGTGACCAGCGTCGCGTAAAAGTCCGTTGGCACCCCGGGCGGCAAGCTGCCGCAGCCGACAATCCAGGAGGCGCCCTCGCTCGCGTCGAGCGCCGCCGCCAGCAGCGCGTCAACCTCGGCGTCGCTGAGGCGTGGGCCCGGCTCGTTGAGCTTTGTCGTGGTGCCGTCCGGTTCAAGCACGCTGATGTTCATTCGCACCGACCCGCGCACTGGCACGCTGCGGCGCGTCACTCCTGCGGCGTCGAGTAGCTCCTCGAGCAGGTGGCCCTCTGGCCCCCCGGACGGAATGACTGCGACCGTCTGGCCGCCCTGTGCGGCGAGGGCGCGCGACACATTGACGCCCTTGCCACCGGGGTCAACGCGCGATGATGTCGCGCGCAGGACCTCGCCGCGGCGAATTTCGTCGATGGTGATGGCGCGGTCGACGGAGGGGTTCGGCGTGACGGTGACGATCATGCGATCACCACGTCAGGTCCGGCGGCGCGTAGTTCTTGCGCCACGTCGTCCGGGAGGCCCGAATCGGTCACGATGACATCCACGTCCTCAAGGTCGGCGAAACGATGTAGGTGATCGTCACCGGCCTTGCTGGCGTCCGCGACGACAAGTACTTGTCTACCGGAGTTCACCATCGCGCGCTTGACGTAGGCCTCGGCCTGGTCCGGCGTGGTGAGGCCCCGCGCCGCCGAGATTCCGTTGGTGCCGAGCACGGCGACGTCCACGACGACGTGCGAGAGCGCGCTGGTTGCCCATTCGCCGACCGCGGCGCCGGTGACGCCACGCACGCGTCCGCCGACGAAGTAAAGGTCGACGCCGGGCCGGCTGGCGAGGGCCGACGCGCCCGCGACGGAGTTGGTGAGCACCGTGAGCTCGCGATCCGGCGGAAGGAGGTCGATGAGGGCGAGCACCGTTGAACCGGAGTCGAGGAGCACCGTCGCGCCCGAGGGAATGTAGTCGAGGGCGCGAGCGGCGATGCGACGCTTGGTCTCCCATTGGCGCCCGGCACGCGTGGCGAGCGACGGTTCAACCTCGAGGCGTTCGACCGGAATCGCCCCGCCGTGCACGCGCCGCAAGGAGCCGCGGCGTTCAAGGGAGGTGAGGTCGCGTCGGACGGTTTCCGTCGCGACCCCCAGTCGCTGCGCAAGCGCGGCAACCTCGACGCTGCCCGCTTCGCGAGCTAACTCGAGGATGCGCTGCTGCCGCTGCGCTGCGTACATCGGACTGCCTCGTCCCTGACAAGCGCCCGTCGTTGGGCGCACGCCCCATGAAACCACTCGATACGGGCACTGTCAAATGATACGGGTGCCCGTTTGTGTGGGAATTTGGAACGGGAGTGCACTCGGGCGCCCCGGTCGCGTCCGGAGCAGCGCTGATGGCGCGGTTATGATGTTCCGACACCTTTTATCTTCAGGAGGACTTGTGCCAAGCCCCGTGTTCCGCTCCAAGGAGTTCAAGCCCGGCGCGACGTATGACGAGCAGGGCAATGCCGTCACCGCCGAGCAGTTGCAGGCCCACTTCGATGCTCCGTCCGCGACCTCGGTCGACACCGGCCGTATGAGCTACGAAGGCACGATCGCCAAGACTGCGGGAATCGCGATTCTGGTCGGAATTGCGGCGGTTCCCGGGTACATGTATCCGAACGTTGGCGCGATGTTCGGCTCCGCGCTTGTCGCGTTCGTGTTGAGCCTCGTCATCATCTTCAAGAAGAGCCCGAGCCCCGTGCTGATCGCGCTGTATGCGATCGCGGAGGGATACTTCCTTGGTGGCCTCACCACGTACGTCGAGACCCAGTTCGAAGTCCCCGGTGCTGGTCTACAAGCGCTGCTAGCCACGGGCATTACTTTTGGCGTCTGCCTGGCGCTCTACCGATCGGGCAAGGTGCGTTACACCCCCAAGTTCCGCAAGTTCATGCTGATCGGGATGGTGTCGTATCTCGTTTTCGGCCTCGTGAACCTCGGCTTCATGCTCTTCGGCGGCAGCGACTCGGCTTGGGGACTGCGCAGCGACGTCACCATTGCCGGCATTCCGCTCGGAGTCCTCATCGGCGCGTTCGCGGTGCTGCTCGCGTGCATGTCGCTCATCGCAGACTTCGACTTCATTGAGAACAGCGTCAAGAACGGCGCTCCCGTGGCTGTTGAATGGCGCGCAGCCTTCGGGCTGATTGTCACGCTCGTGTGGCTCTACGTGGAGTTCTTGCGCATCATCGCGATCGTCGCGGGTCGCCGCTAGCCCCGCGGCGCGCGCACGCCCTAGGCGTAGCTCACCTGGCAGAACCCGTGGTTGCAGTAGCCACCGGGATTCTTGTACAGGTAGCCCTGGTGGTAGTCCTCGGCGTAGTAGAAGACGCCGTCGCCCGCCGTCGTCGCCGCGCAGATCTGCGTCGCGATGGCGCCGAACCCCATGCCCGTGAGGCGCGCTTGATACGTCGCGCGTGACGCCTCGGCAGCGGCGAGCTGCTCGGGTGTCGTGGTGAAGATGGCGCTGCGATATTGGGTTCCGCGGTCGTTGCCTTGGCGGTTGAGCGTGGTCGGATCGTGGTTCTCCCAAAAAGCCGCGAACAGCGTGTCGAGGTCGACGGCCGCCGGGTCGTAGACGACCTGCACCGTCTCGGTGTGCCCTGTCATTCCCGTGCACGTTTCTTGATACGAGGGGTTCTTGGTCCAGCCGCCCATGTAGCCGACCGCCGTCACGTAGACGCCGGGGATCCGCCAGAAGATTCGTTCCGCACCCCAGAAGCACCCCATGGCGATGTAGATGACCTCGGTCCCATCCGGCCACGGGGCAGTGAGTTCCGTTCCGAGCACGACGTGCGGGTGCTCCACCTTGATGGGGGTGTCTCGCCCCGCAAGCGCTTCGTCCTTCGCGACGGCTGCGGTCGTGTTGAGATTGATGCCGAACATGGTGGGATCCCTTCCTCGCGTTCGTCAACGTCGTCGCCTGCGCGCATGTTCCGCGCGTGGTCCAGGAATCGTGCGCGCTCGCGTTAGTCTCGCTCTATGCCGACCCCGCCTCTCGACGAGCCGAACGCGGAGCCCCAAGACGTGCTCTTGTCGGATGGCTCGCCCGTCACGGCGATACCCCTCGGGCTGCGCGTCGCGGCCGGATACTCGTGGCGGATTGTCATAGTTGGCGTTGTCGTGCTCGCTCTCGCGACGGGGTTCGCCACGCTCGCGCCAGTCCTGCTTCCGCTCGTCATCGCGGTGCTGATTGCGGCGCCGCTCAGCCGCACCGTCAACCGGCTCGAGCGATGGGGCTTGCGTCGCAGCGCCGGATCCGCGATCGTCATTCTCGCCTTGCTCACGATCACGATCACGTTGGCGACGCTGGCGGGGAGCTCGCTCGTCGCCGGCTTCGGAGAGCTTCGCGACGCGGCCATCAACGGCTTTCACGAGTTCGTCGACTGGCTCGTCAACGGTCCGCTCGGGGTGTCTCGCGAGCGGCTCGACGGGATTGTCGAGTCGGTCACCTCGACGATTCAGGACAACGCATGGGGCGTCGCCAGCGGGGCGTTGTCATTCACGGGCACGATTGGCGCGGTGTTTGCCGGCGTGGTGATCGCCCTGCTTGCCTTGTTCTTCTTCTTGCGTGATGGTCGCGCCATGTGGCTGTGGGGGATCAACCACCTGCCCGGCGAACGTCACGAAAGCATCGACCGTGCGGGCCTCAACTCGTGGCGCACCTTGAGGCGCTACACGCAAACGTCGGCATTCGTTGCGCTTGTCGACGCCGTCGGTATTGGGTTGGCGGCGTGGATTCTCGGCGTGCCGCTCGCCCTGCCCATCGCGGTCATGGTGTTTCTGTTCTCGTTCATTCCGATCTTTGGTGCCACGATCTCCGGGCTCGTTGCGGTGCTCGTCGCGCTCTTTGACGGCGGCTGGGTGAAGGCGTTGCTCATGCTCGCGGCGGTCCTCGTCGTGCAGCAGGTTGAGGGCAACGTCCTGTACCCGTGGCTGTTCGGCCGCGCCGCGTCCTTGCATCCGATGGTCATCCTGTTGTCCGTCGCCGCGGGCACTCTGCTCGCGGGGCTCGTCGGCGCCGTGATCGCCGTACCGCTCGTGGCGTTCACGACGGCGTTCGTCACCGCCTTGCGCAATCAGTCTTTTGAGGTGGCGGATCCGCCCACCATTACGGCGCAAATCCCGGTCATCCGGGAGAAGTCGCGGCGGCTTCTTCGCCGCGCGCGCCACCGCGCGGAAGATTAGCCGACGAAGGGTTCGGCTGACTTCACCGTGACCGTGATCTCGCGCCCGTTCGGCGCCTCGTAGCTCGTCGTATCGCCCGGAGCCTTGCCGAGCAGCGCTGCGCCCAGGGGAGACTGAGCAGAGAAGACGTCGAGGTCCGTACCTTCGGCGACCTCGCGAGAGCCGACGAGAAAGCGCATCTCGCGTCCCGCAACCTCCGCCGTCACGACGGTGCCCGACGCGATAGTGCCGTCCGACGCTGACGCCTCGCCGACGGTAGCGTCGCGCAATATTCGGCGCAGTTGCTCGATGCGAGCCTCCTGCTTTGCCTGCTCCTCACGGGCGGCGTGATAGCCGCCGTTCTCCTTGAGGTCGCCTTCTTGGCGGCGCTCGTCGATCTCCTTGGCAATGGCGGGGCGCCCCACCGTCACCAGGTGGTCGAATTCCTCCTGGAGTCGGTTGTATGCCTCCTGGGTGAGCCAGGTCACGTCTGAATCCGTCACAACATCTCCTCGTGCACGATTGGCCAGGATAGCAAGGTCGCCGTCGCGACTTCACCTACCCCGCGGCAGTGCAGTACTTCACGACGGCAGTCGTCGCCTCTTCTGTCGTGACGACGGTTGCCGTGATGCGCTGCTCCGCGCCGTCGGCGCGCGCGACATCCACGGTGGCGACGCCGACTTCGGCGAAGCGCTCATTGAGGGCGCGCACCTGACAGGTCGCGCCCGCGTCCGAGTAGAGATAGACGTCGAAGGTGGCTTGGGCGCTCGTCGGGCCGTCGATCGCGAAGCCAACGTCTTTCCAGCGGACCGCCTGCTGGGCCGACTGCCACCCGAACCAGCCGACGACCGCCACGAGCGCGGCGACGCCGATCCACCCCCACACGACGGCGCGTCGGCGGGGAGGGCGGTCGAGTGCGTCGGTCATCGTGAGGCAGGATAGTCGCTAGGAGGTGTGCGCATGAGTTCCGATTTCTCTGGCGGACCAGGATTTGCGGCGTTCGTGGCGACCTTCGCGCTCGTCGCGGTCGCGGTGCTTCTGTTCAGGTCGCTGTCGAAGCACCTGCGGAAGGTGCGCACACACCCGCCCGTCGAGCCCTCACGTCCGAGCGACGGCGACGGCAACAGCGAAATAGTGGCAGACGAATCCCGCGATCGTTAGCGAGTGGAAGATCTCGTGAAAGCCGAAGTACCGCACTGAGCCGCGCGGCCACTTCGTCGCGTAGATGACGGCGCCCACGGTGTAGCACAGCCCGCCGAGCGCGATGAGCCATACGACCGCAGCGCCGCCGGTCTGATAGAACTCTCCGAGGAATCCGAGCGCCCCCCAGCCAAGCGCGACGTAGAGCGGCACGTAGACCCAGCGGGGCGCGCCGAGCCACAGTACGCGGGACAGCAGCCCAAGCACGGCTCCCGCCCACACGATGCTGAGCACGATCGTTGATGTTCGGGTGTCAAGCAGGAGCACGCACAGTGGCGTGTAGGTGCCCGCAATGATGAGGAAGATATTCGCGTGGTCCATGCGGCGCAGCACCCCGGCCGTGCGATCGGACCAGTTTCCGCGGTGGTAGACGGCGGAGGTGCCGAACAACATGACTGCTGTGAGCGTGAAGATCGCGGTGCTCACTCGCGCTGCGAGCGTGTCGCCGACGACGACGAGGATCATTCCGGCAATCAGCGCGAACGGCGTCATGCCCAGGTGAAGCCAGCCCCGCATGACCGGTTTTCGGGGCGCCAAGAGCGTCTCAGACATAAACCTACGATACCGTAACTTAGAGTTTCGCCTAGTACCGTTGGTCCCGGGTGCGAGCGCCGCCGGCGAGCGAGAAGGGGCGTCTATGGGTCTCAGGGCGTTGGTCTACGGCGCGTATGGGAACCAGTTGGCGCGGCAGGTGCGCGGTATTGGCAAGGTGCCGCGCCACATCGGCGTCATCCTCGACGGAAATCGCCGTTGGGCGCGACACGCCGGCCAGTCGGCGGCGCACGGTCACCAGCGCGGCGCCGACAAGATCACGGAGGTTCTCGCGTGGTCTCAACAGGCGGGCGTCGAAGTCGTGACGCTGTGGATGCTGTCGACCGATAATCTCGACCGCGATCCGGACGAGCTTGATGCCCTCCTCGAGATCATCTGTGTCACCGTCGAAGACCTCGCTCGTGACGGCCGGTGGCGGCTCCAGCATGTCGGGGACGCGTCGCTCCTCCCGCCGTCAACCACCGCGAGACTCAGCGCTGCGATTCAATCGACGGACGGCGTCGAAGGCCTCCATGTGAACATTGCCGTCGGGTACGGCGGGAGACACGAAATTGCGGCGGCGGTGCGCTCGTACCTCCATTCCGGCGTTGCCGCCGGTCATTCGCTCGAGGAAGTCGCGGAGCATTTCTCGGTCGAACACATCGCCGAACACTTGTACACGAAGGGTCAGCCGGATCCCGATCTGGTCATACGAACGTCGGGGGAGCAGCGGCTCTCTGGCTTCCTGTTGTGGCAGAGCGCGCACAGCGAGTTCTACTTCTGCGAGGCCTATTGGCCGGACTTCCGGCACGTTGACTTTCTTCGCGCGTTGCGCGACTTTGCACTGCGCGAGCGCCGGCTTGGACGGTAGACACGCCCGAGCGCGGGGGTGGAGTCCGATGCCCGCGGCGTGTCGCGGAGCGGTCGTGCGCGGCGGGCGTACCGTCTCAGTTGTGGGAAGCGCACGACGTCGCATCGATCCGGTGCTGACCTAACTCATCGCCGCAGGGCGATCGGCGCCCTGCGGCCTGACCGCTGGGAGCCTTAGTGACCGCCACCTCGCACACCACCGACACGTCGTCCGAGTCCGCATCCGCCACCGCGCTGCGGACTTTCGTCTTGGACACGTCGGTACTCCTGTCGGATCCGCGCGCGATGAAGAGATTCGCGGAACACTCCGTCGTCTTGCCGGTCGTCGTCATCACGGAGCTTGAGGCCAAGCGCCACCATCCTGAACTGGGCTACTTTGCGCGGTCGGCGCTGCGAATGCTCGACGAACTTCGCGTCGAACACGGCAAACTCGATGAGCCCATCGAGGTCAACCCCGCCGGCGGAACGGTGCGAGTGGAACTCAACCACACGAACCAAGACGTGCTGCCGAGCGGCTTCCGGCTCGGTGACAACGACACCCGAATTCTTGCCGTCGCGGCGAATCTGGCCGCGGAGGGGCACGCGGTGACCATTGTCTCGAAGGACCTTCCGATGCGCGTCAAGGCGTCAGCCCTCGGGATCGGCGCTGAGGAGTACCGCGCGGAACTCGCGATCGACTCCGGCTGGACGGGCATGCGCGAAATTCAGCTCCCTGAGGAGCACATGGCCGAGCTGTGGGAGCACGAGCGTGTCGCGGGGCCCTCGGCGGAGCAGTGCGGCGAGGACGTCGCCACGCTGCCGGTCCACACCGGACTCGTCATCCATTCGCAGCGCGGCAGCGCGCTCGGACGCGTCACCTCGGACGGCAACATTCGCCTGGTACGCGGCGACCAGGAAGTGTTTGGTCTCCACGGCAGGAGTGCCGAGCAGCGGATCGCGATCGATCTCTTGCTTGACGAGAGCGTCGGTATCGTCTCGATGGGTGGCCGAGCGGGCACAGGAAAGAGCGCCCTCGCCCTCTGCGCTGGCCTCGAGGCCGTGATGGAGCGCCGACGTCATAAGAAGGTGATGGTGTTCCGACCCCTGTACGCGGTCGGGGGTCAAGAGCTCGGCTACCTGCCCGGATCTGAGGCCGAGAAGATGAACCCCTGGGCCCAGGCCGTTTTCGACACGCTCGGGGCGATGGTGAGTTCCGAGGTCGTCGAGGAGGTGCTCGCGCGGGGCATGCTCGAAGTTCTCCCGCTCACGCACATCCGTGGCCGGTCGCTGCACGACGCGTTTGTGATCGTCGACGAGGCGCAGTCGCTTGAGCGCAACGTGCTGCTCACCACGCTCAGCCGTATTGGACAGGATTCAAGGGTTGTCCTCACTCACGACGTCGCACAGCGCGACAACTTGCGCGTGGGGCGGCACGACGGCATCGCCGCCGTCATCGAGGCACTCAAGGGGCATCCATTGTTTGCGCACGTGACGCTCGAGCGTTCGGAGCGATCGGCGGTTGCCGCGCTCGTCACCGACATGCTCGAACGCCTCGACCTCTAGCCGTGCGAGCGCTCTACGCACTGATCCGCATCGCCATCGCGGCGATCGCCATCTACGCGAGCTACAACCTCAGCGTTCGCGCGCCGCAGGAGTGGTGGGCGTACGTGACCCCACAGGCCAACCTGCTCGCGGCCGTGGTGATGCTGTGGGGCGCGTGGGCGCTGCTCGCCGATCGGCAACCGCCGCCGCCATGGGTGCAAGCGACAGTGACGTTCTATCTCGTCGTCGTGATGATCGTGTATTTCTCGGTCATCGGGTTGCCCGAGCCGTTACCGCCGGCCGCCGTGGCGGGGATCCCGAATACGTTGCTGTATCACGCGGTGACGCCTGTCGCGACACTCGCCATGTGGGTGATCACGGTCGAGCATCGGCGCTTGCGATGGTGGTGGGCGTTCGCAATCCTGACGTACTTCGTGCTCTACCTGGGCTTCGCGTTGCTGCGTGGATACGTTGACCCAACCGCGCGCTACCCCTACGCGATTATCAATCTCGAAAAACTTGGTTGGGAAGGCTTGTGGAGATCGGTGGCGCTTTACGTGGGCTTCTTCGCCGCAGGCGGACTCGCGATGTGGGGCGTTGATCGCGCGCTCCCGTATCGGACGAGGGCCACAGAACCCGACGCGTCGTCCTTCGCCGTCGTTTACGCCGACGCGGTCGGGTGGGAGGGTTCGATGGCCGGGCACGCGTCGGGCGGCACCGCGACGTCGATGCCGTAGAGCGCGCGGATCGCCGCTAGGTACCGTTCGCTGTCACCCGCGGCAGCGTGCTCGCGAGCTCGCACGGTCGGAGTGTGCAGGAGCGTCTTGGCGAACCTCCTCAGTGCCGCCTCGGTCGCGTCAGCGCTCGCGATCGCGTCGGCGTCGGCCCCGGGCGTCGGGCGTATGCGCGCGATCTCGCGTTCCAGCAGGCCAAAGACATGTTCGCGCAGCGCGACGACCGCCGGATCGAGATCGCGTGACGTCTCGCCGTCGCCGAACCTCGCGACCGCATGCGCAACGATGGAGCGCGCCGCCTCCACCGCGCCGACCGACTCGGACGGTGCGCGCGCCCCGACATCTTCGAGAGATATCACGTTCACGCCACGCAGGTCGCTCACTCCGGCCGCGACATCGCGATGCAGGGCCAGATCGATAATGGTGAGGGAGTGGTCAACGCCTGCCCTCGCGCGCGCGACGAGCGCGGGAGTCAACACGATGCTTTCGCCACCGGAGCACGCGTAAATGACGTCGGCGTCTCGAACCGCACTCGCAAGGTCAGCGGAATCCACCGCGGTAAGTCCGTGTGCCGCGGCGAACTCCGTCGCGCGACCGGACGGCGAGAACACGCCTCGCAGCCTGGCTCCGCGCCCGATGAGCCCGCCAAGCCCTGCCTCAGCCAGCGCCCCGGTGCCAATGATGAGCACGCGTGCGTCACGCCATTGCGCCGTCGAGTCCGCGAGGTCGAGCGCAACGGACACCACCGAGTGCCCTGACGTTCCGAGCCCGGTGGACGACGCGACGACGCGAGAGGTCCGAAGCGCGCTTTGGAAGAGGCGGTCAAGGCGTGGCGAAATGTGATGAGCACTCTGAGCGTCGGCGTGCGCGCGCCGCACCTGTCCCGAGATCTCGCGCTCGCCAACCACCATCGAATCCAAGCCGGACGCCACGGAGATCAGGTGCTGAACCGCGTCGTCGCCCTCGTAGGTCACGAGGGCGTCGGCGATGACGTCCCGCTCGAGGTGCGTGGACAGGGCCAACTGCTCGACGACGACCGCGCGAGCCCCCACCGCGTCGTCTGCCTCCAGATACACCTCGAAGCGGTTGCACGTCGGCAGCACGACGACGCCATCGATGGAAGGAGTCCTGACCACCGCATCCGCGAGACCAGCGGCACCGACGGTCAGTCTGTCGAGCACGGCGAGTTCGCGGTTGCGGTGACTTGCGACGAAGGAGACGAGCACCACGCCGTCCATTCTGACATGCTCGAGAAACAAGGCAGAATCGAGGGATGACGGTGGTGTCTGACGTGCTCGCGATCGACCATCCGCTCGCCGACGGGCGGACGGCGGACGCGCCGCTGATCGCGGCCTTTGAGGGTCGACGCCCCGCGCATCGACCGGTGTGGTTTATGCGTCAGGCCGGACGATCTCTGCCGGAGTATCGCGTCGCCCGGGCCGGAACTGCGATGCTCGACGCGTGCCTCACGCCCGCGCTCGCGGCCGAAATCACGCTGCAACCGGTGCGTCGCTACGGAGTCGACGCGGCAATATTCTTCAGCGACATCGTGGTTCCGATGAAGGTGGCCGGTGTCGACGTCGAGATTGCGCCAGGCGTCGGTCCGGTCTTCGCCGCTCCCGTCCGCACCGTGCGCGACGTCGAGGCGTTGCCGGATCTCGGCGAGGTTGGGGATCGCGGCGCGTTCGACGCCGGGCTCGACGTTGTCAGGCAGGCCGTCGCCCTCACCGTGGCGGAACTCGACCGCACTCCCCTCATCGGGTTTGCCGGGGCACCTTTTACCCTCGCCGCATACATGGTCGATGGTCGGCCATCGCGCGACCACCTTGCCGCGCGCACGCTCATGTTCTCGGATCCCCAGGCGTGGGCCGCGCTCGTCGCGTGGACGTCACGTGCCGCGGGGCTGTTTCTGCGCGCTCAAGTCGACGCGGGCGCATCTGCGGTCCAGCTGTTTGACTCGTGGGCGGGATCGCTTGGCGTGGCGGACTATGAGCGTCACTGCGCCCCGGGGTCGGCAGCCGCGTTTGCCTATGTCTCAGACCTCCCGGTGCCGCGGGTTCACTTTGCGGCCCACGGAGCGCACCTGCTTGAGTCCATCGTCCAAACCGGCGCGACGGTGGTGGGAGTCGACTACCGCGTCGGGCTCGATGAAGCGTCGCGCAGGCTTGGCGGATCCTTCCCGCTGCAGGGCAATATCGATCCCGCGCGGCTGGCGGCGCCGGCGACCGTGCTCACCGCGCACGTGAGAGATGTCGTGGCCCGCGGCGAGAGCGCGCCCGGACACGTCGTCAACTTGGGACACGGCGTGCCGCCCGAGACGGATCCGGATGTGCTCGCGCGAATCGTGGAAGAGGTGCACGGCTATGAGTGACGGGACCGAGCGCTGGGTCGTGATTGGCGGTGGACTCGCTGGCCTCCTCGCGGCGCGGCGCCTCGCGCGCGCAGGCAACGACGTGACCCTGATCGAGGCCGCGCCACGGGTGGGGGGGCGCACCTCCTCAATCGAGGTTGACGGGCTCACGGTCGATGCCGCGGCAGAGTCCTTCGCCACCCGGGGCGGGACTGTTGCGGCACTCGCGCGCGAGCTTGGCCTAGGCGAGGACGTCGTGAACCCCGCCCCATTGCCTGCGTGGGTGGTCAGCCGTGAGCGTGCGTACGCGCTTCCGGCGACGGGATGGCTCGGAATCCCCACCGATCCCCACGACCCGCAGGTGATCGCGGTGATCGGCAGGGTGGCCGCCGAATACGTCGCGCAGGAACCGACGCGACCCCTTGGCGACTTGTCTGACCGCGTCACCGTCGGGCAGTTGGTGCGCGAACGGCTCGGCGATGCCGTCGCACGGGAACTCGTCGCTCCGATCTTGCAAGGCGTGTACTCGCGCGATCTCGACGAACTTCCGCTTGGGTCGATCGACCCAAGCCTCGTTGAGCAGTTGCGTGCGACGGGCTCACTCGTCGGTCTCGCGCGCGCACGGCGTGCTAGCTCACCCGCCGGCAGCGCGGTCCAGGGAATCGTCGGCGGCGTCTCGCGCCTGTGTGAGGCTGTCGCGACACAAGCGCGCCTCGCTGGTGCTCACATCGTGACGTCTACGCGAGTGCGGTCGCTCACGCGAGGGAACGACGGCTGGCACCTCGACGGCGGTCGGGTTGAGGCAGACCGCGTGGTGCTTGCCGTACCGCTGTCGGTCGCGCGAACGCTCGTCCCCGATCTTCCGGCTGACCCCCCTCGCTACGTGACGATCGTGACGGTCGCGGTCGAGAATGACGCGCTCGACAGTGCGCCGCGCGGCACCGGGGTGCTCGCGGTTGGCACGGTCACGCGCGCAAAGGCGCTGACCCACGAGACGGCGAAGTGGCCGTGGCTCGCGGAGCGCGCGCAGGGCCGCCACGTGTTCCGACTGTCCTACGCGGTGGACAAACCAGGCGAGGAGGTCGCGTCGCGCGCGCTCGTCGACGCCTCGCGACTCTTCGGTGTCGACATCCTGCCCGAACAGGTTCGGGCCGCTGTGCAAGTGACGTGGCCAGACGCTGCGCCGGTGCGCGTCGACAATCGCGAGCCCGTAGAGGGCTTGCATGTGGTGGGGAGCGCGGCCGGGCTCAGTGGCCTCGCGGCGATCGTTGCGGGGGACACGGATTTCCGTTGACGGGCGCCGCAGGTGACACTAGTGCCATGACCGATCAGCCCCAGGGCTTCACCCTCTTTTCCGTTCTCGATGGCCTGCTTCACAGCCGTGATGACGAGCTCGCCGAGGTCGTTGAGCACTTCGATCAGGCGGTGTCGGAACTCGCCGATCACGGCGTCACGTTGCGCGGTATCTACGATGTGTCCG